>NZ_QTMJ01000020.1:0-37596 GCF_003635485.1 Parabacteroides sp. AF19-14 | reverse complement strand
GTGTCTATAATTATGTGTCGAAAGTGGGATGAGGCTACTTAGTGAGTAGCGTTTGTTTCACGCCGCAAATGTAGTAAAAAATAACAAAACACAAGCAATCATTAGGGTTTGTTTGTGTTTCCAGTTGGATTCTCGTTAAATCTTCGTTCTTATTTCTGATGTATAGACATGGCAATAGAGACGAAATGGCCTCGTATTTCCGAAATCATCACGTCCCCCCCCTAAAATCGAACATACATTCTTGTAGAGATGGGTATACCCCGTCTCATCCCCTCTAAAAGATGTTTTAAATTACTGTCAGACGGTGGGAGACGGAGCATGCTCCGTCTCTATAACTGAGTAATAACCATTCTCCCACCTTTTGCGCTACTCACTAAGTAGCCTAATTTCTCACATGGCGAAAAAGGGTTATGGTGCATATATCAAACTATCTCTTTTAAGCAATCAACGAGATGCGAGCGAATGTTGTAAAAACGGTTGTAAATTCGGTACCTCATGAGGGTATCGACGCCGTAGGCGTTGAAAGAACCATTCCTGAAAACCCGTTACGGCGAAAATCTGATCAGAAACATTGGTACATCGCTATCGTCAACAACAAGTCCGAGAAACTATGCCGTGACAAGCTGGAAAAGCGCATAGCCAGTCAGCCGGAAGGCGAGAAGGACTATGAGGTTTATATAGCCTCCCAAAAAGAGATGTGTCTTCTGCCAAGCGGCAAGCGTAAGCAAGTAGACCGGATCGTCTTCCGTTCCATTGTATTCATCCGTTGCACCGATGTCTTGCGTAGGAAGGAGATCGTGCATCTTCCTTATATCAAACGTTTCATGGTAAACATAGCTGGCGAACGGTCTGGAGGCATACGCCCCGTAGCCTTCATTCCGGATGAGCAGATGGTGAAACTCCGTAGAATGCTGGACGATTCCGAAGAGCCTGTCATTATCGATCCCCGTCCGCTGCCTCTTGGAGCGAGGGTACGTATTAACGGCGGTAAGTTGCATGGTCTAGAAGGTAACGTGCTGGAAGTGGAGGATGGCAATCTTAACTTTGTGATCCGTGTAGATCTACTGGGATGTGCCAAAGTAAATATCACCCGTGACCTGCTAGAGCTATTATGATACACATAGATGGATACGCACTATGGTAAAAAAGAGGATAGATCCGGAGTACGCCTTATCTCGTTGTTAGGAAACCATTTGAAAGAGATTCTTAAGCGAGAGTCGGATAATCGTGCCTTCATCCATCTTTACTGTACGGGTCCGTATTGGGTGGCGTTCGAGAAATCAGCTTACCTGTTACGCCAAATATCTTCCCGTACCTTAGTGACCCCGTTAAGCCTCACCACGTACCCGTTTCCAATCGTGATGGTCTCTTGGACAGATGGCGAGTTACGTTCCTATACACGTAACCATCTTTTCCATCGCGAAGGCAATGACTACGGTAGGTTATCCGTCCCTACTCGTACGCTTGACGGTTACAAGGAGTGGCATAAGGAAGAGGTGAGGTATTTTCCGATGCAGGAAGTAAAAAACACGTCCATGGATCGTGACATGGAGATTGATTAAAGATACTTCTGAGGTTCAAGAGAGCCTCCAATCAAGAATATATTATCGCTAGGTCGCAATTAGAAAATGAGAATTAGGCGGCCGATATCGATCAAGAGGTCAGCTATCTCTAGTAGCGAGGAGAGTCCCTTTTTCTTTAACCGATAGACTAGACTCTTGCTTTAGCTTATACCACTCCAACCACTTGAGAGGTTCGGTCGCTTATTATTATAGTTAGATAGATATGAATAAAACAAATATGGAAAAGGTGAAATATCGTTATAATCGCTGGCGTTTAGCGCTGGGGCGTCTGGTAAATTTGCGGTATATCAACCGCTGGATCATTTTTTGTGCGGATCTTTTCATTTCCCTATGTGTATCTTTGATAGGAGTGCTGGGATTATTGTCCATCATGCATGTATACATAAACGGGATTAGTGTATTAAAGGTAGGAATAGCTTCCTTTGTGGCCAGTATCCTTTCTTTTCTTACGTTCAAGGTTTATCACGGGGTGATCCGTCATTCCACGCTACGTGGACTATGGAGGATTGGTGGTGTCGCCATCACAAAATCCATCCTCATGTTCATACTGCTTCATCTTTTGAGGGCGAATTTCAATTCCTCTATATATTGGGTGGGAGGGATAACCGATTGTATGTTGACGATTGTTCTGCTGATCACCTTACGTGTATTCGTGATTAATGTATATAATAGCGTGTTGTCCCAACTTGGAAAAAAGCGCAAGCGTGTACTGGTGTTCGGTATGGATGAGGATAGCGTGATGATAGCCACATCACCCAACCGGCAAGTATTCATGCAAAATTATAGCATCATCGGCTTCTTGACGTTTGGTAGCGCTAAAAAGAACCTTCGCATAGCGGAACTTCCCGTTTACCAGATCGAGGACATTGATGACTTGTTGCGTCTGATCCCCAGAAATAACTTGGATGGTATCCTTTTCCCGAATATAAAGACCGTCCGACGAGAACGTGATCGTTTGATTCATTATTGCGAGCAGGCCTCCTTGAAGCCTCTCGTGGTTCCTGATATGGAGGAGGTCCATGAGGGCGGAATGAAGCGTTCAGTCCGTGATATCCGTATTGAGGACTTGCTGGGTCGTGAGGAGATCAGTATAAATCTGGGCGAGATCGGTCTCTTATTGAAAGATAAGACGATCCTTGTTACGGGAGCGGCCGGTAGCATTGGTAGCGAGATCTGCCGCCAGCTGGCGCATTTCCCGATCAAGAAATTGATCTGCCTTGATGCCGCCGAGACTCCGATGCATGACTTACGCCTGGAATTGGAGGAGAAGTATAAGGAACTGGATTTTGTACCTATCATAGGCGATGTCCGGAATCCGGACCGTGTAGATTACGTATTCCGCAATTGGCATCCCCAGGTAGTATTCCATGCGGCAGCTTATAAGCACGTCCCCTTGATGGAAGAGAACCCTTGCGAGGCTGTTCGTACCAACGTGTTTGGTACCCGAGTGATAGCGGATGCCGCCGTAAGCTATGGTGTAGAGAAATTCGTGATGATCAGTACGGATAAAGCCGTTAATCCAACGAATATCATGGGATGTAGCAAGCGCCTCGCTGAGATATATGTGCAGAGCTTGAGTGTGGCGATCAGTAAGGGGGCTCTAGCGGGAAACACTAAGTTTATCACGACCCGTTTCGGTAATGTATTAGGAAGTAATGGCTCCGTGATACCTCGTTTTCGCGATCAGATCGCCAAAGGAGGCCCAGTTACGGTAACCCATCCCGATATCATCCGCTACTTCATGACAATCCCCGAAGCCTGCCGTTTGGTGTTGGAAGCCGGTACGATGGGCAAGGGCGGCGAGATATTCATCTTTGATATGGGTGAGCCGGTCAAGATCGCTGACTTAGCGAAGCGTATGATCGAGCTTTCTGGTTTGCAGGTGGATAAAGACATAGAGATTAAATACACAGGTCTTCGTCCCGGTGAGAAATTATATGAGGAACTATTGAGCAACAAGGAGAATACGAAGGAAACCCCTCATGAGAAGATTCGTGTGGCAGCAGTCCGGGAGTACGCCTACAAGGATGTGGTAGAGCACATTGATCTATTAGCTGAATTATCCCTTCATGTACATATTCTTCCTATGGTGAAAGAGATGAAATCCTTCGTCCCCGAGTTCAAGAGCCAAAACTCTCAATTCACGAGATTGGACGGAGTGAATTAGTAATTTAGTCGGTAGTTATAAATCTGAATTATAAATGATTATCGCAGTAGATTTTGACGGAACAATCGTTGAGCATAAATATCCGGCGATAGGGAAGGAGATCCCTTTCGCTTTCGAGACATTGAGAAAGTTACAAACAGAACACCACAAGCTGATCTTATGGAGTGTGCGAGAGGGCAAGCTTTTGGATGAGGCTGTCACCTTTTGCCGAGAGCGGGGCTTGGAGTTTTACGCCGTGAACCGAGATTATCCGGAAGAAGAGAAAAACCTGAACAACCATTTCTCCCGTAAGCTGAAGGCCGATATTTTTATTGATGACCGTAATCTTGGTGGTCTCCCGGACTGGGGTATGATTTACGAGATGGTGAGTAAAAGACTTTCCTATGAGGATTTAATGCGGAAATACGAGTCGGAATACGAACCGGAGAAACCGAAAGGCCTTTTCTCTCGTTTGTTTCGCTAAATCCATATCATTCTGTGTTCAATGAAATAAAAAAAGAAAACAAAATAATATGAAAATCAAAAGATTACTACTTTTATTAGCTCTACCTCTATTGGTAGCGAGTTGTACTTCTTACAAGAACGTACCATATCTCCAAAACCCAGAGGCAGTGAACGATTTTGAGGAGACCCTTCCGTTGTATGACGCCAAGATCATGCCAAAAGACTTGTTGAGCATCACGGTCAATACGACAGACCCGAAGGCTGCGACCCCATTCAACTTGACGGTACAGACTCCAATCAATGCGGCTTTGACAAATATCAGTACGACCACGCAACCGACCATGCAGCAATACTTGGTGAATAATAAAGGAGAGATCGATTTCCCTGTTATCGGTCGCTTGGAAGTGGGTGGTCTCACCAAGAACGAGGCGGAGGACTTGATTCGTGAGCGTTTGAAACCTTATTTGAAGGAATCCCCGATCGTTACGGTCCGTATGTCTAATTACAAGATCTCCGTGTTGGGTGAGGTGGCCCGTCCGGGTAGCTTCACGATCGGCAACGAGAAGGTGAACGTTCTGGAGGCTTTGGCGATGGCAGGTGATATGACGATTTACGGTGTCCGTGATAACGTCAAGCTGATCCGTGAGGACGTGAACGGTAAGCGTGAGATCATTAACTTGAATTTGAATAATGCCGAAGTCGTGACTTCCCCGTATTATTACCTGAAGCAAAACGATATTATTTACGTGACCCCGAACAAGACGAAGGCTAAGAACTCCGATATCGGTAACAGCACGACCCTTTGGGTAAGCTCACTCTCGATTCTGGTATCTATTGCCGGCCTGTTGGTAAACATACTTAAGTAATTGAAAATTGAGAATTGAAAATTAAGAGAGATGATAGACGAACGGATAAATAATAACACTGGGATAGAGAACGAGGAACAAGAGATTGATTTGGTCGCTCTTTTATTTAAATACCTTTTTTATTGGCGTTGGTTTGTGGCTAGTATATTGATATGTTGCATCGCCACTTACCTGTTTCTTCGTTATCAAACGCCTGTATATAACATTTCCAGTTCCGTGTTGATAAAGGAGGAGGATAAGCGAAGCGGTTCGGGCAACAATCCGTTGGCGGCCATTCAAGACTTGGGAATGTTTTCCATGACAAATAATTTTGATAACGAGGTGGAGATATTGAAATCCCGTACATTGATAAAAAAAGTCGTGAACGACCTGAATTTATATGTTCGTGTAGCGGAAAAGCGAGCGTTCGGTTATGCGATACCTCTTTATAAGAATAGTCCGGTGCGGATTTATATGACACCGGAAGAGGCCGATAAATTGGAGGAGCCGATTAAGCTGGATCTTACATTTACAAAAACAGGAAAATTGTCTGTTAAGGCTGAATATGTGCAAGATAAGGAAGAGCAAGAGATAGAACAGGCATTTGATCAATTGCCGGCGGTGTTACCAACACCTGTGGGTGTTTTAAGCTTTACGCAAGGCGATACCTTGTATATGGAAGAAGAGGAAATCGCTTTACGTGTTACCATAAATACGCCGACGGAGACCGCCGAGGATTATATGAAAGACTTGAGCGTGACCGCCTCTTCCCAGACCACGACGATAGCGAAGATCAGCGTGAACAATACAGTAAAGGAGCGAGGCGTGGATTTCGTGAATCGTTTGGTTGCGTTCTATAATCAAGATGCGAACGATGAGAAGAATGAGGTAGCTCAGAAAACCGCTGAGTTCATAGAGGAGCGTATCGGTATAATTAACCATGAGTTGGGTACGGCGGAGAGCGAGTTGGCGGATTTCAAGCAACGATCCGGTCTGACGGATTTGACAAGTGATGCCCGTCTAGCCTTACAAGAGAGTTCCAAGTATGAGCAGCAACGTACGGAGAACGCTACACAGATCAGCTTGGTTCAATTTCTGCGTACCTATATCAACGATCCGGTCAACAAGGAAGAGGTAATTCCTGCAAACGTAGGGTTACAGGATCAAAACCTCACTAGGGTGATTGAACAATATAACACGATGATCATCGAGCGTAAACGTTTATTACGTACCTCTTCGGAAAATAACCCGGCGGTGATAAACATGAACACCGGCGTTGAGGCGATGAGACGCAATGTCGAGACAACCGTGAATAGTGTCTTGCGAGGACTACAAATCGCCCAGAAAGATATTGAGCGTCAGGCTAGTAAATTTGAGAGCCGGATTAGTGATGCTCCAAAGCAAGAGAAAGAGTTCATGACTATTTCTCGCCAGCAAGAAATCAAGGCGACTTTATATATCATGCTGTTGCAGAAGCGGGAGGAAAATGCGATCACATTGGCAGCCACGGCTAATAATGGTCGTATTGTAGAGGAACCATTACCCGGGAAGGATCCTGTGGCTCCCAAGAAGCTCGTGTTTTTATTGGCTGCGTTTGTGGTGGGCCTGTTTATTCCGGTGGGAATCATCTTTGTCGTGGAATTATTGAAATATAAGATCGAGAATCGTGGCGATGTGGAGCAATTGACGAATGTTCCGATTTTGGGCGAATTGCCCTTGTGTGGTCATAAATCCTCCGATAAGGGAGCGATCGTGGTGCGCGAGAATAAGAACGACATGATGGAGGAGACCTTCCGAGGTTTGCGGACCAATCTGCTCTTTATGCTCCGGAAAGATCAAAAGGTCATACTTTTTTCTTCTACGCAGCCCGGAGAAGGTAAGTCTTTCGTGACCGGAAATCTCGCTGTCAGCTTGGCTTATTTGGGAAAGAAGGTGGTAGTGGTTGGTATGGACATCCGTAAGCCGGGCTTGAATAAGGTCTTCGATTTATCGAAAAGGCAGGAAGGAATATCTAATTATCTGATGGATCCGGAGGATAAGGATCTTTTTGATCTTGTGCAGCCTTCCGGCATCAGTCCGAACCTGGATATCCTTTTAGGAGGAACGATTCCCCCGAACCCGACGGAACTGGTAGCCCGTGATACCTTGGAGAAGGCGATAGAGCAATTGAAATCCCGTTATGACTACGTGTTGCTGGATACAGCCCCGATCGGTATGGTAACTGATACGGCCATAATAAGCCGTGTGGCCGACATGTGTGTTTATGTCTGCCGTGCGGACGTGACCCCGAAAGCCGCTTTCTGCTACATTAATGTTCTTAGGGACGAGCATAAATTTGACAAGTTGGCGGTAGTGATCAATGGAATCGACCTGAGCAAACGTAAGAACACCTATGGTTACGGTTATGGTAAGAAATACGGTTATGGCTATGGTAAACATTATGGTTATGGATACGGCTATGGGTATGGTTTTGAGGCGGAGAATAAGAAAAAGAAATAATAAGGAAATTTATAAAGAGTCATGAGACACGTATTATTTAGTCCCCCTGATATAACAGAGGCAGAGATCAGTGAAGTTGTTGATGCTTTGAAGTCCGGTTGGATAACTACCGGACCTAAAACTAAAAAATTAGAACAGCTGGTAGCAGAACGTTGTCATACCTCAAAAGCTGTTTGTTTGAATTCAAATACGGCATGTGCTGAGATAACTTTGCGTATATTAGGTATAGGAATCGGTGATGAGGTTATTGTTCCAGCCTATACTTATACAGCTACCGCAAGTGTGGTAGAGCATGTGGGGGCAAGATTGGTCATGATAGATTGTGAGCATGGAAAGTTCACGATGGATTATGAGAAATTAGAAGCGGCGATAACCGAGAGAACAAAAGCTATAATCCCGGTGGATTTGTTTGGTATTCCTTGTGGCTATGATACGATTTTCGATATAGTAGAACGGAAAAAGAATTTATTCCATCCAAATGATAACCCGATTCAAAAAGCCTTGAATCGAGTGATTGTTATGGCTGATGGTGCTCATTCTTTTGGAGCCTCATATAAAAAATTCCCAATAGGTTCTGTCGCCGATTTTACGAATTTCTCATTTCATGCGGTGAAAAACCTAACAACAGCGGAAGGCGGTGCGGTTGTTTGGAGAGATATTGAAGGGATAGATAATGATGAGTTATATCACCAATATATGTTATTGAGTCTTCATGGTCAGAGTAAAGACGCTTTGGCAAAAACGAAGTTGGGAGCGTGGGAGTATGATATTATTGGGCCATGGTATAAATGTAATATGACAGATGTCTGTGCGGGCATAGGTCTAGGACAAATAAAAAGGTATGATGAGATTTTGTCCCGTCGAAAAGAAATTATAGACCGTTATAATAAAGGATTGAAGGGGCTACCTATTACGGTGGTAACGCATTATACTTCAGATATTGTCTCTTCTGGACATTTATATATTATAAATCTGAATGACAAAGATGCCGAACAACGGAACAAATTTATAGAGAAAATGGCCGGATTAGGAGTTGCGACCAATGTACATTATAAACCGCTTCCTATGCACACAGGCTATAAGAAATTGGGGTTCAAGATAGAGGACTATCCAAATGCTTATAAGCAATTTAAAAATGTTGTGACATTGCCGCTTCATACCTGCTTGTCTGATGAAGATGTGGATTATGTGATTGAGTGTGTGAAGGAATGTTTAAAATGAGATCTACTAATAAAAATGATGGGAAAGAAAGTTCTAATATTGGGAGTTGCGGCAGTACAAATGGATGCAGTTAGCCAATTAAAAAAAATGGGATGTGAGACATTCACATGTGCAATGGCTAAAGATGGACCTGCTGCGGATTTATCAGATCATTTTAATTTGATTAATATATTAGATGAGGAGAAATTAGCAACTTTTATAGTTGATAATAAAATTGATGTGGTCTATTCAACAGGATCAGACTTAGCGATGCCTGTAGCATGTCGATTGAGTGAGAGACTTGGATTACCTCATTTTGTTTCTTCTTATGCAGCGAATGTTTGTAATCATAAGAACTTGATGCGTGAGAGACTAACATTGGAATGTGAAGGAAATATACCTTTTCAAGTGTTAGATTCTATAGATAAAATAGCAATTCAATATCCTGCTATTTTAAAACCATCAGATGCGCAAGGGCAAAGAGGTATTTTTTTAATTCGTTCACAATCTGAATTTGAGTCTCATTTTCAAGATGTGGTTAAATATTCTAGAGAGGGAAAAGTTATTGTTGAAAAGTACATCGAAGGGCCAGAGGTTTCAGTTAACGGTTATATGGTCAACGGAGTAATGCGATTCTTAATTGTTTCGGATCGGGATACTTGGCCGGAATATACCGGGTTGATACATAAACATATTGTTCCAAGTAAAGCCGTTTGTAATACAGCTAATTCTAAAATAAAAAGAATCGTAGAAGATGCTTGTAATCGGATTGGAATATTGAATGGTCCGGTTTATTTCCAGATGAAAGTAATGAACGGTCATCCGTACATCATAGAAATGACACCACGTTTGGATGGATGTCATATGTGGAATTTATTGGCTAGATCTACAGGGGTTAATTTGATGAAGTTAGTATTTGAGCATCTGCTATATGATGATATTTCAGAACTAAAATGTTTGAATTCGGATATTAAACCGATGGAGTTGGTTTTCTTTTGCCAAAAGCCAAAAACAATAATGGATCAATCTGCTTTCTTGATACCCAAAGATGCGGAGGACAGTTTTTTCTATTATGCGACAGGTGATAATATACGTCCGGTAAATGGACGTTTTGACAAGGTGGGGTATTTTATCCATAGTCTATAAAGGAGTTTTTGGTAATGAGAATTGCTATTACGGGAGCAGGTGGATTTATAGGCTCAAAAGTATTGGAAAAACTTGCTGATTATGATGAGATAGATATTCTTGCGTTGTCAAGAGTTCAAAATGATAGAACACTCTATAATAAAGTAAGATGGGTAAAGACCGATTATTCAGTAGATTCATTAAATAAAGTATTGAAGAATGTAGATGTGATTATTCATTTAGCGGCTACAAGAGGTACACAAGGCTTGATTTCCGATTATCATGTGAATGAGATTGTTACTGAAAATATTTTATTGGCAATGAATGAATTGAATATTAAGCATCTGGTTTTTGCTTCTTCTATTGCAGTTTATTCAGATACAACAAAAATACCGTGGCAAGAGGATATCAGTCTTTCTCCTAAAACTCTTTATGGGATATCAAAGGCATCTTGTGAATATCTCTGTGCTTTTTATACCCGTAAGTTTAAATTCCGATATACTATTTTGAGAATTGCTCAAGTTTTGGGATTAGAGGAAAAGCGTAAAGGCATGATGAATAATTTCATCGAATTTGCATATCAAGGAAAACAATTGATAGTGAAAGGTAAGAGTGTAGCTAAACGTCAATTTATTTATGTTGATGATTTGGCTGAGACTTTTGTTTTGTGTGCAATCAAGCAGAAAGAGGAATCAATCATTTTGAATGTTGGTATGCAAGAGGCTTATACAAATTTGTCAATTGCAAATACGGTAAATTCAGTATTTGAAAATACTAATTCAATAGATTATCAAGAGGATATAGATGAAAATATTGACTCCTCTTTTATGGATACTCATCGCTATGTTAGTTTTTTAGGCTTTAAGCCTAAAACAATGAAAGAAGCTTTGTATGAATTGAAAAATCGAATAGATTAGATGTATAAAAATGTAATTAAGCGTCTTATAGATATTATAATATCTTTGATGTTGATTCCTTTTATTTTGATATTAATAATCCCGGTGGCTTTGTTTATAAAATTAGAAGATCATGGTGATGTCTTTTATAATGCAGAACGCTATGGATGTAATATGAAAAAATTTAAAATGTTTAAGTTTAGGAGTATGAAAATGAATGCTCCTGATGTAAGGAATGCTGATGGTACTACTTTTAATTCTGAAAAAGATGTTCGATTAACCAAGATCGGTGGATTTTTGAGAAAAACAAGTATCGATGAACTTCCTCAAATATTTAACGTACTTTTGGGGGATATGAGTTTTGTTGGTCCAAGACCTAGCCCGATGGGTAATGAAAATACTTATACGGATTTTATAAGAAAAAAATTTGGTGTTAGACCGGGTATTACTGGATATAATCAAGCCTTAAAACGGAACAGTGCTACACTAGAGGAACGGTATAGAAATGATGTTTACTATGCGGAACATGTTTCATTTCTTTTAGATTGTAGAATTATTATTATGACATTAAAATCTGTTCTTCGTAGGGAAAATGTGTACAAAAATTGAATATTTTAAACATAAGTGGAATGATATCAGTTGTTATACCTACATATAATCGTGCTCAGACAATACGTATGGCAGTGGATAGTGTATTAAACCAGACATATCGAGATATTGAGTTGATTATTGTTGATGATGCTTCTACGGATGGAACCCAAGATGTTGTTACTCAGATCGCAGATGATAGAATTCGTTATTTGCGATTAGAGCAAAGATCTGGGGCCTGTAATGCGAGAAATATAGGAGCATTATCTGCAAGAGGAGAGTTTATCTCCTTTCAAGATAGTGATGATAAATGGCATCTTGATAAATTGGAGAAGCAATACCAATTTATGATTGATAGAAATTTGGATTTCTCCTTTTGTGGCATGACTCGGATTATGTTGGAGGATCCCAATAGGAAATATTATTATCCAAATGTAGATATGGATGATAATAAAGATTATTTTGATCAACTTCTTTATTTAAATAGAGTTGGTACTCAAACGATTATATGTAAGCGAGAATGTTTTGAAAAAATACGTTTTGATGTTACATTAAAGCGTTTTCAAGACTGGGATTTTGCGTTACAAGCTGCTCGAATTTATTCCATAGGTTACTTGAGGGAAAGTTTAGTGGACTCTTTTGTACAAAAAGATAGTATATCAAAAAGTAGTTTGGCCAATAAAAATGCATGGGAATCATTATATAATAAATATAAAAAGGATATACAAAAAAATCCGACTACTTATGCTAAATATTTGTTTAGATTAGGAAACGAAGTGGTTCTTTTTAATCAAAAAGTGGCTATGGAATATTATAGAAATAGTTTTTATATAAAGAAATCAAAGGAAGCCTTGGTGTTTTTTGTCTTGAGCTCACTGAGAATGAAATCAACTATAAGCAAGTTATTGGATTATCAGAAAAATCATCTTTTTAGATAAATAAGAGTAATGCGAAAATATTTGTTGGTATATCCAAATCGGGATTATGGTAGATTGATGTGGAGAGATTTAGAAAAACTCGATAATGTGGATTTTATTAATAAACCATTGTTTGTTAATAATGTGTTGATTGATCTGCTTTTTCGTATTCATTTTAGCTTTAAATTGAATATGAAAATAGAATTGCCATTAAAACGATTTTGGGAGAAATATTATTCTTTAGATCATTATGATTTTGATCAATCGAATGAATATGTGATTCTGTTTACAGATCCTTCATTGTGTAATTATAGAAATAATTTTCTTGAGAAGTTGAAGAGGAAATCTAATGTGACTATGGTTCTTGTCTTAATAAATTCATTTTATAGAATGAGACGTATTATTGAGCCTATGTTGAAGAATTTTGATTTGATATACACATATGATGAAAAGGAGGCAAAGTTATTTGGATTTTCTTATTATCCTACTGTTTATTCAATGGTAGATGTGGGTGATGTTGAAATGATAAAGCGTAAATGTTTTTTTGTGGGGGTTGCAAAAGATCGGCTGGAAAAATTGATCCGTATTTATGATAAATTGGAACTTTGTGGATGTAATCCAATTTTTTATATATCAGGAGTACCTAGGAAAAAGCAAAAAAGAAGGAAGGGAATTGTTTATAATACTTGGCTGCCATATAAATCAGTGTTGAAAGAGATTTTAAGTTCTGAGTTTATTGTGGAAATAATGGATAAAAATAATGCAGGAATTACGTTGCGTACTTTAGAGGCAATTTGTTATAATAGGAAATTAGTAACAGATAATGAGAAAATACTTTGTTCTCCATTTTATAGAGAACAAAATATTTATTTTCTAAGTTGTGGATCTGTTTTATTAAGTGATTTTTTAAAATGTGTAGATAAGGTGGATTATGGGTATGATGGGAGATATTCGCCTGTGTTATTTGTGGATAAA
Source organism: Parabacteroides sp. AF19-14 (assembly GCF_003635485.1). Taxonomy (NCBI): domain Bacteria; kingdom Pseudomonadati; phylum Bacteroidota; class Bacteroidia; order Bacteroidales; family Tannerellaceae; genus Parabacteroides; species Parabacteroides sp. AF19-14. Next base: position 24,357 of record NZ_QTMJ01000020.1, on the reverse strand, counting down.
TTAGATCGTTATTTGAATAAAATTTAATTTATATTTGTTTTATGATAGCACCGTTTTTGTTGTGTGTTTTTGCTGCTTGTTTTAGTAAGTTTGTTTATGGTAAATTATATAATCCTAGTACTGTATTTTTTTTGATTTGGATGCTGTTGCTGGCTTTTTCAAGATTAGGGTTGTTTGGCGTTCCTGTACCAAATAGTGATACGTATTTGTTGTTATTTATAGGATTATTCTCTTTTTTTGTTGGGTTTGTATCTGTTGATTTAAAGAAATGGTTTGGGAGAAAAAATATTTTTTTTAGAAAATTTGAAAGCGATGTAAAATATTCATATGTATTGAATTTTAAAATTGTAATTGTTCTATACTCTATAACATTTGTATATTTAGCTTATCAAGCGGTTATTGTTATTGGATTATTGCAATCAGGCCTAACCCTATCTGCAATTCGAGAGTTGTTTACTTCTTCAGATCTAAATTTGTTGAGACAATCAAATTATATGGTTGCTATACAAAATTTTATAGCGACACCTACTGTCTATTTAGCTATAGCGATACTCCCAATAGAATGGTTTAAAGGTAATAGAAATAAGATTTTTATTGTTTCAACTATTCTGATGATTATTGCTTGGGTTCTTACTTCTGGAGGTCGATCTGTTATTCTATGGATGGCTATTTATGTTATATATTTATATAAGTGGAAGGGTGTAAAGATAAAATTGAAAAAAGAAAATAGGAGAAAAATTGTACTGGTTGTTTTGTCTTGTATTATATCATTGATTTTTACAACGATATCAAGGAAAGGTGAAAATGTTGATTTTTTCTTTCAAATGTATCAATATTTCGTTGTTCCAATTGCTCATTTAGAATATAGAATAAATGAATTGAATGCTTCTTTTTTTAATGTTTATGGGTATGGTATGGCTTCGTTTTATGGTGTTTTTTATCCTTTTATGTTTATTTTAACGCTTGCGGGTTGGAAATATCCAATATGGTTAACTACTATACGTGATCTTTCATTTATGAACTTAGAAAATGTGGTGTTACTTGGGAGTGCTAGAATGAATGCATTTGTAACTACTTTTTTTCAATTTTACTTAGATGGTGGGATGTTTGGTGTTTTTGTTGGGGGGGTATTGTTTGGTTTTTTTGTTATGCATTTTTATAAAAAAGCGAAAAATGGTACAGATGATAAATATACGCTAATTTATTTATTATTGTTGCAAAAGTTGATTTTCTCATTTGTTAGATTCTATTTTACACAGCCCGTTCAAGGCATAAGCTTTTTAATGGCTTTTTTTGTTTATAAAAGAATTAGATTGTGAGGTGTTTAAAAATATAAATTGTAAAAATTTGCCAAGTTTAAGGAGAAATATAGTATATCAGTTCTTGTATGAATTGTTGATAGTTTTCATTCCTCTATTTACGATCCCCTATGTATCAAGAGTTTTAGGTGCTGAGAATATAGGACTTTTCTCTTATACATATGCAGTTGCTAACTATTTTGTTTTGTTTGCAAATCTTGGAATTAAAAATTATGGAAGTCGAACGATTGCTATGGTTCGAAATAATAAAGAAGAATTGAATAGGAACTTTTCTGAAATTCTATCAATTCACATTATTTTTTCAATAATTGTAATATTTGTTTATTTAGTGCTTTTGTTTTTTTTTGTAGAGGATAATCTGGTCATATTTCTTATTCAGAGCATTTATATTTTTGCTGCAGTCTTTGATATTAATTGGTTTTTCTTTGGAATAGAGAAGTTTAAGCTGACAGTAGGAAGAAATACTCTTGTGAAAATTTTGTCTGTATTTTTAGTTTTAGTTTTTGTTAAGACACAAACTGATCTTTGGATTTATGCGCTAATATTAGCCCTTTCTGTTTTTGTCGGGCAGTCAGTAGTTTGGTTTGCTTTAAAGCAATATGTCTCATGGAGGAGGCCTTCTTGGGCTAATATGAAACAACATATTCGACCCCTATTTGTATTGTTTTTGCCGATATTGGCATTGAGTCTTTATAAGTATATGGATAAAATTATGCTAGGATCCATTTCTTCGAATGTTCAAGTCGGATTTTATGAAAATGCTGAAAAAATAATTAATGTGCCAATGAGTTTGATAATGGCATTTGGTGTAGTTCTTATGCCTCGAATTGCAAATATGGTGACGAGTAAGGATAAAGGAGAGGTTTTTAAGTTAATTGACATGTCGATGGAAGCTGTTATGTTATTAGCAATAGCTATCTCTTTTGGATTGGCAGGTATTTCATTTGTGTTAGCCCCCATCTTTTTTGGTTATGAATTTGAAGAATGTGGAATTCTTATAATGGGATTGGCTGTGACAGTCCCGTTTATGGCTTTTGCCAATGTGATAAGAACTCAATATTTAATACCTTATAAAGAGGATAAAATATTTGTTGTTTCCTTGTTTTTAGGTGCTGCTGTTAATTTGATTGTGAATATAATTTTGATACCATATATGGCTGCAAGAGGAGCTGTTATAGGAACTATTTTTGCTGAAATTATTGTTTGTATATATCAATCGTATTTTGTTAGAAAAAAAATTTTCATTAAAAAATATTTGTTAAATACGATTCCGCCTATACTAATTGGGATAGTAATGTTTGTTTTTGTTTTTCAAATAGGAAATGTAATGAATATAAATATTGTTACATTAATACTTCAACTTGTGGTAGGTATGTTTATTTATGCTGTTGGTGTGTTTTTACTTATGTTAAAAAGTAGAACACGGTTGATGGTTTTGTTGAGAAAATTTGTAGTAAGATATTAGTCGCTTATTATATATATTATGAAACATTTTATTCAAGCTAAATTGCCTTTGATATACCAATCGATTGCTTATATTAAATATTATAAAGATTTTTTAAGAAACAGAAAAATGTCTTTGGCTGTTTCGAGAATGTCTGATGAGGAACTTAAAGCTTATGATGCGTGTCTTTATAAAAATAGGCAAGGTAAAGAACTGGATTGGGAAAACCTAAAAACTTATACTGAAAAAATGCAGTGGGCGAAATTATTCGATAAAGATCCTCGAAAAACATTGTGTTCAGATAAGTATAAAGTGAGAGATTGGGTCGCAGATAAAGTTGGAAGTGAGTATTTGGTCCCATTACTAGCGGTATGGGATAAATATGACGATGTAAATCTCGATATATTACCTAATCAATTTGTTCTTAAAACTAATCATGGTTCTGGAGATGCGGTGATTATTCGCAATAAAAAAGCGATAACACTTGCTAAAAAAATAGAGTTGAAAAGGAAATTGAAATTCTCTTTAGAGACGGATTATAGTTGTAGGTACTGTGAAATGCATTATAAGGATATTTCGCCTAAAATTATCGCAGAAGAATTTATAGATTCTAGAGGCTCTGATTTGGTTGACTATAAGTTTTTATGTTTTGATGGAGTGCCTTACTATTGTTGGGTTGATATGGATAGATTTACAAATCATACTAGAAATGTTTATGATTTGAAATGGAATATTCAAGCCTGGAATCAACGATCATATGGTAATTTTAAAGGTGTAGTAGATAAGCCGAAAAATTTCGATATAATGATTGAAATAGTAAAAAAATTATCTCGAGGCTTTTCTCATGTTCGAGTAGATCTATATAATGTTGATGGGAAAATTTATTTTGGTGAAATGACATTTACTAATGGTAGTGGATTTGAGGATATTTCCCCTATTGAAGCTGATTTGATGTTGGGGGATTTATGGAAAATAAAGGAATTGGACTTTTAGGGAAAGTGTTGGAATGATTTTTCTTTGTAAATGTATTTGTCCTGTTTTACCGGATCTTTATTTGTGAGGTATTCTGAGTTAAATACTAATAATTGAAAATTCATAATTATGAAAGGAATTGTTTTAGCCGGTGGCTCGGGTACCCGATTCTACCCAATCACTAAGGGAGTGAGCAAGCAGTTGCTCCCTATTTTTGATAAGCCGATGGTGTATTATCCTATCAGTGTGTTAATGCTGGCGGGCATCCGGGATATCTTGATCATATCAACGCCCTATGATTTGCCGGGATTCAAGCGTCTGCTTGGGGATGGCTCTGATTATGGGGTGCGTTTCGAGTATGCAGAACAGCCCTCTCCGGATGGATTGGCACAGGCATTTACCATTGGAGCAGAATTCATCGGTGATGACAGCATTTGCTTGGTGCTAGGTGATAATATCTTCCATGGTAATGGATTTACCTTGATGCTAAAGGAGGCGGTTCGTACTGCGGAGGAAGAGAATAGGGCTACTGTTTTTGGCTATTGGGTGAGTGATCCGGAGCGTTATGGCGTGGCCGAGTTCGACCAGGCCGGCAGTTGCCTGAGTATCGAAGAGAAGCCGGAGTGTCCCAAGAGCAACTACGCCGTGGTCGGATTGTATTTCTGCCCGAACAAGGTTGTTGATGTAGCGGGTAGCATTCAACCGTCCGCACGTGGAGAGTATGAGATCACTACGGTCAACCAACGATTCTTGGAGGATGGAGCGCTGAAAGTCCAGACTTTAGGCCGAGGCTTCGCTTGGCTGGATACCGGTACGCACGACTCCCTGAGCGAGGCATCTACGTATATCGAGGTATTGGAGAAGCGTCAGGGGGTGAAAGTGGCCTGCTTGGAGGGTATTGCATACCGTCAGGGATGGATAACCGAGGAGCGTATGCGAGAGCTGGCGCAACCCATGCTTAAGAACCAATATGGGCAATATCTACTAAAGGTAATTGAGGAATTAAAGGAGACAGGAGATCCGAATTTAGGTTAAGATGGAGGTAATAAAGACAGATATAGAGGGCGTGGTGATCATTGAGCCGAAGGTGTTTGATGACGCTCGGGGATACTTCTTCGAGAGTTTCTCGCAGCGAGAGTTCGAGGAGAAGGTTCGTAAGATAAATTTCGTACAGGATAATGAGAGTATGTCCTCATACGGAGTGATGCGCGGCTTGCATTTTCAGAGGCCCCCTTTTACGCAGAGCAAATTGGTGCGTTGCGTGAAAGGATGTGTCCTTGACGTAGCCGTGGATATTCGCAAAGGAAGTCCAACTTATGGTAAGCATGTAGCCGTTGAATTGAGTGAGGATAACCATCGCCAGTTTTTCGTGCCCAGAGGGTTCGCTCATGGATTCGCGGTATTGAGTGAGATAGCTGTTTTCCAATACAAATGCGATAATTTCTATGCTCCGCAAGCGGATGGGGGCATCTGTATAAAGGATGAGAGTCTGGGCATAGATTGGCGGATACCAATGGATAAGGCCCTTCTCTCGGAGAAGGATATAAAGCATCCATGCTTGGAGGATTTTGACTCACCGTTTGATTATCATGTAAATTTATACCTTGAATTTGAATAAGATGAATATATTGGTGACAGGAGCCAACGGGCAGTTGGGAAACGAGATACGTATCATCACCCGGGAAAGTGATGACCACTATGTATTCACGGATGTGAATCAAGTGGAAGGAGTAGAGACTGTCTTTTTGGATATTACGGATTTGGAAGCGGTGAGGGTACTGGTTGCGGAGCGGCGCATCGACGTTATCGTGAATTGCGCCGCCTATACCAACGTAGATGCGGCGGAGAGTAATGAGGCGTTGGCCGAGAGGCTGAATGCCGAGGCCCCGGAAAATTTGGCCAAGGCGATGAAGGCGGTCAATGGTTTGTTGGTGCAGATCTCTACGGATTATGTGTTTGGCAAAGAGCCTTACAATGTGCCCTGCCAAGAGGATCAACAGGGTACGCCAACCGGTGTGTATGGTATGACAAAATTGCGGGGTGAGCAGAAGATCATGACTGTAGGTTGCAAGCATGTGATAATTCGTACCGCTTGGTTGTACAGTGAGTTCGGGAAAAACTTTTGCAAAACGATGATGCACCTTGCGGCTACTCGGCCCCAACTGAAGGTGGTATTCGATCAGGCTGGTACACCGACATACGCTTACGATTTGGCGAAAGCCATAGCGGCAGTCTTGCGTGATTATGCGACGGACATAGCTTGCGCTATTTATGGCAAGAGCGGCATCTATCATTACTCCAACGAGGGGGTCTGCTCTTGGTTCGACTTCACGAAGATGATCGCCGAATACAATGGCACGACCGCTTGTGATATCCGGCCTTGTCATAGCGACGAGTTCCCCAGCCCCGTAAAACGTCCGTCCTATTTGGTATTGGACAAAACAAAAATCAAAGAAACATTCGGCGTTCGAGTTCCTTATTGGACGGAATCCTTAAAACGATGTATCACTAATTTAAAAAACAACTGTTAAGAATCATGGCAAAACGAAATATAGTAATCACCGGTGGTGCGGGCTTCATCGGCTCTCACGTTGTACGTCTGTTTGTAAACAAATATCCGGGATATAACATCATTAATTTGGACAAGCTGACCTACGCCGGCAACTTGGCAAACCTAAAGGATGTGGAGGACAAACCAAACTATAAGTTTGTGAGGATGGACATTTGCGACTTTGAGGCGTTCTATCAATTGATGCGGGATGAGCAGATCGATGGTATCATCCATTTGGCGGCCGAGAGCCATGTAGACCGAAGTATCAAGGATCCGTTTACATTCGCCCGGACCAATGTGATGGGTACTTTGGCTTTGCTCCAAGCCGCTAAGTTGTATTGGGAAAGCCTGCCGGAGAAGTATGAGGGTAAACGCTTCTATCATATCTCTACCGATGAGGTGTATGGAGCGTTGACGATGAACCATCCGGAAGGAATCGAGCCCCCGTTCATGACAGCGGCTTCCTCCGGTGAGCATCACTTGGCATACGGAGATGATTTCTTCTATGAGACAACGAAATACAATCCTCATTCGCCCTATTCAGCGAGTAAGGCAAGTTCAGACCATTTTGTACGTGCCTATCACGATACTTACGGCATGCCGACCATCGTGACAAATTGCTCAAACAACTATGGCCCCTATCAATTCCCGGAGAAACTGATACCCCTATTCATCAACAACATCCGTCACCGCAAGCCGCTACCGGTCTATGGCAAGGGCGAGAACGTGCGCGACTGGCTGTTCGTGGAGGATCATGCCCGTGCGATAGACTTGATTTTCCACAACGGAAAGATCGCCGAGACCTACAATATCGGTGGCTTCAACGAGTGGAAGAATATCGATATCATCAAGGTGGTGATCAATACGGTGGATAGTCTGTTAGGACGTAAAGAGGGTGAGGATATGGATCTTATCACCTACGTGACTGACCGTTTAGGCCATGACGTACGCTATGCCATCGACTCAACAAAGTTGCAAAAGGAACTCGGCTGGGAGCCTAGCTTGCAATTCGAGGAGGGTATCGAGAGGACTGTGAGATGGTACTTGGAGAAGCATGAATGGTGTGAAAATATTATTAATGGTGAATACCAAGATTACTATGTAGAAATGTATGGAAATCGTTGAAAAATAATTATAAAATGAGCTATATAGTCAACAAACAATACAAAATAGCCGTAGCCGGTACCGGTTACGTTGGTTTATCAATTGCCACTTTGTTATCACAGCATCATGAGGTGGTAGCCATAGACATAGTTCCTGAGAAGGTAGATTTGATCAATAATAAAAAATCACCGATTCAAGATGATTACATAGAAGAGTATTTGGCTAGTCATAAATTGAATTTGAAAGCTACGCTAGATGCGGAGATGGCTTATAAGGACGCTGATTTTGTGGTGATAGCGGCTCCGACAAATTATGATAGCCAGCGAAATTTCTTTGATACGTCCGCTGTTGAGGCTGTGATAGAGCAGGTGCTTCGTTTTAATCCAAATGCTTTTATGGTCATTAAAAGTACGATACCTGTTGGTTATACGATTTCCGTACGTGAGCGGTTTCATACAAAGCGTATTCTTTTTAGTCCGGAGTTCTTGAGAGAGTCTAAGGCTTTGTATGATAATTTGTATCCTAGCCGGATCATCGTGGGTACGGATTTGTCTGATCCGGAATTGGTAGATGCCGCTCATATTTTTGCTGAACTGTTGCAAGAAGGTGCTATAAAAGAAAATATAGATACCTTATTTATGGGGTTGACAGAAGCTGAGGCCGTAAAACTATTCGCAAATACATATCTTGCACTACGTGTTTCTTATTTTAATGAGTTGGATACGTATGCGGAAATGAAGGGGTTGGATACTCAATCGATCATAAATGGTGTGTGTTTGGATCCTCGTATCGGTAATCACTATAATAATCCTTCTTTTGGCTATGGGGGGTATTGTCTGCCGAAAGATACAAAACAATTACTCGCTAATTATGCGGATGTACCCGAAAATTTGATAGAAGCGATTGTGGAGAGTAACCGGACTAGGAAAGACTTTATAGCAGATCAAGTACTTCGTATGGCGGGTTATTATGCTTACGGGGAAGAGAATGAATGGAGTAGTGTACGGGAACATCCTGTTACGATCGGTGTTTATCGATTGACGATGAAGTCTAATTCTGATAATTTTAGACAATCTTCTATTCAAGGAATAATGAAACGAGTGAAAGCAAAAGGAGCTACTGTGATTGTTTATGAACCAGCCTTGTCGGATAATACTACATTCTTTGGGTCAGAAGTTGTTAATGATTTGGATCTCTTTAAAAAACGTAGTGCGGCTATTATAGCCAATCGATATGATGTGGAATTGGATGATGTGAAAAATAAGGTATATACACGAGATGTATATAGAAGGGATTAATCTAAATTAAGGTTAGCGTCCAAAAATGACGTATAGCATCATTCAACAGAAATATAGATCTTTGTTGCTGTAATTAAAACCCAATTAATATGTAGAGCAATAACAATTCTGAAATTTTTTTCCTCCGCTACAAATTCGAAGCGGTCACGAACAAGGATTCCATCCGATCCTTCTGTTTTAGAAATAAGGTACCGTATAACCTGTTTGAAAAATGGTTAAGATGTTTTCATAGGAGATGGGTTGAAATCCGTACATTTAAGGAGGCTGAACATCAACTGTGCCTGTCACATGTCCGGGCTAATATGTTAAAGCGTATGATCAAGGAGGTGAAAAGAGAGCCTTGGTCTTTACGGACAGTTTGGATTTCTTCTTTAGAAAGGAACGTGATTATAATGAAGAGAATCTTATTCTTGAAGAAAGAGTCTGATGATCACTTACTATGCAATGTAACAGTATGTTACACTTTGGTCGTGACGAAGGTATAGAAATGGCAGCTGCATATCATGGTGTAATCAGTACTGTGAGGCAGCGGGGGAAGTGAGCTTGGGATTTCCTTGGTGAATATTTTAAAAATATTTTTAATGATTGTAAGGACTTTGTTAATCTCATACCCCAGAATATAGAGTTGGTATGTACTAATGGTTAAATTCAATGTTTTTAACATAAAATTAGGTAGGTGCAACAAAAGAGCCTATACATTGGTGCATGCTCTAATTAGAGTACCAACAAAGGTGTTGCGTGATTGCCATAAATTAATTAGGAAAGCACTATTGGCGGTTTACTTTTGTTTATGTGGAGTCGATTTTTAAGATATCTCCTCTTCTATGTCTTCAACTCCCATGGTGTCAATCATGGGAGTACATATCGCCGATATGCTTATCGGTATAACGCCAAAAAAGAAAGAGGAACTTCCATGGAAGTGTTTGCAAGAAATGAGAACCACAAAGGTGCGATGATGAATGTGTAGATGATAGAATAGACTGTAGAATCGATATAGAATAAAGATTTTGTACCGGTCTTCTTTCTCCCTTCGGGGAGGTAAGGAGGCCGGTTCTGTTTTTATGTATGCCTTGATGATCCATATATAAATGTGGGATTCGGCCTTCTGCGGCGCAGGGATAAATATTCCCCCTGTGATCGTGGAAATGAAAAATCTTATGAAAGATTTGAAGGGACTATTAGGCGAATTTCGGGGTTGGCCTACCGTTGAGTTGTTTAGTGTGCGTCTGGCCGGATTGTCGGCGGAAGATAGAGAAAGGCATTTGCTGGGGTTTTGTAAGCTGGCTTTCGGGCATTATGAAGAGTTGCCGATGGGATATCGGAGATTGGTGGATGGTTATTTGGATGGGGAGCGAGGGGAGAACTTGATGGTGTGGTATTTGACAAGGCATACGCCGTGGAAGAATGCCCGTTATGAGTTGCATCGACCGGACTTGTTTTTGCGGATGGCGAAGCTGGTGGAGTTTACGGATCGGGATGGGCGTTTGCCTTATTCTCATTTGGCGGCTTGTTTATGTATGGCGTTTTCCGTCCGGAGTTTATCGGATCCTAATTCGGAGGTCTTGCCGAAATCCTTGGCTAGCCGTTTGAGCGCATTGAATATATTACCAAGTGATATTTTGGAACTGGCGGGGAAGAGGGAAATAACGGATGAGATGTGATTCTTTATTGATAAATGTTAAATGTACGTGGATTGAAGTCGATGAAATTTGGTGTGTTTTTCGTTGATTTGGGAATGTGTGTGTTGGCTGCTAGGTCGTTAACTGTTTTGCGTCATCGAAGTCAGGCTTTGTGGCTATTATACCTTTGTCATGTGTTCGAAGCATGGTTACATTCATTTATTCATTAAAAACGTATAGTTATGGCATTGAAATTTAAATTGGTAATGAGAAAGAATCTAGGTGAGGATCACGAATCTATTCCTGAAAAGGTATACGCTCAAATGGTGTATGGAGATCTAGTTACTTTCGATGAATTTGCGGAGGAGGTGGCGGATAGCTCTGGTGTAGGTAGCGCTAGCGTGAAGGCGGTTTTGGATCGTATGAATGTGGTGTTGGTCCGTCATTTACAGCATGGCAGGCGTGTCAGTGTAGGTGAGCTGGGACTTTTCCGCTTTTGTTTCGGATCGTCGGGGGTGCCGGATGAGAAGACGTTTTCAACGAACTTGATTCGGGAGCCGAAAGTACGGTTCTACCCGGGCAAGGCGCTACGGGTAGCCAAGAGCCGGACAAGTTTTGAGAAGACTGTGCTTCCAAATGAAGAAGATACGGGTGGAAACGGGAGTGATAGTGAAAGTCCGGATGAAATCTAAGAGCTATGAGGCGTTTGACGGTTCAATTAATTGTTGCGATCCTGCTCTCAATGAGCGGGATCACACTTCTCTTCAGCGGATTCTGGATTGATCCGCAAGGATTGATCGATAACAGTGTACTGGTGGCTTTCGGTGAGATCAGTACGTTTGCCGGGGCCCTTTTTGGGGTGGACTACTCTTATAAATTGAAAATTAATAATTGAAAATTGAAAATTATGGAAAGACATGATAAAAGGTTAACAGAGCATTTTTGTTTGGATGAGTTTACTTATAGTGATATTGCCGTGGACAATGCGATAAATAATCAGCCTCCTCCTTGTGCATGTCTAGCGCTTCAAAATTTGGCAGTTGGTTTATTGGAACCATTACGTCTATTGTATGGGGCACCGATTGCTATATTGAGTGGATATCGGAATGAGAAGGTAAATCGTCTTGCTGGCGGGGTCGTTACCAGCCAACACTTGAAAGGAGAAGCAGCAGATTGCTATGTTGCCGATGGGCCGGAAAAACTGTTGGATGTGTTGCAATGTTCCGGTTTAGTATTTGACCAAGCTATATTATATAGACGAAAACGTTTTTTGCATCTTTCCTTAAAGATAAATGGAAATAACAGGATGCAAATGTTAGTTTATATGCTTTGTGCTGTCTGTATGTTCTGTAGTTGTGGAGCGTTAGTTCTTTTTTAATAATAAAACTGTGTGGACTGAAAAGGATATGATATATTTGCCTCCTATGATTAAGCTTGAATATCTAAAAAAGATACGTGTTCGTTGGATTATATTGGCGATCCTTCTCATCTCTGTATGGATCGTGATGGGAAATCCCGGATTAGGCGAATGGTATTCCCGTTCGATTTATCCATGGGTATCGGGTATGCTATCTCGTTTCTCCTGCTTGTTCCCTTTTTCCGTAGGCGATTGTTTTATTTATGGTAGTATCACCGGGTTATTAGGGTATTTGTCATATGCGCTTATAAGGAAGCGGAGGCTCGGGAGGACATTCAGGCATATCGTGGAATATCTGGCATGGGTGTATGTCTGGTTCTATATCGCTTGGGGATTGAATTATTTCCGGGAAGATTTTTTCACTCGTACGCGAACCACTTATGTGCCTTTTTCCTCGGAACATTTCCAGTTTTTCTTGGATGCCTACACGGATTCCTTGAACGCCTCATGGGTTCCGATAGAGACGATCGATCGGGAGGTCGTGAAAGAGGCGGTGCTAGACGGGTATCGAAAATTGCCTACTCGTTTCGGCCTTACCACTCCCGGAGCCTATCTTCATCCTAAAACGATGCTGCTCTCCCGGCTGATGAGTGGAGTAGGGGTGATGGGATATATGGGGCCGTTTTTCACGGAGTTCAATTTGAACGGCCAGCTCTTGCCCGTGCAATATCCTGCCACCTACGCCCATGAGATGGCTCATGTGCTTAGTATATCCAACGAGGCCGAGGCTAATCTATACAGTTATTTGATATGCACGGGTTCTTCCGTGCCGGAAATCCGGTTCTCAGGCTACTTCTCTTTGCTGCCTTATGTGCTGAGCAACGCATATGTGGCTTTGGATAAGGACGCTTTTGAGGCATGGAAGAAAAGATTACGCCCCGAGATCAAGGACTTGTATAACGAGAAAGTCGCCTATTGGCAATCCCTATACAGCCCGTTGATCGGCGAGGCGCAAGACGTGGTCTATAATCTTTTCCTGAAAGGCAATAAGATACCTACTGGAACCGCTAATTATTCGGAGGTGATCGCTTTATTGATCGCTTTGGAAGGAGAATGATTTATTCATCATTTAACTTCCTCCAAATAAAGCACTCGGCTCGAGTAATCATTCTGCTTGTGATAATCGACAATGTGATTATAAGGGATTTCCAGTCCGTTCGCCATGAGATATTCCCCGGTGAAAGCTTTACCCTCGAAGGCCAGAGGCTCGTTGTCGATCCGGTTCAGTTCGCAGACTCTGTATTTCTTGTCTGGGGATAATCCGTTCATCTTTACACGGGGTAAATGTTGGTTGACGAAATGCTCGGTCTTCCACCAATAAAATACGGCTTTGTCTTTCTCCGGTGAGGTGTACATCAAGGAAGCTACTCCCAAACGATCGTACGGAGAAACCAGACGGTAGATATCGCCGAATTGCACGACGGGACGGATCGTCTTATAATCGGCGATCGCCTTGCGGCAAAGTGTTTTCTCTTCTTCTGTCATATTCTTGGGTTGGATCTCCATGCCCAAACGGCCGCTCATCGCTACGTCGATCCGATATTTCAGGGGAATGACCCGGAATGTTTGATGGTTGGGGGCGGCGCTGATATGTGAGGCCATGGCGATAGCCGGGAAAAAATAAGAAGTACCCCATTGCATATAGATACGCTGTAAGGCATCGGTATTGTCGCTTACCCAAAACTCATCGAAGTAAGGCATGACACCGTAATTTGCCCGGCCTCCACCACTGGCGCAAGCCTGTAGGGTTAAATCCGGGTATTTGGCTCGGATACGCTCACAGACTTTCTTGAATCCTTCGTGATATTCGATATACATATGGCTTTGCTGATCCGAAGGCAGATATTGGGAGCCATGGTTCAGGATGCTCATATTGGCGTCCCATTTGATATAATCGATCTCCGGGTATGTTGTCATCAAGTTGTCGACGATACCGAATATGAAGTCTTGCACCTCGGGATTGGAGAGATCAAGAACGACCTGTGTACCGCCACGCCCCAGGACGATTTCCCTGTTTGGAGCTTTCAATACCCATTCCGGATGCTTCTCGTACAATTCACTTGTCGTGTTGGCCATTTCCGGTTCGATCCAGATACCGAATTTAATACCATGCTTGTTGGCGTCGGCGATCAGGCCCTCGATGCCTCTTGGTAGTTTTCGGGCATCAACCATCCAATCCCCTAAGGACGAGTTATCTTTATTACGAGGATATTTATCGCCAAACCAGCCGTCGTCCATGACGAACAACTCGCCGCCCATAGACTGGATATCACTCATCATTTGGTCCATACCTTCTTGATTGATATCGAAATATACACCTTCCCAACTGTTTAGTAAGATTTTCCGGGCGGTCGCTCCATTCGCTATCTTATGTTTGCGTGCCCATGCGTGGAAATTTCGGCTGCTTCCGCTTAAGCCGTCCTTACTGTAAGTCAGCGCCAATTCCGGCGTCCGGAAACTTTCTTTGGCTTTGAGGGTGTAAGCCGAGTTCTCCTCGTTTATTCCCGCGAAGAAATGGTGATGGTCGCTATCATCCGTATCGAAGAATAATTTGTAGTTACCGCTATAGCATAGGGCGACGCCAATAACGGAACCGGTGTTTTCCTTTGGTTTTCCGTCTAGGGAGATCATCACTTCGGCGTGGGCGGTATGGGAGTTGCGGATACCATCCTTGTTTTTTATCATCTTGATGCCCGGTCGTAACGGTTCTTGTGCCAATTGAGCCTCGTTTGCCCATGAGCCGTATAAGTGGGAAACCCATACGTCTCCTTTCTGGATCGGCAGATAAGCGGAAGCGAAACGATTGAGGGTGATCGCTTTTTTCTCCTCATGCGTGATCTCTGTCCAAGTCTCGATGATATCGGCGTCCGGATAGGTTCTGTAACAGAGATTCATATAAAAAGGATACACTTTATCTTTTAATCGGATCGTTGTGATATCTGCTGTTTGCTCTTTTCGTGTATCTACTTTTATGACTTCCAGTTGAAGGGTCATATTCCCGTCGCCATGGGTAACGGACAATGCGCTTTCGGAGGGGCAATTCAAGCCGTAGACCGGATAAGCGGAAAATGTTTTCTGCTCGGTCTCGAGCAAGGTAGCCGCATCGGAAGTGGATAACTTGTCTCCATAGTAGATGAATCTTACCTCTCCGCCGACAGGTGCGTCTAGCAATAATGAGGTATTCCTCGTGGAAATCAATACGTCTTGTGCCCATAAACTAGTGGTCAATAGGAAGGCGCAACATAAATAACCGAATTTACTCTTAATGTTCATTTTATTAGTAGGTGTTAGATTTAAATTCAGGGGCAAAAGTAGGAGAGAGCCGGTAGGTTTCCTAATAGGATTTTATCAGATACTGTTACTTTTCTGCTTTAACTAAAATTTGTTTCACGCAGAAGAAACCTGTGCTTTCATTAATGAAAATTCCATATTGTCTAATTCGAAAGAAATCACTAACTTTGCGGCAATTTTTTAGAAGCAAGATAAATACATCGCGATATGAGTAAGAAATTTACCGAATATTCTAAGTTTGACTTGTCGAACGTAAATAAAGAGGTGCTGAAGAAATGGAAGGATGGAGACATCTTCCATAAGAGTCTTGAAACAAGAGAGGGACATCCTACATTCGTATTCTACGAGGGTCCTCCATCCGCAAACGGTATGCCGGGTATTCACCATGTTATCGCCCGTTCGATTAAGGATATTTTCTGCCGCTATAAAACCATGAAGGGATTCTTGGTGAATCGTAAGGCGGGTTGGGATACACACGGTCTGCCTGTCGAGTTGGGCGTGGAGAAGGCTTTGGGCATCACGAAGGAAGATATCGGTAAGAAGATTTCTGTCGCTGAGTATAACGCCGCTTGCCGTAAGGACGTGATGAAGTTCACGAAAGAGTGGGAGGATCTGACGCAGAAGATGGGTTATTGGGTGGATATGGAGAATCCGTATATCACGTATGATAACCGCTATATCGAGACCTTGTGGTATCTATTGAAAGAGCTTTATAAGAAAGGTCTTTTATATAAAGGCTATACGATCCAACCGTATTCTCCCGCTGCGGGTACGGGCTTGAGCACGCACGAGTTGAACCAACCAGGCTGTTATCGTGACGTGAAGGATACGACTTGTACGGCACAGTTCCATATATTGGACCCGAAACCGGAGATGGCACAATTCGGCGATCCTTATTTCTTGGCATGGACAACGACTCCTTGGACGTTGCCTTCCAATACGGCGCTTTGCGTAGGCCCGAATATTACTTATCTGGCTGTACAGACTTATAATCCTTACACGGGTATCCCGATGACTGCTGTTATAGCGAAAGATTTATTGTCTGCTTATTTCAATCCGAAAGCCGCTGAGCTTTCTTTGTCTGATTACAAACCGGGTGACAAGCTGGTTCCTTTCAGCGTAGTAGGTGAGTGGAAGGGTTCCGAGTTGGCCGGTATGAAATATGAGCAATTGATCCCATGGGTAAATCCGGGTGAAGGTGCATTCCGTGTGATCACGGGTGATTTCGTTACGACAGAGGATGGTACGGGTATCGTACATATCGCGCCGACGTTTGGTGCGGACGATAACCGTGTGGCGAAAACATTCGGGGTTCCTCCTTTGATGATGCAGGATAAGGATGGAAATATGCGCCCTATGGTGGATATGACCGGTAAGTTCTATAAGCTGGAAGACTTGGCTCCGGAGTTTGTACAAAATTGTATGAACGCCTCTGATTATGATCCATGGCAAGGAAAATTCGTGAAGAACGCTTACGATGATACGAAGACGGATAAAGATGAGACATTGGATATTGAGATCTGCATGATGCTGAAGGCCCAGAA
Source organism: Parabacteroides sp. AF19-14 (assembly GCF_003635485.1). NCBI lineage: Bacteria > Pseudomonadati > Bacteroidota > Bacteroidia > Bacteroidales > Tannerellaceae > Parabacteroides > Parabacteroides sp. AF19-14. The sequence goes on along the minus strand of NZ_QTMJ01000020.1, from coordinate 7,798 downwards.
CAGGGTGTTCAAGATCGAGAAGCATGTCCACAATTACCCGCATTGCTGGCGTACCGATAAACCGGTATTGTATTATCCGTTGGATAGCTGGTTTATCCGCACGACCGCTTGCCGTGAGCGCATGATCGAGTTGAACAATACGATCAACTGGAAACCGCAGAGCACGGGTACGGGACGTTTCGGCAAATGGCTGGAGAACTTGCAAGACTGGAACTTGAGCCGCAGTCGTTATTGGGGTACTCCGTTACCGATCTGGCGTACGGAAGATGGTAGCGAGGAGAAGTGTATCGGTTCCGTGGTAGAGCTGTTCGGCGAGATCGAGAAATCGGTGAAGGCCGGCTTTATGGAGTCTAACCCTTATAAGGACTTCGCTCCGGGAGATTATACGAAGGAGAACTACGAGAAGATCGATTTGCACCGTCCGTATGTGGATGATATTATCTTGGTTTCCGCTTCCGGCAAGCCGATGAAGCGTGAGACAGACTTGATCGATGTATGGTTCGATTCCGGCGCTATGCCTTATGCCCAGATCCACTATCCGTTCGAGAACTTGAAGGAGTTCGATAATCGTCAGATCTATCCGGCTGACTTTATCGCTGAGGGTGTTGACCAGACACGCGGTTGGTTCTTTACCCTGCATGCTCTGGGCACCATGATCTTTGATAGCGTGGCTTACAAGGCTGTCGTGTCTAACGGTCTGGTATTGGATAAGAACGGAAACAAGATGTCTAAGCGCTTGGGCAACGCTGTTGATCCATTCTCTACGATCGAGAAGTATGGTTCGGACCCGTTGCGTTGGTACATGATCACGAACGCTTCACCATGGGATAATATTAAGTTTGATATCGATGGTATCGAGGAAGTTCGCCGTAAGTTCTTTGGTACATTATATAATACGTATTCATTCTTTGCTTTGTACGCGAACGTGGATGGCTTCGACTACTCCGATCCGGATGTGGAATGGAGCAAGCGTCCGGAGATTGACCGTTGGATCCTTTCTCTGTTGAACAGCTTGGTGAAGGATGTGGATGGCTACTTGGAGGCTTACGAGCCGACTCGTGCCGGACGTGCTATCTCTGATTTCGTAAATGATAACTTGAGTAACTGGTATGTGCGTTTGAACCGCCGCCGTTTCTGGGGTGGTGGTATGACGGAGGATAAGTTGTCCGCTTACCAGACTTTATATACTTGCTTGGAGACAGTGGCTAAGTTGATGGCTCCGATCGCTCCGTTCTATGCCGATCAGTTATTCTTAGACTTGGTCGCTGTTACGGGACGTGAGAACGTTGAGTCCGTACACTTGTCCGATTTCCCGGTTTACGATGAGTCTAAGATCGACAAGAATTTGGAAGAGCGTATGCAAATGGCTCAAGATGTTTCTTCTATGGTATTGGCTCTTCGCCGCAAGGTGAATATCAAGGTTCGCCAGCCGTTGCATACGGTAATGATTCCGGTTGTAGATGCTCATCAACAAGAGAGTATCGAGGCCGTGAAGAACCTGATCTTGAACGAGGTGAACGTGAAGGAGCTGAAGTTCGTGGATAATACGGCAGGTATCTTGGTGAAGAAGATCAAACCGGACTTTAAGAAGTTGGGCCCGCGCTACGGAAAGATCATGAAGGCGTTGGCCGCCACGATTCAATCGATGAGCCAAGAAGATATCAACGCTTTCGAGAAAGCCGGAACGTTTACCTTGATGGTAGATGGACAGGAGGCCGTTTTGGAGCGTACGGATGTAGAGATCATCTCTGAGGATATCCCGGGTTGGTTGGTCGCTAATGAAGGTCGCTTGACAGTCGCTTTGGATATTACCGTAACCGAGGATTTGCGTAAGGAGGGGCTGGCCCGTGAGTTGGTGAATCGTATCCAAAACTTGCGTAAGAGCAGCGGTTTCGATATAACGGATAAGATCCATGTATCCATTCTTTCTTGCGAGGAGATGGATGAGGCGATCCATGATTATAAGGATTATATCGCTAACCAAGTATTGGCGGAATCTATCGAAATCATGGATAATGCGATCAGCGACGCTACGGAACTCGATTTCGAGGACTTTAAATTGTCCGTAAAGATCGAGAAAGCTTAAAAATAGAATAGCATTTCTTGCGGAAGAATTAGGAATGAAATATAGGAAAATCGATAATTATATTATCTTTGCATGCAAAGAAGAAATAATATGATTTTATATTCATTCTTAATTCTTCTTTTTGATTGATATTTGAACGATTGTTGAACCTAAATTTTTTTTAGAACCATGGCAGAGAAGACAAGATATTCAGACGCTGAGCTCGAGGAGTTCCGCGCTATTATATTAGAGAAACTGGAAATCGCGAAGAGGGATTACGAGCTTTTGCGATCAGGGGTTACGAATTCCGACGGTAACGACGTGGCTGATACGTCTCCTACATTCAAGGTGCTGGAGGAAGGTGCTTCTACGTTATCGAAGGAAGAGGCGGGCCGTTTGGCGCAACGCCAGATGAAATTCATCCAGAATTTGCAGGCCGCTTTGATCCGTATCGAGAATAAGACCTACGGTATTTGCCGGGAGACTGGTAAATTGATCCCGAAAGAAAGGCTACGTGCCGTGCCTCATGCGACTTTAAGTATCGAAGCAAAACAAGGAGGTGCAAAGTAAATGAGATATTCTAAAGGTTGGGGAGCAGTGTTAATCATAATACTGCTCCTTCTTCTTGACCAAGCGCTGAAAATATGGATTAAGACCCACATGCAGTTGCATGAGAGTATAGAGATAACTCCGTGGTTTTATCTCTATTTTACCGAGAATCCGGGTATGGCATTCGGTATAGAGGTGATTGGGAAATTATTCCTTTCCGTATTCCGTATCGTGGCTGTATTGTTTATCGGATATTATTTGTATAAGCTGGTTAAAGAAAATTATAAATTCGGTTTTATTGCCTGTATATCTTTGGTTTTCGCGGGGGCGGTGGGAAATATAATCGACTCGATATTCTATGGCGTGATCTTCGACCATAGTTTCGGGCAACTCGCTACTTTTATGCCGGAGGGAGGTGGTTATGCCTCTTGGCTGCATGGTAAGGTGGTGGATATGTTCTATTTCCCATTGATAGAGACCGTATTCCCTGATTGGGTTCCGATCTGGGGTGGACAGGAGTTCGTTTTCTTCCGTCCGATCTTTAATTTGGCGGACTCGGCGATTTGCGTGGGAGTTTTCCTTTTGTTAATATTTTATCGGCATACTTTGTCGGCTAGCCTTTCGAAAGAAGAGAAATAAATGCGGAGAAAATTACGGATATATGGTATGGCTTTATTAGCCACGACGTTGCTGGCGGCATGTAGTAAGGTTCCGGATGGTATTCTGTCGGAGAAAAAGATGCAGGGTGTCTTGACGGATATGTTGCTGGCTGAGGCCATGGTAAATGTGGATTATAATACTTATAAATCCGATACCATGAAGCTTGCCTTGTATGAGTCTGTATTCCGTAAGCATGATATTACACAAGCGGTGTATGATAGCTCGTTGGTGTGGTACGGCCGTAACTTGGATATTTATATGGAGGTCTACAACCGGGTCTTGGCCGATCTTAATAAACGGATCAATAACTTAGGGGATGTGCAGGCGGACGCTGCGCCGGTATCGAACCGGGATTCTGTGGATATTTGGCCTCGCCGTTCTTATCTGGTCTTGTCTCCTACCTCTGTATTTAATGGGGTGACTTTCGATATACGTCCGGAAACGAATTATTCCTCGGGCAGTAGTTTCGTGCTGGGCATGCGTGTCTGGGGATTGAATAACAAAATGGCTTATAAGCCGGAGGTACGTTTAAGTGCGGACCAAGGTGATACGACCTTGACGGTGAATAGTAAGATCACGAAAGATGGATATCACGAGACGATCTTGAAGACTATACCAACTAAGAAAGTAAAGCGTGTGTTTGGATATATCCGTATGGATAATATGGATACGACTTATTATAAGGTGTATATAGATAGCTTAAGCTTGATGAAATATAACTATGGTAAGGAGCTTGCCGAATTACCTAAGGATTCTATTAAGTAATCTCTCTATTTGTTTATTGTACTTATGAGAAGAATTGCCGCTCATTACGTTTGGTGTAAGCAGGTTTATCGTATGCATTATATCGAACTGGATGATAATGGTGTGTTTCATGGTGTTTACCCGTTGAATGAGGAGATAGCTGGAACCGCTTTTTATGATGGAGTGCTGGTGCCGGTTCTTTCCTCGGAACCGGCGATTGGTTTTAAGCAGGTGATGGGATCTTGGCCGGTGTTAACTGAAAAGATTACGCCGGGTTGTTCAGTCCATATATATCGTTTAAGCGGGATTCCCTTGGCGTCTGCGAAACTCGGCACAGACCACGGCTGTAGCGATGGCCACATTGAGAGACTCTGAGGTGTCTCTTCCTTCCGGATAGTTCGGGATATACAATTTTTCGTTTACAAAAGCCTCGATGGCGGGACGTATTCCATTTCCTTCATTACCCATTATCAAGATACCGTTTCCGGATAAGGTTTTCTCATATAAGTTTTCTCCGCCAAGGAAGGTGCCGTATAAAGGTATGGCTTGGGCAGATTGGGCCTGTAAGAACGTTTCCAGATCGGTGTAATGTATTTTTACGTGGGCGAGCGCACCCATAGTGGCTTGTACGGTTTTTGGACTGAAAACATCGGCGGTATCTTTGCTGCATACGATATGGGAAATACCGAACCAGTCCGCTAACCGGATGATCGTACCTAAGTTGCCCGGATCTTGGATTCCGTCTAATGCGAGAACAAGCTCCTTTTCCGGCGTTATTTCCGTTATATCCCAATTGGGGCGTTTAAAGATTGCGAGTACATCTTGGGGATTTTTCAGGAAACTGGCTTTACGAATATCATCTTCTTCCGCTACCAATAACTCCTTGGCCGGAATATCGCCTTGTGTAGCCATCCAAGATGGCTTGGCTATTAATAACTCACATTCAAAGGCCGGTAACATATCGGCTACCAATTTATTTCCTTCGGCTACAAAAACATTATTTTCATTCCGGAATTTCTTTAATTCCAGAGAACGGATGTATTTGACTTTGGTCTTGCTTAGCATCTTAGTTCTTTTTACAAAACAAAAGTACGGTAAATTCTTTAAATTCCAGTACATTCGCGATCGTAAAAAGCTTGGAATGATGAATCGATCTCTACGTATATGCTATTTTATCTGTATCGTACTACTGCTAGCCTCTTGTAGTACGACCAAGTTTGTGCCGGATGGGGAATATTTGCTGGATAAGGTGGAGATCGTGTCGGATAACAAGGATTATAAGTCTGCGGATTTAAAATCTTATCTTAGGCAGCAACCAAACTTCAAGGTGTTTGGTCTGATGAAGTGGCAGTTGTTTGTCTATGATTGGTCTGGTAAGAATGAGAAGAAATGGATCAATAAACAGTTACGTAGGATTGGTGAGCCTCCCGTGGTGCTGGATACGATGTTGGTGGAACAGTCCGCCATGGAACTAGAGCGTTTTTACATTAATAAAGGGTATGTCCATGCGGATGTATCAACGACGATCGATACGACACGCCATAAGAAAGCGGTTGTAACTTACCATATAAAGGCGAACGATCCATATAGGATACGCAATTACACGATGAAGTTCCCCGATCCGAAAATTGATAGTTTGGCACATCTGAAAGCGCCTCGCCGCTCTCCCTTAGCTTCTGCGTTCCGGTCCTCACAGGAAGAGTATAACCAATTAGTTAAGGAAGGAACTTTATTTGACCGGGATATATTGGACAAGGAGCGGGAGCGTATTACGACCTTACTTCGCTGGAACGGGTATTATGGTTTTAATCGGGATTATTTAGGATATATCGCTGATAGTTCTTTTAACCAAAATGTCGTGGATCTTGATATGTCCATGAAACCTTATCGGAAGGTGTTGCCCAATGGGTCGGTAGAGGATCAGCCGCATCGTCAGTATTATATTAAGGATGTAACGGTCTTAACCGATTATAATCCGATGGGGGTAGGAGAGGACGCTAGTTTCATGGCTACAGATACGATGCTCAGCGCAGGGGTGAATATCGTATATGGCCGGAACGGGAAGAGTATCCGTCCGAGCGTGCTCCGGAGGAGTACTTATATTCGTCCGGGGCAATTATTTAGTGAGAAGAATATAGAGCAGACCTATTCAGCGTTCGCTTCTCTAAGGGCTTTGAGGAATGTAAATATACGTTTTACGGAAGTAGAGGAGCGGGATACGATGAAGTTGGATTGTTACATTCTCACTTCTCCTGCGAAGATAAATACGGTGGGAGTGGATTTGGAAGGTACTAACTCGGCGGGTGATTATGGGTTTGCCTCCAGCTTGAATTATCAGCATAGGAATATCTTCCGAGGATCGGAGCTATTCTCGGCGAGGGTGAGAGGGGCTTACGAGGCGTTATCCGGAAATAAGGCGAATGGCTTTGGTAATTACTGGGAGTTAGGTGCGGAAGGGTCCTTGCTGTTTCCTCGTTTCTTGTTCCCATTCTTGAGTTCGGATTTTCGTAGGCGGCTACGTGCGTCAACTGAAGCGAAAATAAGTTACAACCTGCAAAAACGTCCGGAGTATACGAGGGCGATTCTATCTGGTGGTTGGAGTTATATTTGGCAAGATCGGGGCAATACACAGGCACGCCATACCTTTAAGCTTGTAGACTTGAATTATGTGTATTTGCCGGATAAGAATATGGACTTTATCAATAGCTTGCCGGATTATATGGTGTTGTATAACTATACGAACCATTTTATCATGAGTTCGGGATATACTTATTCCTTCAGTAATTATTCTCCCCAGAATCGTTTGAGAAACACGCATTCCCTACGTGCGTCGGTCGAGGTCGCAGGGAATTTGTTGAGTGCCTTTTCGCATCTTACGGGGGCGAAGAAAAATGATGACGGTTATTATGAGTTGTTTGGTACGGAATATGCGCAATATGTGAAATTGGATTTCGATTTTAGTAAAGGAATCGTGCTTGACAGTCGTAACAAGTTAGCTTTCCATATAGGAGTGGGAGTGGGGATGGCTTATGGTAACTCAAACTATTTACCTTTTGAGCGTGCTTATTTCTCGGGGGGAGCGAATAGTGTCCGGGGATGGTCTGTACGAGAGTTAGGTCCGGGTAGTATGGAAGTTGACAGCACGACTTCTTTCGCTCTTCAATCGGGGGATATCCGCTTGGATTTGAACTTGGAATATCGAACGAAACTTTTTTGGAAGTTTGAATTGGCGGCTTACATAGATGCCGGAAACATATGGACCCGGAATGTATCAGATGAACGCTATAAGGCTGGAAACTTTGATTTCTCTCGTTTTTACAAGGAGATCGCTGTTTCCTATGGTTTGGGACTTCGTTTGGACTTTGATTTCTTTCTACTACGTTTAGATACAGGCTTCAAGGCTTATAATCCTCAGGAGAAAAAGTCTAGGCGTTGGGCGATAACCCGTCCTAATTTCAAGGATAATTTCGCCTTGCATTTTGCCGTTGGTTATCCATTCTAAATTCAATATGTAAAAAAGTGTACTAAAAGTTTGCAAGGAAAAGAAAAATCCTTACCTTTGCACCACGAAAATAAGGATGGTCAGGTAGCTCAGCTGGATAGAGCAACAGCCTTCTAAGCTGTGGGTCCTGGGTTCGAATCCCAGCCCGATCACGAGGGAGACTCTTTTAGAGTCTCCCTTTTTTTGTTATAATCAGATGCCAGTTTTTTTCTTTTGCTTGTTTTGATCGTTGTTTATTGGGCTCACCCGATAAACCTGGGGGATTAAGCATACAGCTT
>NZ_QTMJ01000002.1:284700-378720 GCF_003635485.1 Parabacteroides sp. AF19-14 | reverse complement strand
GTATCTATAGTTCCTCTGCCATTTCCCGATAACCATCGGGGAAGAGACGGTTAATGTATAATTTATGCCTTGTCAGGTGAATAACTTACGGTTTGTCAAGTGAATAACTTACGGCTGGGGGTAGCCGTAAGCTTACGAGTCTGGAAGTGGTTAGTTATTCACTTGGGAAGCCTTTCTCAAGTGAGTTGGTCTGTTGATTAATAGTTTATAAGACAGCGATTTATATGGAAATAGTTATCTCATGATCTCATCTGTTGGCCGACTTATCTTAGGCTGCCGGCTGAAATATAGATGAGCCTGAAGATATCCCCAATGATTATCGGGTGAGCCTATAAAATACCTATAACTCGAAGCTAGCGGTACTATCAATACTTTTGTGTCAAAGAGGAAGCTTGATTCAGATCTTATGCTTTGATAGGTTTACATTATTTTAATGTACGCCTGTACATTATATATAGTTAAAAACCTTGATGTTTGACAATCTTTTATGGGATAGAAACGACTAGTTTAAACGATCGATTCTTTTAGTCATTTGCAAAGGTACGCGTTTCTTCGATACTTGCAACCCTTCTGAGCTATTTTTTTCACCCCTTATCCTCTTTCTTATCAATCAAATAGGCTATCCGTTACGAAACAGCCGATTCCTTTCACGAACCATTCTTTTTACCCCCTTAAAAAACGCAAGATCTAGACGATCGTTTAGACTAGTCGTTTTCGAGTAGTGGTCGATGATTTAAAGTGTTGAACGGTATTTAATTAACACTATTATTAATATTAAATTTTCGATTTATGAACAAAAAGTTTACAACGTTTCTGGCTAGTGCCATGCTTGCGACTGCATTTTCCGCAGGTGCGCAGGTTGATGCGAAGAAAGGCGACGTAATCTTGTTGGGAACAGAAAGTAGTAAATACTTGACTGTTGAGACAGGAGAACAATTCGGCAAATTGAACAATTCGGCGAATGTTTCAACGAATCTTTCTTCCTTGAACAAGGCTACTTGGACTGTTTCCGCTAAGAAAACCTCTTTAGGCAAAGACCTTTATTCATTCGTGAATAAGGCTACAAGCTTGACTTTGGCTGTCGATCCTGCTACGGCTTACAACTTGGAGGATACGAAGAATTCAAAGAAGATCGCTCTTACGTTAGGTGGTGGCTCCGCTACAGAATGGGTGAGTGAAACGGTAAATAATGTAAATACTATCGTTTCTTACAACGGAGATTATATCTTGGCTATTGCTAATGATCCTGCGATTGGTTATTATCTGGTCAAGGCTAAGACTTTGGATAAATTGGGTACGGTAGTTGCGTTAAAGAGCGAGAAACCTAGTGAGACTCCAATGCCTTTAGGTGCTGATGACTTGAATACATTATTGCAATCAGTAGAGACGGACAAACCTGCTGAGTTGTTCTTTGGATTGAACATGGATCCGGAAGTTACGAAAGGGCAAAGCAATTTAATGACAGCTACGGCTTTGAACGCTCAGAATGCTGGTGGTGGTTATGTTTATTTACAGGCTAAAGATCAAAAATTTGATGGGAAAGATGCTTATGTAGTTGTTGATACGGCTTACTATGGCGGTACGGAATCCGACAAGCTTTTGAAATATACTTATGACCATATGGAGTATGCAGATAAGGCTAAACGTCTGGACGGCTCATACAAGTTTAAGTTTTCTTATAATGCCGCGAAGGAAGAATTGTATGTTCAAGTAGCGGAGGTAGCTCATGAATATAAGAAAGGTGATAAGAATGACGATCAATGGAAAGCATTCTTGAAAGAGAACAACAACTCTACGTGGACTCAGAGTGGTACGTCAGAGCCACTGGAAACAGTTAAAGACGAGTACATCTACATGTCTCAATTGAACGGTATGAATGTATTGACTGTCAATGTTGCGAAAGATGAGGACGGTGTTGGTACTCGTAAGGGCATTGATGGTAGTGGCAATAAATTATATCCTGCTCCGGGCGATCAGAACGTAAAGATTACGATCGGAACGAAGTTCACAGGCTTGACATTGACAACCATTCCTAATGGTGTCTATACGATCCAGTATAAATCTACAGGTGGAAACCAACCGGAGAAAAATGGCACTTACGCTTTGGCGAACTTGGCCGGAAGTTTCGGTTGGACATATCAAGCTAAGAGACAAGATTTCAATCATATACCTGCCGCTCAATGGGTAGTTGAGAAGAACGGTACTTCCAATACGGCTACAGTAAATATCACGAACCGTGAGTTCAATGATAGATTAAAGACTACTTCTCCTCTTCAGTTCTTTAAGGTGGAAGGTAGTGATGATGTATTCTGTTTCTACGGACATGGAACTGATACCTTGTCTTTCAAGAAAGTTGCGGATGAATTGGTTGCCGACAAGAAGTTAGGTTACAAATATGTATCCGCTGATGAGGCTAAAGTTCAGACTTATACTTTCAATTACTTGCATGGTTTGGCATTGGATAAATATCTGTACACTCCGGCAGGTAAGGATTCTATCGTACGTGTAGACGAGAACGACGGTAAGTCAAACTTCCGTTTGGAATTGGTTGTAGAGAATGATACGTACGGTGTTGGCGATACATTAGTGAGAAACGTTTATTATGTATATAATGCTGTTAATGGCGAGAAGCGTTATTTGTCTTACGATGATGTCGCTAAGAAATACATGATGAAGAAAAAAGCGACCCCATTCTTCTTGAAAGAGAATAACTGCATCGATGGTAAGCATTACTATGCGTTGGTAAAGGCAAATGTTTATAAGTACTACATAAATGAAGAAGAGCTAGAGGGTGGTGATAATATTGTGGGACGATCTTCTGAATCTTATGATGTTATGGAAAATGGAGAGATGGTAAAGAAAACTTACTATTATTACCCTATGTATGATAAGGATGGTAACGGATATGTTAACGATAATAGTAAGAATGCTGCTTATTTCTTCAGAAAAATAGATGGCAAGACTGTCTTAGATAAGGAGCCTACCATTAAAGAGGTTAGTGGTTCTTCAACTAACTATGCTAGTCTTAAAGTCTCTGTTGATGATAACACCTTGGATTTGACAGAAGGTGACTTGAATGACAAGCTTAATGGCCAGAATGAAATCCGTACTTCCGCATTCGCTGTGGAGATCGATGACTCCCCATTATACCGCCGTTTCAACAACGTCGCTTTAGGTGAGAGCGAAACCGCTGATAGCTTGTACTTCGTAGAGAAGACTCGTGGTGAGTACTTGATGGATGAGTGGAACAAGAACTTGCTGGATAAGGATGTTGATTACGCCGGTATCTGGAACAAGGAAAAGGCTAATGGCAAATTGGCATTCATCATCGACTCTGTTTGGGTAAATCGTGGCTTGGGCAACATCAAACCTCAATATTTGGTTTCTGTGGCTCGTAACGACCAAGCCGGTACTCCGGGTGTTCCTTGTACATACGAACACAATCACTTTGATAATGCGGGTCATCAAGTTAGTGCCGCTGAGTGTTCTCACGCTACTAAGGCCCATGCTGGTTTCCATTATGGTAAGTATTTGGTAAGCTTTGGCGATTCCGCTATGATCAAGGATCACGAATTGGAGACTCCGTATATGGATATTGATGGCGGTTACACTCGCGTAGGTTTCGTGAAGGCTATTCACGCAGGCGACAGTTTGTTTATCTTGGTAAATGAGTTCAAGGATATGGATCCGGCTAAGTTGGACGTAGCAGATATCATCGATGCATACACGAAAGCTAAGATCAACACGAAGTATATCGTGAACTTGCAAGGTGACAACCATAAGAACGTAACATGGTCATTCCGTTATGTAACTCCGTCTAATGTGGCTGGCGTAACGGCTGAGGAAGGTGAGGCTAATGAGTTCTTGTTCGAGTCTAACATCTACAATGAGGGTGCTATTTCAACTCTTGATGATGTGTTGGTAGACAGCAAGGATAATAGCAAGGGTTATATCTCTTTGGGTGGTAAAGCTACTAAGGGTTACAATGAGGCTGTAGCCGGCTCTATCGCTCCTTCTTACGCCGCATGGTTGAAGATGCAGAATGGTTGCTTGGTATTGACTCGTGGTGATTCTAAGTTTGATGCAGCTAAGACTGGTTCTGACGGTGCCTTGATCTTCAACGCATACCAGAAGACTGACGCTGAGGATATGGTAACATCTATCGAAGGCGCTAACGCTGAAGGCGTATCTATCGTAGCCGGCAACGGTACTGTAACCGTTCAAGGCGCAGCCGGTAAGTCTATCGTTATCACGAATATCTTAGGTAAGGTTGTCGCTGAGACTGTTCTTACCTCCGATAACGCTACAATCGCTGTACCTGCCGGTATCGTAGCGGTAGCTGTTGACGGCGAGGAAGCTGTAAAGGCAATCGTGAAATAAGAAATAAACGAAATAAGATAATCATACAATTCCCGTGCGGGTATCGATCCAAGTAATCCGTGACGGATGAACAGGCGGGAATTGGATTAATATTAATACTAAAGTAATAAATTAAAGTTCATCCGTAAGTACTTCCGTGAGGATGGAAGCGGATAAAAAAACAAGTCCTTGGCAATGTGTTCGCATGCCAAGGACTTCGTGTTTATACTTGCCTTCGTCAGACCTAATGAGTGTATGAATTGTTTAATTCTGCGTAAGCAACTCCGTCAGCCTCTTGACCCCTTCCGAGGCTCCGGCCTGTATATGCTCGATGTCGTCGCGATAAGTACGTACATCTTTCGGGTCGATCAAATAGATCGGCTGGCCCCGACGCACGTAGTTCAGCAAACCGGCGGCAGGATAGACGTTTAAGGAGGTGCCGATAATCACGAAGATATCACAATCTTCCACCAGCTTGATGGAAGGCTCTATCATGGGTACCGCCTCTCCAAACCATACGACGAAAGGACGTAGCTGATTTCCGTGAGGGTCCTTGTCACCCAGATGAATATCCGGGTTCTCCGGCGATAGATCGTAGGTCGTGTCCAGATCCCTTACGGAGCATGCCTTCATCAACTCTCCATGCAGATGGATCACGTGGCTGCTACCTGCGCGTTCATGTAAGTTATCGATATTCTGGGTAATGATCCGTACGTCGAAATCTTTCTCCAAGGCGGCAAGGCCGAGGTGACCGGCGTTAGGTTTCGTATTCAATAACTCTCTTCTGCGCTGGTTGTAGAAGTCGAGAACCAATTTAGGGTTGGCGGCGAAGCCTTCCGGCGTGGCGACATCTTCCACCCGGTATTTCTCCCATAACCCGTCCGAGTCACGGAAAGTGGAGATACCGCTCTCCGCGCTCATTCCCGCTCCGGTAAGTATGACTAACTTTTTCATCTGTTACTTGTTTAATGTATAGATGTATATATTAATAGTTACGAAGTTACGACTTTATTTCGTAAAAAGCTTTGAATGAAATAAAAAGTTCTTACAAAATGCTGTTATACGATTAAAAGCATTACTTTTGTGGCTTATAATTAGTTGAACAAGAAAAAAGAATGGATAAAGTAAGTTATGCGCTTGGCTTAAGTATCGGAAATAATTTCCAGAACTCAGGCATCAAGGATCTTCAAGTGGAAGATTTTGTACAGGGATTGAATGACGTCTTAACAGAGGCAAAACCTGCTCTTAGTTATGATGAGGCAAAACAAGTGATCAATGATTACTTCATGAAGCTTCAACAAGAGAAACTGGAGATCAATAAGAAAGCCGGTGAGGAGTTCCTTTCTATCAATAAGCATAAGGCTGGTGTGGTAGAGTTGCCTAGCGGTTTGCAATACGAGGTGCTGAAGAATGGTACAGGCGCTAAACCTACGGCGAACGATAAGGTAAAATGCCACTATCACGGTACGTTAATCAACGGTCAGGTGTTTGATAGCTCCGTACAGAGAGGCGAGCCCGCCGTATTCGGTGTTTCACAGGTAATCCCGGGATGGGTAGAGGCTTTGCAGTTGATGCCGGTCGGTTCTAAATGGAGATTGTTTATCCCGTCTAACCTTGCTTATGGCGAGCGTGGGGCAGGTGAGGCTATCGAGCCGAATAGTACGTTGATCTTCGACGTTGAGTTATTAGATATCGAAAAATAATATATAAGAGTTAAAGAAAAATGAAAAAGTTAAGTGTATTAGTCGCTACAGTGATTGTAGCAATGGGCGCATCTTTCACCTCTTGCGGTGATTCTCACAAAAGCGCGAGCTTGAAGACTTCTATCGATAGCGCAAGCTACGCTATTGGTATCAGCACAGGTGCCGGTTATAAGGAAAACTTAAAGACTTTGCCGGGTGGTGAGGCTAACGTAGATGATTTGATCGCTGGTTTTATCCAAGCTATCAAAGGGGATTCTTCTGCGATGAAGATGAATCCGCAACAGGCTCAACAATATTTGCAGACTTACTTCGTAGAGGCTCAGGCTCGCGAGGCTAAGAAGACAAAAGAAGAGGGCGATAAGTTCTTGGCGGAGAATAAGACAAAAGAAGGCGTTATCACGACTGAGAGCGGCTTGCAATATAAGGTAGAGAAAGAAGGTACAGGCGCGAAGCCGACCGCTACCGATAAGGTAAAAGTTCATTATACCGGAACTCTATTGGACGGTACTAAGTTTGATAGCTCCGTGGATCGTGGTGAGCCGGCTGAGTTCGGTGTTGGCCAAGTAATCAAGGGCTGGACTGAGGGCTTGCAGATCATGCCGGTCGGTTCTAAATATATCTTCTGGATCCCGGCTGAGTTGGCTTATGGCGAACGTGGCGCAGGACAAGATATCAAACCGAACAGCGTATTGAAGTTCGAGGTTGAGTTGCTTGACATCGTAAAAGAATAAGTAGCGAAGAAATAGAAACGGAACGTTTGTAAGATAATAGGCGGGCAAATTATGCTAAAAAGCATTTTTTGCCCGCTTTTATTATTTATTGATTACTTTTTTCTTTCAGAATGATATATGATTCAAATTTATTATATACTTTTGATACATTAAATCTGAATGCATATAATAAAGCGAATTTAAAATGGAGAAGATAGACAAACTGGACCGGCAGATATTGAACATTATTTCAAAGAATGCTAGGATTCCTTTTAAAGATGTTGCCGAGGAGTGCGGTGTATCTCGTGCAGCTATTCATCAACGGGTTCAACGCATGATTGATATGAATGTGATCGTTGGCTCAGGGTATCACATCAATCCTAAAATATTGGGGTATAATACATGTACCTATATCGGCGTGAAATTGGAGCGTGGATCTATGTACAAGGATGTTGTCCCGGAATTCGAGAAAATACCCGAAGTGGTAGAATGCCATTTCACTACGGGTCCGTATACGATGCTGATCAAGCTGTATGCCCGTGATAACGAGCACTTGATGGAACTTTTGAACTCCAAGATTCAAGAGATACCGGGTGTTACGGCTACAGAGACCTTGATTTCTTTACGCCAAAGTGTTAAACGTGAGATCCCTATCTGTAATATCAATGAATAAGACGAAGAATTATACATGAGCCCGGCCTATTCCAGTGCCGGGCTTTTTTGTTTATTCGGCGGTATCATCTATCTTTGTAATTCGTAATTGTGTGAGGTTCTATGAGTAAATATATAGGAATATTCGTTTTCGTATTCAGTTTGTTTTCTTTGGGAGTACATGCGGGGGAAAGTTTTCGTTTTCGGGTGTATTTGAAAGATAAAGGGGATTCCGGTTATACGCTGGATAACCCGGAGGAATATCTTTCCAAGGAGTCTGTCGAGCGACGGAACCGGCAAGGTATATCGGTGTCGGAATCGGATTTGCCGATCGCTCAAGCTTATCTGGATACCTTGTCCGCCAATGGAGGAAAACCGGTGCTGGAGAGTAAATGGTTCTCTACGGTCGTGGTGTCCAGTCCGGATAGCTTGGTCGCTGAGCGTCTCTTGCGCCTCCCGATCGTGGATTCCGTGAAATGGGTCTGGAAAGGTGACGAGGAAATCGATATTCCTAGGGAGGAGAATGATACGACACGGTTTATGCCAATAGATAAACCGGAGAAATCGCCTTACGGTTATGCCGAGGAGCAGATCAAGATGCTGAACGGTATCAAATTGCATGAGGCGGGCTTTAAGGGTAAGGGTATGCGTGTGGCCGTGGTCGATGCCGGTTTCATGAACGTGGATCGGATCAGCGTATTTGATTCCTTGCGGTTATTAGGAACGCATAACGTGGTTTTCCCCGGCCGAAGCGTTTTCATCGGGGATGATCATGGGACGAAGGTCTTATCTTGCTTGGCCGCTGATGCGCCGGGCTTGATGGTCGGTACGGCTCCCCAAGCCGAATATTGGCTGATAAAGAGCGAGGATAGCCGTTCGGAGTTTCCCATCGAGGAGGATTATTGGACGGCAGCTATGGAATTTGCCGATAGCGTGGGAGTGGATGTGGTCTCTTCTTCGTTGGGGTATTTCTCTTTTGATGTAGAGGCCCTGAACTATCATCAAGATCAATTGGACGGGAGGACTTCCTTGATCAGTCGTGCCGCTAAGATGGCTTCATCAAAAGGGATCTTGTTGTTTAGTAGCGCCGGCAACGAGGGGGGCGGTAGCTGGGGAAAGATAACCTTTCCTGCGGATGCCCCGGATATATTGACAGTGGGCGCTATCACGGATCGTAAGAAGAAAAGTAATTTCAGTTCTGTCGGCTTTACGGCGGATTACCGGGTGAAGCCGGATGTGGTTGCCTTGGGTACGGGCTGTTGCGTGATAGATCCTACGGGGAATATCCGTTATGCGAATGGTACCTCTTTCGCTACGCCGATCTTAGCGGGGTTGGGTGTTTGTCTATGGCAAGCGTTTCCCAGTCTGACGAATAAGGATATAATCTCTCTTTTGCAGCGTTTCGGCAGTAAGTTTGAGCAACCGGACGCTGAGTTGGGATATGGCATCCCGGATGTGTACAAAGCTTATAAACAAGAGCGTAAATATGCGGCCGAATCTAAATAACTTATCGGGTGAGAAAGAGGCTCTATCTTTGTTAGAGCTGAATACTCGTATACGGGGTGCGCTGTCGAGGGCTTTCCCGGAGACTTGCTGGGTGCGTGCGGAGATGAGCGATGTGCGGGTGAATACTTCTTCCGGACATTGTTATCTGGAGTTTGTGGAGAAGAATGTGCAGACCGGGCAATTGGTGGCCAAGGTACGAGGGTCTATCTGGGCGAAGACGTTTCGTATGTTGAAACCTTATTTCGAGATGGAGACCGGTCAGATGTTCGCTTCCGGCTTGAAAGTGTTGGTGAAGGTGTCTGTTGAGTTCCACGAGTTGTATGGATTGAGTCTTACGGTGCTTGATATAGATCCGGCTTATACGTTAGGTGATATGGTGCGTAAGCGTATGGAGATTATCCGCCAATTGCAGGAGGAAGGGGTCTTTACACTGAATAAGGAATTGCCTTTTCCGCTACTTCCTAGGAGAATCGCTATCATTACTTCTCCGACGGCTGCCGGCTACGAGGATTTTATGAATCAGTTGACACGGAATAAAGGAGGTTATCCGTTCTATACCAAATTATTCCCCGCCTTGATGCAGGGAGAACGGACGGAGGCTTCTGTAATAGCGGCTTTAGACCGGATTTATCAACATCAAGATCTTTTTGATGTGGTCGTGATTATCCGTGGGGGTGGGGCTACCTCGGACTTGAATAGCTTCGATTCTTATCTGTTGGCGGCGAATTGCGCTCAATTCCCTTTACCGATTATCACGGGTATCGGGCACGAACGGGATGATACGGTTGTAGATTTGGTAGCGCATACCCGGATGAAGACACCGACCGCTGTCGCCGAGTTCCTTATTTCCCGAATGGATAGCGTTGGTGAGGAGTTGGAGAGTTTGCGTCAAGACGTGAGTTTATTGGCTATGGATATTCTATCCCGACAGAAAAACTATTTACAATTGGTAGCGACCCGTTTCCCTTCTATCGTGACAAGCCGGATCGAGCGGAATCGTTCGGGACTGCAAACGATAGCGAGCCGTTTACCTGCGATGGCATCGGGTTTGTTATCACGCCGCCAGTCGGTGCTTGAGAATACGGAACTTCGCTTGCGGAACGGTATTACCTCTAAACTTTCCGAGAGTGGGCGTTTTATCCAGCTTACGGAGCAGTTTATCAAGATGGCTTCTCCTGATTATATATTGAAGAGGGGATATAGCTTAGCCTTGAAAGATGGCAAGATTATCAAACATGCCTCTGATTTGCGAGCCGGCGAAGAACTGACGACTCGCTTCATCGATGGTGAAATAAAAAGTATTATCAAACCATAGAGGGTGGTTTTATAACCGTCCGATAAATACATAATTAATATGGCGAAGAAAGAAGAAACATATAACGAGGCGATCGAGAAACTTCGTAAGATCGTGGCTGAGATCGAGAATGGAGACTTGGATGTCGATATCCTGTCCGAGAAGGTAAAAGAAGCTACTCGTCTGATCAAGCTTTGCAAGGAGAAGCTGTATAAAGTGGATGAGGAAGTTAAAAAAGTTTTGGAGGAATTGGATTGATGGATAAGTACGTCTTGATCGTTGCCGGGGGGAAAGGGCTTCGTATGGGTGGAGATCTGCCGAAGCAGTTTATTCCTATGCGGGGGAAACCTCTTTTGATGCATACGTTAGAGGCTTTTCATCGTTGGGATGCTTCCGCACGTATAATCCTTGTGCTTCCGGAGGATCATCAGCCGTATTGGAATATGCTTTGCAAGGAAATCGGCTGCAAGGTCCCGCATGCGATCGTGAAAGGGGGAGATACTCGCTTCTTCTCGGTTAAGAATGGGTTGGATTGGCTTTTGGCGGAGAGGCGTCGGAAGGGGGAGGAGGATAGCGGTCTGAGTTTGGTCGCTGTGCACGATGGCGTTCGTCCTTTCGTCTCTCCGGAGGTTATTGGAGCCTGCTTTGATAAGGCGGCTGTCATGGAAGCCGTTATTCCGGTGGTGCCGATGATCGATTCCCTGCGGGAGACGGATGAGAAAGGGAGCCATCCGGTGGACCGTTCCCGCTATATGGCTGTACAAACTCCGCAAGTCTTCCATCTGGAATTATTGACAAAAGCCTATGAGCAACCTTATTCGTCTTTATTTACGGACGACGCTTCCGTGGTGGAGGCGATGGGGTATGCGATTGATACGGTTCCCGGTGATCGTGAGAATATCAAGATTACCACGCCCTTTGATTTGTTAATAGCGGAAGCGATGTTTGCCCGGTAAACCCTAAAAACTCATAGACGTTATGCTGGACCTTGATAAGCGATCGATTACGTACTTGCCGGGAGTAGGACCCAAGAAGGCGGATATCCTGCAAAAGGAAGCGGGGATATCGTCGTATGAGGACTTGCTCTTTTATTTTCCTTATAAATATATAGATCGCAGCCGGTTTTATAAAGTAGCTGAGATCAGTGGGAATATGCCTTATATCCAGTTGAAAGGCCAGATTCTCTATTTCGATACGCTAGGCGAGGGGCGGAGTAAACGGCTGGTCGGCAAGTTCTCGGATGGTACGGGCACGATCGATTTGCTCTGGTTCAAGGGCTTGAATTATGTGACGGATAAGTATCGTCCCAATACCGAGTATATAGTTTTCGGAAAGCCTACGGAGTTCGGTCATACCTATAATATACCACATCCGGATATTGATTTATTGGACCAAGCGGATCAAGTGGCGAGAGGCTTGACCCCGTTCTACAATACCTCGGAGAAGATGAAAAAGTCGTTTCTGAATTCCCGGGCGATCCAGAACCTGCAATATACGTTGTTAAGCTGGCTGAACTGGAAACTTCCGGAGACGCTTTCCCCCGACGTATTGAAACGGATCCATATGATGTCTATGACAGAGGCGATGCGGAATATCCATTTCCCGGAATCTGCCGCTAAGTTGCGTGACGCCCAGTTACGTTTGAAGTTTGACGAGCTTTTCTTCATACAATTAAATATATTACGTACCGCTAGCGTTCGGAAACTGAAGCTAAAAGGGATCGTTTTCCCTACGGTCGGCCATTATTTCAATACGTTCTATAAAGAGTATCTTCCTTTTGAGTTGACGAACGCCCAGAAGCGGGTAGTCCGTGAGATCCGGATCGATATGGGTAGCGGGCGGCAAATGAATCGCCTGCTGCAAGGTGATGTGGGGAGTGGCAAGACTTTGGTAGGCTTATTGTCTATGCTATTGGCGATAGATAATCATTGCCAAGCTTGTATGATGGCTCCTACCGAGATCTTGGCGACCCAGCATTATGCGACGATCATGGGATTCCTGAAAGATATGGACGTGAAGGTCGCTCTTTTGACTGGATCTACCAAGAAGAAGGAGCGGGATAAGATATTACCGGCTATTGCCAGCGGTGAGATCCAGATCGTGATCGGGACGCATGCGTTGATTGAGGAGACGGTGGTTTTCTCTTCGTTGGGATTAGCGATTATCGATGAGCAGCACCGTTTTGGTGTGGAGCAACGCTCACGCCTTTGGATGAAGAACGCTATCGTGCCGCATGTGCTGGTGATGACGGCTACCCCGATTCCCCGTACTTTGGCGATGACTTTGTATGGGGATCTGGATGTATCGGTGATCGATGAGTTACCTCCGGGACGTAAACCGATACAAACGCTTCATCGCTATGATAATAAAAAGGCGCAATTGTATGAGTTCCTTCGGAAAGAGATACAAAAGGGGCGTCAGGTTTATGTGGTATATCCGTTGATTGAAGGAAATGAGAAACTGGATTATAAAGACTTGGAGGCCGGTTTTGAGACGTTCAAGGAGGTTTTCCCTGAATATAAGGTATGTATGGTACATGGCCGTATGAAAGCGGCGGATAAGGATACCGAGATGCAGAAGTTTATCTCCGGCGAGGCGCAAATCTTGATGGCTACTACGGTTATAGAGGTTGGCGTGAACGTGCCGAACGCATCCGTCATGGTGATCGAGAGTGCTGAACGTTTCGGCCTCTCTCAACTTCATCAGCTTCGTGGCCGGGTAGGACGTGGTGCTGAACAATCCTATTGTATCTTGGTCTCATCCTATAAACTAAGTAATGATACTCGTAAGCGATTGGAGATTATGGTGAACAGTACGAATGGCTTTGAGATCGCTGAGGCGGATCTCCGTCTCCGGGGACATGGAGATTTGGAAGGTACCCGACAAAGTGGCGAGGGGATAGACCTTAAAATAGCGGACTTGGCGGCCGATGGACAAATACTTCAGTATGCGCGGGATATCGCTCAAGGAGTTCTTGACGAAGACCCCGAATTATTGTCCGAACAGCACCGGATATTGAGCGAAAGGCTCAAAACTCTGTTCACAAGGAAGATAAATTGGGGAATGATTAGCTAATATGTTGTGAAACATATTGTTCTGTAAGTCTTTGATATTTAGTTCGTTTATTCGCTTGTTTTGCTTTTATTCAAAGTCATTGCAGAAATTTTTCGTTAATCAATTTTGTCGGCTTATTCAAATTTCCGAACTTTGACAAGTTGACAATCAGGCAGAGATGCCGGGTATTGCCGTTTTATCCTGAATTATAAGAATGAAAGTTATCAAAAAATGAGTATAAGGACATTTCTATTCATTTGTTGTGCCGCTGTGATGGTATCGACTGCTAATGCGGAGAACCCGGTGAAACCGGAAACTCCGGAGACTCCCAATCATCCAACCCACAAACTTATGGACAAGCGTGTATCTGAGTTAATGGCCGACCGTGTTGGCTTTAAGAAAGATATGGCTTTGAAGGAGCTTGCGGAGATTAATGAGAAAGCGGAGTTGGAGGCGAGAGAGAACTTGATGTTCCCTGCCGATGAATTATATGGCGAATGGACAAATGAATGGGTGAATCCTTTCCGGGGTAAAAAGGTAGATATGCCGGATTCTTGCGTGATTGATTGTTCGGCGTTTGTTTTGCCGATCGATACGATGATCCGGGTTACCTCTAAGTATGGTCCTCGCCGGCGTCGGATGCATAAAGGGGTTGATTTAAAGGTACAGATCGGTGATACAATCCGTGCGGCTTTCGATGGTAAGGTACGTATTAAGAATTTCGAGCGCAGAGGGTATGGCTATTATTTAGTGGTTCGTCATCCGAATGGTTTGGAGACTGTATATGGCCATTTATCTAAATTTTTGGTTGGTGTAAATGATATCGTTCATGCGGGAGACCCGATCGCCTTGGGGGGGAATACAGGACGTTCTACCGGTTCTCACTTGCATTTCGAGACTCGTTTCTTAGGTCAGGCTCTTAATCCTGCCGATATTATTGATTTCGAGAGTTGTGTGCCTTACCAAGATCAATATGTATTCCACAATGTAAAGATCAATGGACGCAAGAGTAATATTTATACATCCTCAAATGAGCAAATGGTTTATCACCGTGTAAAATCCGGTGACACATTAGGCAAGATCGCTCGTATGTATGGTACAACAGTGAATGAGCTTTGCCGCTTAAATGGATTGAAAGGTACTTCCATGCTGCGTATCGGCCAGTCCATTCGTTGTAGTGCCGGTGTGGAAACCGCAGCTAAAGCGACTCCAAAAGCTCAAACTCAAAAGAAATCGACCGCTTCCGGATCTTCTAAGAAAATCACGGTACAGGCAAGTTCTTCCGCTACCGCTTCTTTAGGAGAAAATACGAATACAATGAATGATGTGGAGGCTACTCCGGTTTATCATCGTATTAAATCCGGTGATACGCTTGGCGCTATCGCTAAAAGATACGGTACTTCCGTTAGTAAACTTTGCGAATTGAACGGTATCACAAAGACTACCGTGTTGCGTTTAGGACGCTCATTACGCTGTTCATAACGATATATAAGATGTAAGAAAACGAAAAGGAGCCGCTTATAAAGTGGCTCCTTTTCGTTGTAACCTCTTTTCATTTATCTTATTAGCTTTTGTTGTCTTGAATTTTCGAGAACATCTACGTCTTTTTTCCTATATTCGCGGGTATAATCTAGGATAGTATGCCAAATACAAAGGAACAATTCGAGCAAGTGATCTCCCTGTGCCGGGAGTTGTTCGGGAAGAAGTTGAAGGATTACGGGCCGTCGTGGAGGATTATGCGTCCCCAGTCGGTTACTGACCAAATATTTATCAAGGCGAACCGTATCCGTAGCTTGGAGATTAAGGGGACGAGCATGGTGGACGAGGGAATCCGTCCGGAGTTTATCGCCATCGTTAATTATGGCGTGATCGGTTTGATCCAGTTGGCGTTGGGATTCGCGGATACGACCGATATCACGATAGATAAAGCCTTGGAATTATACGATAAATACATCACTGAGACGAAGGAACTGATGTACGCCAAGAATCACGACTATGATGAGGCGTGGCGCAGTATGCGTATCAGCTCGTACACGGATCTTATTTTGATGAAGATTTATCGGACCAAGCAAATCGAGAGTCATGGAGGCAAGACACTCGTCTCCGAGGGAGTGGACGCTAACTACATGGATATGATCAATTATGCCCTCTTCGGCTTGATTAAGCTGGAGTTTGGCGAGGAGTGAGCTACATGGAATATAAGGAAACCGTAAAGAAAGTGATCGCGGAGGTCTGCCGCCTGTTACTGGGAGTTGTCTTTATCTTCTCCGGGACAGTGAAGGCTGTCGATCCCATGGGGGGAGCCATTAAAATTGGCGACTATCTGACTTCCTTTGGGCTGGATAAGCTGCAACCGTTTACGGTATTGATCTCCTTTAATTTGTCCGCTCTGGAGTTCATGCTGGGTGTATGTATGTTAGTAGGAGTGTATCGGCGGTATACGACCTTCTTGACCTTGCTGATGATGTCTTTCATGACGCCGCTGACGCTGTATCTGGCGATTTTCAATCCCGTATCGGATTGCGGTTGCTTCGGGGATGCCTTGGTGATCAGCAATTGGCAGACCTTCTATAAGAATGTCGTACTTTTGGCCGCCGCTATTTACGTGTTCATCCATAATCAGCGGCTTTTACAAGGCTATACCTACCATGTCTACTGGTTCGTGGCCTTGTGGGCATATGTCTTCGCTATCGGTTTCGCTTACCGGAATTATAATCATTTGCCGATCTTGGATTTCCGTCCCTATAAGTTGGGTGCGAATATCCCTGCCTTGATGTCGATACCGGAAGGTGCGCCCGAGGATGAATATGCGTATTCTTTTATTTACGAGAAGGATGGCGTACAGAAAGAATTTTCTTTGGAGAACGCCCCGGCCGATGATAGTACGTGGACTTTCGTGGATTCAAAGACCAAGCTGATCAAACAAGGATACGTTCCCCCCGTTACCACATTTCATATTTATAATGAGAATGACGCAGACGTGACTGATGAGTTGCTGAACGACCCGAAAGGTCTCTTTCTTTTGATCGCTCCCCGTCTGGAGAATGCGGATGATGAGCGTATCGACGAGATCAACAATGTATACGATTACGCCTTGGAGAACGGCTTGGGCTTTTATTGCGTGACGGGTTCTTCCGCCGAGGCTATCGCTACATGGAGTGATAATACCGGTGCCGAGTATCCGTTTCTTATGGCCGATGATGTCCTTTTGAAAACAATCATCCGCTCCAATCCGGGATTGGTCTTGCTGAAGAAAGGTACGATCTTGATGAAGTGGCATTACAACGATATCCCACAGGAAGAAGAGCTGAAAACGATCGTAAACGGCTATCTGGAAGGAAATACCGACTGGAAAGCGAAAGAAGATGCCCGGCTAATAACCAACCTATTAAGTTTTACCGTACCTTTGTTGCTGGTTTGGGGATACGATGCCTTGCGCAATCGCCGTCGCCGGAAAGGAAAAGAATCTGAATAGAGATTTATTTGTATTACATATTTAAATTATTAAGTTATGAGAAAGAATATTGTTGCAGGAAACTGGAAAATGAACACTACTCTTGCTGAAGGTCTTGCTTTGGCTAAAGGTTTGGACGAGGCTTTGAAGGGTAAGACTCCGAATTGCGATGTGATCATCGGTACTCCGTTCACTCACTTGGCAAGCGTTGCTGCCGCTATCGATACAAACAAGATCGGTGTTGCCGCTGAGAACTGCGCTGACAAGGAAAAAGGTGCTTATACAGGTGAGGTTTCTGCCGCTATGGTAGCTTCTACTGGCGCGAAATATGTGATCTTAGGCCACTCTGAGAGACGTGCTTATTATCATGAGACTCCGGAGATCTTGAAGACGAAGGTTGAGTTGGCTTTGGCTAACGGTTTGACTCCGATCTTCTGTATCGGTGAGGTTTTGGAGGAGAGAGAAGCTGGCAAGCACTTCGAGGTAGTAGACGCTCAGATCGCTGGTTCTTTGTTCGATCTTTCCGCTGAGGATTTCGGCAAGATCGTCTTGGCTTACGAGCCGGTATGGGCTATCGGTACAGGTAAGACTGCTTCCGCTGAGCAAGCTGAGGAGATCCATGCTCACATCCGCGCTACTTTGGCCGCTAAATATGGCAATGAGGTAGCTGATAACTGCACGATCCTTTACGGTGGTAGCTGTAACGCCGGTAACGCTAAGGAATTGTTCGCTAAACCGAACGTAGACGGTGGTTTGATCGGTGGCGCTTCTTTGGCCGTTGACAAATTCATGCCGATTATCGAGGCTTTTTAATTAATTCATAATAAGAAGGTATCTTTCCCCTCAATGAATGGGGAAAGATACTCTTTTTAATATTCTATCTATGAAAAGAATTCCTTGTATCTTATTGCTATTTGCCTTTATGATGGCCGGTACTTCATCTTTATTCGCTCAGACGGCGTTGGAAGGTGAGCGTTCGACCATATTCGATGCGTTGCAGAGATCCGGTTTGGGAAAAGGCGAGGTCGTTATCAATCAATCCGCCGCTATCCGCGAGATGGTGGGTGAGCGTATGCGTGGAGCGAACGTGGAGACGACAGATAGCCTTACCTTCTTGAAGGTACAAGGGTATCGTACGCAGGTATTTTCCGGTAATAACCAACGGGTCTCGAAAGACGAGGCTTTTCGTAAGGAGAAGGAAATCAAGGAGCTTTTTCCAGAGATCCCGACGTATGTCACTTACAACGCCCCGTTCTGGAAGTTGCGTGTGGGAGATTTTCGCTCGCATGAGGAGGCCTATCATATGATGCGCCTGTTGATGGGTGCTTTCCCGAAATACGGGAAGGAAATGTATATCGTACGAGAAGAGATAAAAATTCCCCTAAATTAAAGAGAATGTCAGAAGTAAACGAAGAGACGCTACGTGCCCGGGAAGCTTTGGCCGGCCATTATAAGGAAGTATTGGGTTTGCTGGGTGAGGACGTGGAGCGTGAGGGTCTGCTTAAAACGCCGGAACGTGTGGCGAAAGCGATGCAGTTTTTAACCAAGGGATATCATGAGGACCCGGAGGCGGTGCTCCGTTCCGCCATGTTTCAGGAAGAGGATTACAAACAGATGGTTATCGTGAAAGATATCGATTTCTTCTCCCTTTGTGAGCATCATATGTTGCCTTTCTTCGGCAAGGCCCACGTGGCTTATATCCCCAAGAAATATATTACGGGCTTAAGCAAGATCCCTAGGGTAGTGGATATCTTCGCCCGCCGTCTCCAGATACAGGAGCGTATGACGATGCAGATCAAGGATTGTATCCAGAGGACCTTGGACCCTTTGGGCGTGATGGTCGTGATCGAGGCGCAGCATATGTGCATGCAGATGCGTGGCGTGGAGAAACAAAATTCCTTGACGACTACCTCTGATTTCACCGGCTTTTTCCAACAAGCCAAGACGCGCGAGGAGTTCATGAACTTGATCAAGCATAATCGCTGATCATCATCTCCCGTCATAGCTTACTCCAGTTTAGCCGTATAACTGATCCGCAGTGATACGGCTTTTATTATATCCCTACATTTCCATTCGTTGGGGCACAGTCGTGAAATATATAGGCGGGATGCAACTTTTACGGAGACCTATTCATCAATTAGATATAAGGACATTAAAAATATCAAGTTATGAAGACCAACAATTACCTATTCCTGTCGCTCTGTCTCTGCATACCTTTGTTTGCGTTGACTGGGTGTGACAATGATTCTTCTGAAGAACCTTTCGGAACCGATACTGAGCGATATGATATACCTTTGGATACTAAATCGCTAGAGGTAAACGCTAGAGGGCAGAAGTTCGCTTTTAATTTTTATAAGGAAATGGCTGGCAAGGAGGAGTCGAATTTTTGTATCTCTCCTTTAAGCGCCTCCTTTTGTTTGGGTATGGTATTGAATGGGGCGAATGGTAATACGTATACAGAGCTACAAGAAGCCTTAGGTTATGAGGGCTTAACCAACGAGGAGATAAACGCTTATGCCCAAATGATGCAGACGGAGCTTCCCAAGTTGGATGGTCGTACTGTTTTCATGAATGCGAATAGTATGTGGATCAAGGATGATTTCCAAATGCTGGAACCATTTGTAAAGACCAATCAGACATATTATAATGCCGAGGTTTATAACGAGCCGTTCAATATGGAGACGGTGGACAAGATCAACCATTGGTGCGCCAATAAAACGAATGATTTGATCCCTAAGATGCTGGAGACAATCAGTCCCAATACATTGGCATGCCTGATCAACGCCATTTATTTCAAGGGAGTGTGGAAAATGGAGTTCGATAAGGGAGATACAAAGGACAAGCCGTTCCATCTAAAGGACGGATCAGAGATCAAAGTTCCTACCATGAAACAACAAGCGACAAATTATTATTATGGTGATGAGCAGGTATCTGTCGTGGAACTACCTTATGGAAACGGAGCGTTTAGTCTGGTTCTTTTTATGCCGTCCGATAAGAAGAAAACCTCGCTAGATGAGTTGATTGCGGACTTGGATGCGGATCGTTGGAACCAGTGGATGAGTAACCTGAGTTCTTATTCGTTCGACCTCTATTTGCCTCGCTTTACGATGGAATCAAGTATGGATTTAACAGATGTGATGAGGACATTGGGAGTCAAGGATGCCTTTAAGTCGGAGGCAGACTTCACGAATATATCAACCGAACAGCCTTTATTTATAGGCTTGATAAAACAAAATACCTTTATTAAGGTCGATGAGTCCGGCACGGAAGCCGCCGCTGTTACGATAGTAGATATGGATACAAGTGCGCTTCCTCCCGCTACCACTTTAAAGGAACTTCGTTTTGATCATCCCTTCGGCTATGTCTTAAAGGAGAATAGTACGGGTGCCATTTTATTCGCAGGCCGAGTGGATCATCCCAAGTCTTAAAATAAATCAGTGTGTGTACCGGTATCGGTCATGATCAAGACCAGTTCGGTATCGTTTTGTTGCCATATTAAGAGCCAGTCGCTTTTAATATGGCATTCCCATAAGCCCTCAAATTTACCGCTTAGTTTATGGGGGTGATATTGCATTGGGAGGGAACCGGTTTCTTGAAGAATGCCGATAACTCCCATAGGAGTTCTGGATTGCAATTCCTTTTCAAGCATTTCTTGAAACTCTTATCAAATTGCTTGGTAGTCTGTACGTCGTACATGGTTTATTGATTTAGCAAATGCTTTTTTAGATCTTCCATATCTTTGGCCTTATAAACCCTTCCTGCCTTGATATCCTCCAGCCCCTTCTCTATACCGGACTTCTTCCTGCCGATATTCCAACCGAATTTCTTGGCCAGTTCTTTGAGCAAGGCCATGTCTACCTCCGGTAAGGTAATTTCTACTTTCTTGACTGTCACTTCCATATCTTGGGTTGTTTATAGATTGTATGTGACAAAAATACGTTTTTTTATTGAATTGATAATCATCTTTGAGAGATTTCGAGAAAGACGATCGAAGGATATGACAATTTGTTAGGATTGACAATTTGTAATCGGAAGTCCCGGAGAATCGATTTTTCCGGGCTAAGGTACGTCTTGTGCTTGAATTTGAAAAAATAAATCAGCAATCGGTTCATTGATAGAGCAATGCCGAAAAATAGCCTTTTGTTCTAGCGAAAATAATTCATCGTAATTCATATCCGATGGAGCAAAAGGAGGGAAAAACGGTGTTACGATAGGGCTATAAGGAGGTAAGAATGCCCATTCACGACTACTTACAACCCTATTTGCGACTGCTTATAATGCCCAATGGCACTACTGGCGTTGCTTAACGCGACCGTATGTGTAGGCTTTTGTCGCCTAATGTATATCGAAAACGGTCTTTTTCATTGGAAAAGCACTGTTTATTGTTATCTCCCCTCCTTTATCTTGTGATTCCTGTGGAAATGAGATGTTATGGAAAAGCTCTAATACTACTCAAAAAGACAGAAAAGCCTCTTTGTGGATGACTTTATGGAAATGAGAATTTTGCTTGATCAACAGCTAGAAAAGGCGTTTAGAAGTGAATAACTAATCACTTCTAAAGCCGTTAGTTATTCACTGGGTATACTCGTTAGTTATTCACTCGACAAGCCGCAAGTTATTCACTTCAGAAGGCAAAAGTAGGAGATTTTACCTTTCATCCCCCGGATACTTCCGTTGGTCACAATAATTTGATTGGATACTCCTGCTGATGTAGTTTTGAAATAAAAAACGACATGAGCAGGAATCTTTTTATAATAGTTCTATTGATAATTACCCCTTTTTGTGGTTGGGGACAGGTCGATACGATAGCGGACCAGAAGTTACAGGAAGTGGTGATCATGGCTAAGCTCCCTACGGTAGAGATGAAACCGGGGAAGATGACTTATAGGCTGGATGCCTCTATCACCCAAAGCCAAGGGAATGTCTACGACGTGTTGACCAGTTTGCCGGGAGTCGTGATACAAAATGATGGCACTATTTTCTTGAATGGTCAAAACGGAGCGAATATCTTGATGGATGGTAAGCCGACCTATTTATCGGGGCAAGATCTTGTCAACCTCTTAAAATCGACTCCTGCCTCCATTACGGATAAAATCGATTTGATTACGCATCCCTCGGCACGTTACGACGCTAGCGGAAACTCCGGTATTATCGATATACGTACGAAGAAGATATTGCGAAGAGGAATGAACCTTTCGGTAAACGGTAGTTATGACCAAGGTAAATATGGAGAGGGTTTCGCTTCTACTACCCTGAATCTGCGAACGAATAAGTTCAACTTCTATCTCTCTTATTCCTATTCCCGGAAGAATGATTACGATGATCTGTATGTGGAGAGAAACTATCTGGAAGGTTGGCGGCCGGAAGGGGAGACCGGGCAGATGACGCAATCTTCCTATCGAACTTGGAAGAATACATCAAACTATTATCGTTTCGGGATCGATTATCAAATGTCGGATAAGACTACGATCGGGTTTTCGACGGATGGTAATCTGGCGGGTAACAAGGTTGAGGGAGATATGAACTCATCCATTCCTAAGCGATCTCCGCAAACCGGAGGTTCGCTTCGCACCTTGAACGATCAGAATCGTTCACAGGATAATTTTACGGCTGTTTTAAGTTTAACACATACCTTTAACTCTGATGGTGGGGTCTTGGATGCCTCTATGGATTACTTGCGTTATCGATACGAGGAAGACCAATATTTGAATAGCCAAGATACCTTGTTTGGGGATATGGATGGAGGAATCCATTTATACTCCGGACAAGCGAATCTGGTGTGGCCTTTCTCGAAATCCTTCACGTTCCATGCAGGCGCCAAGACCTCTTTTGTCTCTATTGATAATAACGCTGATTATAATCGGTTACAAGGTGATTCTTGGCAACCGGACCATGACTTGAGTTGTGATTTTCAGTATGACGAGAATATAAACGCGGGCTATGTACAGCTTGACGCCAAATTCTCTTCTGTAAGTCTGGAGGCAGGTCTTCGTCTGGAAAATACCCGCATAGAGGGCGAACAATCGGGTAACGCTTATCAAAGAGACTCCTCGTTTACCAATCATTATACGCACTTGTTCCCAACGCTTTCTGTTCAGTATGCCTTGAGGAATGGGAATAGTCTGTCGCTTACTTATGGCAAACGGATTGTCCGTCCGAATTACCGGGACCTGAATCCGTTTGTATATATCCACGATGAGTATACGTATGATAAAGGTAACACCTTATTACGCCCGGAATTATCCGATAATCTGGAACTGGCCTATATACATGGCGATTTATTCCGGGTGGGGCTTGCTTTCAATTATACGAAGGATGTAATTATCAAGAGCTATTTGGATCAAGGGAACTATGTCGTTTATGTCTCACCGGAAAATCTCTCTTCCCGCGTCAGCGTAGGTCCCCGGCTCAGTACCTCCCAATTACCGCTAACCTCATTTTGGAACGTGAACGTCAGCGCATCCTTGATCTATAACCGGTATCGTTTACCGGAGAATTATCAAGTAAAGGTGAATAAGAGATGGACACCGAATATCGGGATCTCGAATCAGTTTAGCTTTGCCCGGACTTGGAGCGCTGAGCTTATCGGTTTCTATAATGGGAAAATGGCGGCGGGACAAGCTGCGATCTATCCGTTATGGCAAATAAATGCCGGTATCCAGAAGAAGATATGGAAAGGTCGGGGAACGATCCAGTTATTCGCACGGGATATTTTCCATTCGAATGTATCGAGAATGAGCGTGATGACTCCTACCCAGCACGCTTTTATAAAAGAGCGGATGAACCGGACGGTAGTCGGTATTTCTTTGACCTATCGTATAAATCGTGGTTTGGAGGTGAAAGAATCTCGCCGGAAGCATAGCGTAGATGAAAGTAAAAGAATAAATTTGTGAAACCTCTAGACAAATGGTTTATGAAAAAGATATATAAGTGGATATATGCCTTGATTTTTGCGGTCTCTTTGTATTCTTGTATCCGCTGGGTAACGGATTATACGAAAGAAGGACACTACTGGACACAGTCCTTGGGGAATAGTATCCTAGAGATCGTGATTCTAATCTTTGTCTCTTATTTGTTTTTTATTTACTTTGGAAGCCAGATCGAGAAGAGCCGAAGAGCGAAAGAACCGAATAGGTGGAAATTTGTTTGGAGATCGTATGGAATGCCTTTCTTATTTATTATATTGGGTGTGAATGCTACGTTGGCAATAACCCGTATATTTATCGGTGATACTTTCCATATGGACGATATAATAATCGCGAACGTGATAGGGAGCTTGTTTGCGTTTATGGTCTATAATGTTCAGCGAGCTCAAGTATTGGATAAAGATTACGCCGAGCAGCGTATCCAACTCGAAAAGATCAAGAATGATCAATTACAGACGGAATTGAAGTTCTTGAAATCCCAATATCATCCTCACTTCTTGTTTAATGCGCTCAATACCGTTTATTTCCAGATTGATGAAAGTAACAAGGCGCCTCGTCGCACGTTAGAGATGATATCCGAACTCTTGCGTTACCAACTGTATGGTGGCAATCAGAAGGTCAGTATCCTGCAAGAAATTGATTATTTGAAAACTTATATAGCTTTGCGTAAGCTTCGTATGAGTGAACGCCTGCGGTTGCGTGTAGAGTTTCCGCCCGAATTGAATGAACTGAATATTTATCCGTTACTCTTCCTCCCGTTGGTAGAGAACGCTTTTAAATACGTAGGTGGCGATTATCAATTGGATATTATCATGAAATGGGAAAATAACCGGATCAGTTTGTTTATACGAAACTCCATCCCCGAGCTTTCAGCGGAGGACGAAGTGTTGCGTAAATCGGTGGATGAACGGCAACGTAAAGGCATCGGTCTGGTAAATTTACGCCGCCGATTATCTTTATTGTATCCCAATAAGCACCGTTTGGAAACCCGGAAAGAAGAGACTGAGTTCGTAGCGGAATTAATGATTGAAATAGAAGAAATATGACAATAACCTGCGTGATAACAGATGATGAGCCGATGGCCCGTAAAGGATTGCAATCGTATGTGGAGCGAGTGGATTTTCTCTCCTTGACCGGTGTATGTGAGGACGCTATCCAATTAAATACCCTGTTGAAAACTCAGCAGCCGGATTTACTTTTGTTAGATATCGAGATGCCTTATCTTTCCGGTTTGGATTTATTGGCGACCTTAAACCAGCCTCCCAAAGTGATCGTTACTTCCGCTTATGAGCAATATGCCTTGAAAGGGTATGAGCTGGATGTCGTGGATTATTTGCTGAAGCCTATTTCCTTTGAGCGTTTCTTAAAAGGCGTGAATAAGGTGCACGACCTGTTGGCTCGGGAGAATACGCCGGATGCGGATGCCTCGTTTTTCGTGAAAAGCGAGAAGCAAATGCGTAAGATTTACCTAAGAGATATCTTATTTGTAGAGGCGTTGGAAAATTATGTTAGTATCTATACTACTTCCGGTAGAGTATTGACCCATTCAACCTTGAAGCGGATCGGGGAATCCCTACCCGATGATCAATTTCTCCAAACGCATAAATCGTATATAATTAATGCGGATCGTGTCGATCTGGTAGAAGGGAATAGATTACGTATCGAATCCTATCAAATCCCGATCGCCCGTAATCTCAGAGATGTTGTATTTAAGCGTATCCTTAAGAATACGTTGTAATTATATGACTGTAGCTAGGTCATAGAGACGCAGCACATGCTGCGTCTCTACAACTGGGTATTTTGTTATTTGAATAACATTGGGGCGAATTTTGTGAGGTAGATGCGCCAGTTCTTCCAGATATGGCCGCCGTCGCTCTCGTAGTATTCGTATTTGTAGCCGTTATCGTCTAGTTTCTTACGATAGTCTACGTTGTTTTTGTATAGGAAGTCGGTTTTACCGATAGCGATCCAGTATAATTTCGGGTGCTTGCCGAATTGTACTTTCAGCTTCTCATCCATATTCTGGTAGATGGGAGATTCGGAGCCTTCACGGGGGAGGATGGCGGCAGAGAATAATCCCACGTAATCGAACATATCCGGATATTGCTTAGATATATGCAAAGAATGGAAACCGCCCATGGAAAGTCCGGCTATCGCACGGCTGGATTTCTTTTT
Organism: Parabacteroides sp. AF19-14; assembly: GCF_003635485.1. NCBI lineage: Bacteria > Pseudomonadati > Bacteroidota > Bacteroidia > Bacteroidales > Tannerellaceae > Parabacteroides > Parabacteroides sp. AF19-14. The sequence continues at coordinate 352,888 of NZ_QTMJ01000002.1, read as the reverse complement.
TTCCACACGGTAATTGCTCTCGATAAACTTAATGACATCTGGGAAACTGCTTTCCATGCTACCCTCCATGGTTTTAGGTAGTTGCATATTCGGCTTAACTAAACCTAGGCTGGATTCTCCCGGAGCGGCCTCTTGATCCGCGTTTCCGTTTGTCATAACCACGATCATCGGTTTAGCCTTGCCTTGGGCGATTAGGTTATCCATGATCTGGGCCGTACGTCCTAAGGCGATCCAAGCTTCCTCGTCGCCACCCATGCCGTGTAAGAGGTAGAATACCGGATATTTTTTGCCACTTGTCTCATAGCCAGCCGGCGTATAAACGGTAATACGGCGGGTCTTTCCCAATGTCGGGCTCTCATACCAACGGCGAGCGACCGTTCCGTGAGGAACATTATTAACGCTGTATAAATCGCCCTGTCCACTCTTGATGATAAAGATATTCGTAACGGATGCCACGTCACGGTTCAGATAGACATTATTAGGATCTGTAGTCTTTAATCCATCGACAATAAAGGAATAGCTATATAATTCGGAGGGAAGCGGTTCCGGTGTGGTATATTCCCAAACGCCTTCTTTACCTTCCTTTAAATCAACGGTACCGGGTACATCCACTAAACCGAACTGAGTCTCCATCTTCTGTGTGGGAAGGAAATCTCCTGTTACCTGCACCTTGATCGCTTTGGGTGCCATGAACCGGAAGGTTACGGTGTTATCCGGATGAATCTCCGGAGAGATGATGTTCTGACTACCCCAAAGGGCTTGTTGGGCGAACGTGATCACGCTGATCAGCATGAATACGGCCAAGATTGATAATCTTTTCATAATGATAAATTTATTAATGGTATTACTGAGGTCTAAAGATTTTTACAAATGTAATGAATAATCTGTTACATGAGCAATAAATAGGCTCGATAATGTGTGTCTTTCGTGACGGGGCATAATGAGAGGTAGCCTTCTTGAATCCTTCCATTCGCAAAGCGAAGTGGATAAGTCTCAGACATGAGGCGGTGTTTCTCGAGAGCTTCTCCGGCTTCCTTCTCGTAAGAAACCCGGTAATCGCCAACAGCCCTAGGCGCTACATAATGCTGGAATAGACGTAAAGCGACCATTCCCATCGTGTACCGCATATTGATCTCAATGCAGGGATGAATAGCGAAAGATCCATCCTTTTGTCTATAGACCAGCATATCCACACCTATACAGCCCGCGTAAGTAGATCCGTACACTTCTTGTAATACAGAGCGTACCGCCTCTTGGATGCAGGAATAGGTTTCTTCGCCCGTGAATCGGGTGATGCGAGAGAGCATGGTGGATTGTTCCTCTAGGATGTTGCCTGTATAGGAGCCTCGCTCCTCGGTATTGAAAACGGATAATCCCTCGTAACGGACAGTACCTTGCCCGTCGGAATAAAATTCCATGGCGAAATCCTGTACTTTGTCTAATCCGCTTTCGATGCTGATCATTCCTTGTTTGTTGAATGCGCCCTCTATCCAGTTTTTCGTCTTCGTATCTGGTTTTCGTTTCTCTATCCATAACAATCCCCGTCCGGAAGAGGAATAGGGTGTTTTTAATACGAAGGGAGCGTTGCATAAGAGCATGTATCTCTCCACCTCCCGGAGTTGAGTGCAGAAACGAGGTGCTACCGGAATAGGGAGATCGGGTAGGAGGGCCTGTATCTTTTCCAGACATTCCGCCGCCGTTTGCCTACCGGTAAGGCGAAAATAATCCTCTTTCCAAGTCGGGACGGATAGCCGGACTTTTGCCTTGTCCCTCAACTGCTCGAATAAGTGAAGACTATGCGGGGAAAGTCCCCATGGGGCCGCGTCCATAGGAGAGAGGTAGGGAGCGTTTTTCGCCAGCATCGCTTTTGTTACAGGTATAGGAGCTGGGTGTAGGTCTTTGGGCAAATGGGCGAAAAACGGAGGGGTTGCCTTACTATCTTCCAGATAGACAAAATCATCCTCTTCCGCATACCAAACCGGCAGCAGCGCCAAGTCTTTTTGCATTTTACGGACATTTGTCGGTGCCGTGTAGTTCTGTGTCCCTAAAAGTACGGCCGTCTCGTGGCCGGGATTGAAATAATGTATCCGTGACATAAAAGCGTAAAAACAACAAAGCCGTCTTTTTAAAGGACGGCTTTGCTCGGGTTTATGAGATTGTTATTCCAGATTCTCGTCGATGGCATCGATCTTCTTGACTGTTAAAGCCATATCCTCTTTCAGTTTTTCGATCTTGCGTTCCATTTCTTTCAGTAAACCGCCGCCGCCCTTGGAGGAAATGCTTAGGAAGCCGATGTTGTTCTCGTAAGTCTGAAGCTCGTTCTTCATGCGCTCGTACATACGCATCAACTTATCACGCTCGCTGAACAAACGGCCTTTACCTCTTTCGCCGCTGGTCATCTCGTTTAGGTTGTTGCGGAACGACTGCATCTTGCGATCGTTCTGGTCTACCTTCAAGCGATCGAATTGTTGGTCAACCGCCTCGTGATATTCCTTGTAGATCTTATCTTTCTCCTTGAACGGTACGAAACCGATCGTGTTCCATTCCGCCATATAAGACTTCAAGGTCGTGATAGCCTCATCATGTCCAAGGCTCTCGTCCATGCCCTTAATCTTAGCGATCAACTCTTTCTTAGCGGCCAAGTTGGTCTGCTCTATGCTCTTTTGGGAAACAACGTTCTTATTCTTTTGCTCGAAGAAATAATCACAAGCCGAGATAAAACGTTTCCAGATAGCGTCGGAATGCTTACGGGCTACCGGTCCGATCGTCTTCCATTCTTTCTGCAAAGCGATCATCTTATCCGTCGTATCCTTCCAGTCCGTACTATCCTTCAAAGCCTCGGCTTTCTCGCATAACGCACGTTTAGCGTCGAGGTTTTTCTCCATATCGCTCTTGATCGCCTTGTAGAACTCGCTCTTCTTCTCGAAGTAGACATCGCAAGCGGCACGGAAACGTTCGAATATCTTTACGTTATATTTTTTCGGAGCGAAACCAATCGTCTTCCATTTCTCTTGCAAGCCGATTACCTCCTTATTCTTTTCTTCCCAATCCTTAAACGATTTCAACGCGCTGAAATCAATCGCCTCGATTTGTTCGCAAATCACGGTCTTCGCATCCAGATTCTCCTGCTCTTTCGCTTTTAGTTTCTCGAAGTGCTCTTGGTGACGCTTATTGATCACGGTTGAGGCAGCTTTGAAGCGAGCCCATAAGTTCTCACGTAACTCTTTCGCTACCGGCCCGATCTCACGCCATTGCTGGTGCAGCTTCTGAAGCTGGTGGAAAGCGGAGATAACATCCGGCTCGTTACCTAGTTTCTCTACGGTTTCGCACAAGGCGGTCTTCAATTCCAGATTCTTCTTGAAGTCGTAATCACGGAACTGATTGTTTATCTTGATAATATCATAGAATTTCTCGGTGTAGATCTGATAGTTCTTCCAAAGCTCGTTCACGTGCTCTTGGGGAACGGCCTTCACCTCTTTCCATCTTTGTTGGATGTCCTTGAAAGAGTTGTATAATTTATTGAAATCATCTTGGCTTTCGCAAAGCTCTTTCAACTGGTCGATCAACTGCAATTTCAAAGCGTAGTTAGCGGCCTTTACACGCTCTTCCTCGGCGAGGATAGCGGCTCTTTTCTCTTTATAAGAGGTGAGCAAATCCTTGATCTTGTTCTCGGTTTCGTCAGCGGGGGCTGTAAAATCCTTTTCTTCGCCACCATCAGCGATGAATACTTTCTTAAGCTCTTCCACCTCGTTACGACGGATCTTGTAGTAAGCCTGTTTCAAAGCCTCTACTTCTCCACGGGAAGTCTCTACGGAAGTCTCAACAAGTTCGGTTAACTTAGCGAGAATTTCTTCTTTGGTTAATTTACCTGCGGCAATAGCAGCGTCCGCCTCCGCTGTATCGTTGGCTTCAACGTCTGCGGTAGCATCGATTTCCGGCGTCTCAACCGGTTTTTTAGTTTCTTCCAATTTCCCGGCTTCTTCCGGCAAATTAGTCTCAAGAGTGTCCTTCATATACAATCGCTTTTAAGAAAAGGATAAATACATTCCTATATCAAGTCACAAATTAAACTAAATATTTTTGGATTACAGCATTTCGGGGAAATTATTTATCTAAAAAGTCATTTTGGATACTAATAGATGTTAAGGTTGGCCGATTTCTCTTGATTCCGGTTGTAGAGACGGGGCATGCCCCGTCTCTACACCGTCTACTTATACTATTTAATCTCATTTATCCCAAGAAGGAAATCAATACGCCGGCAGCTACCGCCGAGCCGATCACTCCCGAGATATTACTAGCCATGCAATATTGCAAGACATGGTTCTTCGGATCATATTGCAACGCGATCTCATTCGCCACACGAGAGGCCATGGGGACAGCACTTAAACCCGTGGCTCCGATAAGCGGATTGATTTTCTTCTTAGTGAACAAATTGAAAATCTTAACGAAGAAGATACCTCCGGCGATAGACAAGGCGAATGCCAAGAAACCGCCGATTACGATACCGATTGTTGTCAGGTTCAAGAACGCCTCTGATGTCATGGTAGCTCCGACAGATAATCCAAGGAAGATCGTTGCAGCGTTCATGATGCTGTTGGAAGCGGCATCGAACAGACGGAACGTATTGGTTCCGATCTCTTTTACAAGATTACCGAACATCAACATACCGATCAAAGGAACGGAGCTGGGAACAAACAAGGCGACTACGGTAGTTACCACGATCGGGAAGATAATCTTCAATACACGCAAATTTTTGATCTCCATGTTAGAAGGGTATTTCTTCTCTTGTTCCTTCATGTTGATCCGTAATTCTTTCTTAGAACACAGTAGCTTAACGACCAACGGGATGATAACCGGTACCAAAGCCATGTAAGAATAAGCGGCGATAGCGATCGGGCCTAGCAAATGCGGAGCCAATTTAATGGTCGTGAAGATAGCCGTCGGGCCATCGGCGCCACCGATAATACCTAAAGACGCTGCCTCTTTCGGTGTGAATCCCATCAAGATCGCTACCAAAAGCACCGTGAAGATTCCCAATTGGGCCGCGGCGCCGAAAATGGATAGGCGAAGGTTGCGGAGCATTGGGCCGAAGTCGGTCAACGCACCGACACCCATGAAGATAATCGGCGGCAAGAAGCCCGTCTTGATCAACATATAATAGATGAAGTTCATCAAGCCAAGCTCGTGCGCGATATCATGCAGCGGCATTTCCCAGATGTTTCTCATCACGCCGTGTACATTAATCAACCCATTCTCATCCGCTTGAATCACTCCCATATCGCCTCCGGGGAAATTGGCGAGCAATACGCCGAACGCGATAGGCACGAGCAATAGTGGCTCGTATTGTTTCTTGATACCGAGGTAGAGCAATACGAACGCTATGGCATACATGATCAAGAACTGCGGTTCAGCAATGATATTGCTGAACGCAGTCATCTCATATAAGTTTTGAAATATCTCGTTCATTATTGAATCGTCATTAATACATCATCCTCAGATACGGCATCACCGGAAGACAGGCAGATCGCCGTGATCGTTCCCCCGAACTCGGCACGTACGGCATTGTATGTTTTCATGGCCTCCACGTAGCAAAGGACATCACCTTCTTTCACTACGTCGCCTACCTTCACCGGTGTATCGGAAGCGTTCTTTATAAGGAAGAATTTACCTTCCAGCGGAGAAAGCACCTCTTTTCCAGCGCCTGCGGGAGCATTTGTTGTCTCCGGGGCTGTCGGGGCGGGAGCCGCTGTCGGTTTAACTTCCGGAGTCGTGCTGTTGGTATCACCAAAAGCGACGGTCACACGGTAAGCTTGCCCGTTTACATCTACGGTCATGACTTGCGGAGTAGTCGGCATCGTTAATGCAGCGGCAGGTGCCGGAGCCGGTGCGGCTGGAGTGGCGGGTACCGTCGGTTTACCGGCGTTCGCTTTCTCTGCCTTACGTTTTGCCACGTCTGCCTTAAACTCGACCTTGGCCTTTCCGGAGCGATATGCCTCGTATTGAGCGGGGTGCATGGCGTATTCGAAGAGCTCTTCCTCGTCCTCGCCGACTTCCCATTGCTTCTCGTTCATCAACTTTCGATACTTATCCAATGCGTCCGGATAATTGTCTTGAGGATTACCCTCGAAGAACTGGCGGCCTTCGGCCTTCGCCTTCTCGACGATCTCGGGAGCCAACGGGCCCGGAAGACGTCCGGCCTTTCCGAGGATCATATCCCAGATATCGTCGGCGATCATGCTCCAGCGGGCTTTCCCCTTCTCCATCTGCATGACGTTCATCAAAGCTAGGTTCTTCACGTATTGGCTGAATGGAGTTACCAATGGAGGATAACCGACACGTGGCCATACGTAAGCTACCTCGTCGAACAACTTGATCAATAACTGGTCTTGAGACATCAGCGGTTTGTTGTTCTTTATATTGCTCTTGTTGATCGTCTCTAGGTTCTTCTCAAGGTCCGCCATCAAGCTACCCATCATACCGCCCGGAAGTCCCGGTCCGATCAGCAAGGAATTCATCAACCGGTTCTTCGGGCTGATATACAATCCCAAGAAATCATCCATGAATTCTTGAACCAAGGCACGAACCTTCATATAAGCCTCCATATTGATCTCGGGCACCTTATAACCGGCGTCCTTCAACATCGCCTGTACGGTCAGCAAGTCCGCATGTCCTGTACCCCAAGAAAGCGGCTCCATACCTACGTCGATATAGTCGCAACCCGCGTTACAAACCTCCATGATGGAAGCTACGTTAAAGCCGGGACCGGCATGGCTATGATATTGGATCGGGATCTCTGGATATTTTTCCTTGATATTGGCTACGATACGGCCTAATGTGTACGGACGTCCGATACCGGCCATATCCTTGATACAAATCTCATCCGCTCCGAGCTCGATCAACTCGAATGCCATCTTGGTATAATACTCAACCGTATGTACCGGAGAATGCGTGATACACAAGGAGCATTGTGAGATCATACCGGCCTCTTTCGCGTATTTAATAGATGGGGCGATATTCCGTACGTCGTTCAAACCGCAGAACGTGCGGGCGATATCCGTTCCCTGCGCTTTCTTTACCTTATAAAATAGCTGACGTACATCGTCGGGTACCGGGCTCATGCGAAGGCCGTTCAACGCGCGGTCCAACATATGCGTCTGGATACCTGCCGCATGGAAAGGTTTTGTCCATTCACGGACCGCTTTATTAGGATTCTCTCCGAATAATAAGTTGACTTGTTCAAATCCTCCGCCATTCGTTTCCACCCGGGCGAAACAGCCCATCTCGATAATTGCCGGAGCGACTCTGGTTAGTTGGTCTACGGTCGGGACATACTTTCCGGCAGATTGCCACATGTCTCTGAAGACCAAACTGAATTTGATTTCTCTTTTCATGATATTAATATGTATTATTTATACTTTCTCAATTTTGATAACTTTCCCCTGTCCACGGGTCACGGCGCTGATTGCCGATACGATGGCGGCTGTCTCCTGTCCGGAAAGACTGCCGATTGCGGTGGTTTGCGTTGGAGTGGCCGTTTGTACCCGAACGGCTGCCGCTACTGGTTTCTTCGCTATGATCTCTTCCGGTGTGTATTTATTCACCAAGACGATAAGTCCTTTTCCCAGATTGATAACGATCAAAAGGATAGCAAATACGGTGGTCATTCCAACTACCATTAACAAAAGTCCTGTCTCTATATTCTCCATATTCTATATTTGTGGCTAGCTTAAAAGGTTTCTACAAAGGATTGAGCAACTTTCAGCCAAATTAAAAACAATCGCAAAATTATAAAATACTGGAAAACGATCTGTTACATTTTAATTAAAAAAATGAAAATAAATAAGCGAAACGGCCTTTTCGGTGAATGATTGTCAGCTTGAAAAAACATGTACGTGTTTTTTCCGGCGCTTGTACGGCTGAAAATTCAAATATATTACCGTAACTTTGCGGTGGAATTCTAATAATGTAGAACTATAATAATTAAGGAATAAGACCATGGGAAATTTCTTTACATCTTTATTCTCTTCTTCCAAACCGGCCGAGGCGACGGAGGATAAGGCGAAGAACGAGCAGAAGAATTTTGATATCTTGAAATACGACGGCGTACGTGCCCAGAAGATGGGAAAACTTGTTTATGCGATCAAATGCTTTACGGAGGCACTGAATATACAGGAGGATTTTGAGACGATGAGCTATCTCGTCTCCGCTTATACGATGGCGAACGATCTAGGGAAAGCCGAGGACGTGTTGAACCGGATGGTTGAGATGGAGCCGGATCATATCGCTACCCGCTTGACTCGCGTTAACTTATTGTTTATGTTGGATAAGGATGCGGAGGTCATAACCGATTGTTTGCACGTGATCGAGCTAGAGCCTTCTAATCATGTCGCTTATTTCATGATGGCAAAAGCGAAGAAAGCGACGAATGACGTATTTGGCGCTATCGCCGACCTGACGAGATCGATCTCCTTGAAGGAGGATTTCGCCGATGCTTATTTATTGCGTGCGGAGATTCTTTTAGGACTGGGACAAGCTAAAGAGGCGCTGCCCGATGTGGAGAAAGCGATCGAGATCGTGCCGGAGGAGGAAAGTTCTTATTTATTGAGAGGACGTATTCATATGGCTTTAGGGGATATCGAGGCCGCGAATTCTGATTTCCAGCAGGTCCTAGATCTAAATCCGTTTAATGAGGACGCTTGTATCTTATCTGGTCAGTTACTGATCGAGCAAAAGAAATATGACGAGGCGATCGCTTTCTTCGACGAGGCGATCGAGACGAATCCGTCTTTTGCCAAGGCTTATAGTGAGCGTGGGCGAGCCAAGAATCTGAAAGGTGATAAGACCGGTGCGTTCGAGGACTTGAAGAAATCTTTGGAACTGAATCCAGAAAGCGAGGAGGCCCAGAAGATGAACGGACAGCATTCGAATTTCGATAATATGTATAAAGGGGGAATCTTTTGATTCCCCCTTTATATAAATAGGTATTAGCAATTCGCTATTTCTTCCGGAGAAAGCCCGGTGCAGTTTGCGATTATCTCTATGGAAAGCCCTTGCTTTTTCAAGTTGGCGGCAATTTGACGTTTCTCTAGGTTCTGTCCTTCTGCAATGCCTTCCTCTCGTCCCTTGGCTATGCTTTCTGCTCTCCCTTCTGCTATGCCTTCAGCTCTCCCTTCCGCATGTCCTTCTATCCATCCGGTCTCGATGACGCTCTTTTGATATCGAAGGGCTTCCATGTGGGCGTAGTATTGGCTTTTCTCGGAAGGGCTGAGCCTGTCGATCCGTAGCTTCTCGCGTGCCTCCAGTAATCCCTTGGCAGTGGCATGCTCATCTATTTCTCCTGTTTTCAAGAAATAGATCCATTGGTCGAGAGGCGTTTTCGCCAGTTCGTCAAACTCGTTGACACGTAATACGTAATATTCCGGAAAAATATCGTTGGCTTCCTGTTTGACGAATTGTTCCCGTTGGCGGGTGGATAGTTTCAGTATATCATCAAAATGAATGCCTCTGAATTGGGTCTTCCCGTGATATACGTAATCCTTTCCCTGTCCAAGGCTGAAATAGATTATGTTTACGGAATATATTTTCTTGATGGTTCCATATTTCTCTCCCTCGTGGATATACTCGGTGACGGTCTTGGATCTGCCATAGAGCATACGGTGGAAATAGTCTAGCTCCCGGTTGTTCTGTACCTTGATGATTACAAGTTCGCCTTTGTCGTTTTCCGCCAATACGTCTACCGGATTTAACTTGTCCTCGCTTTCAAGGATGCGTACGATCACCACGTCCTCTCCGAGAAGAGTGGATAAAAGACCTTCGAGGACTACAAAATTGGACTTTTGGCGAAGTAAACGTTTGATCGCCCAATCGAAACGTACTAACGATGATTTATTTTTCATAGTTATCTTGTTCATTTGTTTATACTTCCACAAAGATAGTGAATTAAACGATTATCTTTGTTCCTATTCATAAAAAAGCAACCATGACCTATAATGTTTCTCTGGCAGCATGGGTATCTCTATCGAAATGATAGGATTCTCTATCGTTTATTTCAACAAACCTTAAATTGCTAGTTTTACCCCTTAAAGTTGAAAGTTCCGCCTATTCCATTCATTAATGTATCCATTTAATTTTGTCAGTGTAAAAAAATCCGCTAGCCTGTCCTTGGGAACTTCGTTCCGATAGGACTATATAACCTATCCTAATATTAAATCCTTATATTATAGTCTCTTATGCAAATCAATCCACTTTGGAGAAGAACTTATGAAAATTATCTTTACCTATTCTCAACAAGGTAAAGAGTTGATTCAGTCTTGTATGTCTTCTTTACTCAAGCCTGCCTAGACCTTCGTCCTATCGGAACTAAAACGATCCTTATATTCTAGACAATAAGGAATAAGTTAAACGAATAAAATATAGGGGTATGAAAATAAGGACAATAATCTCAAGTATTTGCTTGATGCTACTAGCGATCTCTTGCTCGATGGGGGATGAGGTGCTGGATGAGGTAGGCAAAGTTGTTACAGAGGAAGAATCGAGGACGGATATATATGCGGAATTCGACTTGGCTTTAACAGGTGGCACTCTACAAACTAAATCAGTAGGTACAGAAGCTCCGGATAATAATAAAACAACAGAAGGAGTTATCAATAGCTGTTATATAGCGGCATTCTTAGGGGGTGAAGATGCGTTAACAAACGGAAGTGAAATAATAGCCTCTGCTTTCTATAATACCTATCAAGGAGGTGATGCGATAGGCTCTGCACCTACGAAAGATAATCCTAATATTTATGCGTTGGGAAACCATATGATTATTAAGATTCCTGTAAGAAACGCGGATGCGACAGATAAACCTAAAGTGACGTTTGTGGCGGTCGCTAATATATTATCGGCCGATGCAAAAAAAGATCTGGATGGATTTGTGGCAAACTGCAAGACTTACGGTGATATATTGGGACGAAGAATTACTATGACAGATCCTAATATCTTCGTGAAGTTCGGTTCAGTAACTATATCTGATTATAAAGTGCGGGAGAAGGTATTGGATGAATGTGTTGAGGGAGAGAATTGTACCAAGGTTGAAATACCGGTATATCAACTTACGTCGGCTATTCAGTTGGAGGAGTTTAAGGTAAATAAGAAGGTACAAACTGGAACAGATTCGAATGGGGAACCTGTTTTCAAGGAAGAGACGGTATCCGATGCTAACGTTGTAAGCGTTTCATTATTAAACGCCGTTACTAGCACATATGTTAAAAAGGCTGATCCTAATGTGATTCTGAGATCTTCTCCTGTAGGTCCGCTTTCTGTAGGTGATGATAATCCTTTTCATCCGGATTATAATGATTCGAGTGTATCCCCAAAACCAACGTATGAGAATATTAGCGATATTCGTTTTTATACATATGCGAATGAAAGCAATGACGTGAATAAACAAACGGCATTGAAAGTCGTATATACGGTGAATGGAGTGGAATCTACAAGTACATTTAAGATAAAGACGGACGGCGCAGCCTGCGTACAGCCGGGGAATATATATAAACTGTATGTGACCATTACGAATGGCACGGCAGAAGGAACCTGCACGGTAAACGACTTTATATCGAATACGGTAACAGGAACTTGGGAAGAAGTAATAAAATAAACGGGTAAAATTAATAAGTTATGAGACTAAAGAATATACTATTTACGATAGCTGCCACGACATGGCTATTCTCTTCTTGCTCAGAGGAGACATTGGTTGACGGGCCTGTTATAAGTGGAGGAGAGGAGGCTACGATATCGGCTACTTTGTCCATAAATAGTGTGGAGACAAAGGCTGCTGCGAACTATGAATTTCCACAGGATGATGCCGAAAAGAAAATCAATAACTATGTGATAGCGGTTTTTGATCCGGAAAAAGCGAAAGTGGTTGGTTTAAGCTATGGTGAGCCGGATGCGAAGGAATCGTTTGAGGTAGAAGTCGTGGCTAAATGTTACGGGGAAAAACAGCCGATATTGACACTCGTTAATTTACCGAGTGTTCAATGGGAAGCTTGTAAGGCTTATACGACATATCAGCAATTCAAGGATTTGGCGGTAGAGCAAGCAGGAAGTTTCAAATCCTCTGAATTGATAAAAATCGCGGAACAGTCTGAAACTCTAAATAAAGGTCAAATCAATAAATTTGATATCAAAGTGGATCAGTTGGTTGCACGCATTGATGTTTCGTGGAAATTTTCTGCTGGAGAAGAAGCTTCTTTCGATGTTTCCTCATTTAAAATAACAGGGATCAACCCGGAGTCAGACGTGGTTTTACCTGCGGGAGGCACCGTTTGTACGAATAGTAAAAAGAATAAATCAATGACTAGCTCATGGGATAAAACGGAGGAAGGCTGTATCAGCAGCTTCTCTTTTTATACTTATGAGAAAGCTACTGAAGGTTCTCCTATTGTAATCGAGATAACAGGCGTGTTAAAGGAAAGCGCTATGGATGAGGGGATGGCTCGGACTTTTAAGTATGAGTTGAATCCGGTGCGAAAGGCTGGAGTGTGTGAAACTACCGGTCTGGTTCATGGAAACTTATATAAGTTAGAAGGAACATTTGATTTGAAAGAGCGCAATATGAAATGGGCTTATAGTATAGTGGATTGGGTACCAAGAACGACGGATGTGAATGTGGAGACAGGAAATTATTTGTTAGTTACGCCGTTGAAGATTACGATGCCAAATGAAAGAGTGAATACAGATATAACATTCCAGTCCTCCTCTCATGCGAGAGTGGATGTTGCAGATATTAAAGTTTATGTGAAAGATCAGTTAGTCTCCACGCCTAGTGGCCTTGCGATTTCCTGCTCTGGTATGAGTGGATCTATAACGATTATAAGTCCTATACCGACAAACTTTGTTCCTCGGATAATTAAGTTTACGGTTCGTAATGACAATGGTTTGTCTTCTCCCGAAATAACAGTTTATCAATATCCTCCATTGTATATAACGCAACATCAGTCAGGAAATAGACCCGGAAGTGGTTGGAGTAATACATCTATGTTTATATTTAATACATTGGTCGCTAATTATTCAGACTTGCCTTATCCTCCAGTGAAAAGTAAGTATAATCGTGAAGGTTATGCAACGAAAAGGATAGAGTTTACGGACTATGTTCGGAGTGCGATTACTGGATATCCAATGGTTGATGAGAATGGGTGTACGATTGACTCCGATGAGAATAATAGACGGGTCTCTCCTCGTTTTATGCTGGCTTCGCAACATGGAACAAATGGTCCAGACGGTTATGATAGCAGACAAAAATATTGTAAAGATTATACAGAGTTGGACGATAAAACAAAAGTGGAATATTCAGATTGGCGGATGCCGACTAAAGCTGAATTATATATGATTGATGTTCTTCAAAACTTGAAAGAGAGCTCTGTGACAAGCATTTTAGGAGGGCATTGGTATTGGAGTGCGCAACGTTATTCTGCTATTAAAACGATGGACTATCCTGTAAATAATTCTGGTTATAATGAAAAAAAAGCTGCGGTTCGTTGTGTACGTGATGTGAAAGATGGAGAAATGAATTAAATGTGAAACATTATAAACTATAAGAATGATGAAAAATTTAATATACATATTCTCAGTAATATTTCTGGCATTATTCTCTTGTCAAGAGGATATATTGGAGCAATCAATAGAGAATAAAGATAGCGGTGATTTTGCTGTAGTCAATTTCTCATTGACTGTACCGGATTATTCTGTGAAAACAAAAACAGCGGCAGATGGCGTGAGTAGTTTATCTTTAATGACTTTTGATGAGGAGAACGTTTTCCTTGGAAAGGTAGATGTCTCTGCGAATTTGACAAGTGGAACTGCTAGGGTTCCAAAAGCGACTAAGTATATTCACTTTATTTGTAATTATAATTGGAGTGGATTTAACGAAGAAGCAAATAAAGGAAAAAACGAAGGAGAGGTTATAGCCCCTTTGGAAACAAGTGAGCTTACTTTTTGGGGAAGGACAGAAGTTTCTGATTTTAGCCAAACGGTCAGTGTAAGTTTGTTACGTAATTACGCAAAGGTAACAGTAAGTGTCAATGCCGGCGTGCAGGGCTTCACCATAGGAGGATATGGGGTGTATCACTACGCATCAAAAGGAACGGTGGCACCCTATAATGAGAACGGTGATAACACTTTTGACCGTAATGATAATGAGGTTTTGACTTTGCCGGTTTCTATGAACTATTCGGAAGGTTCAGACTTTGATACGAATGAAAAATATCTGTTCGAATCCTCTAACACAAGTGATAATACTACCTATGTGATCATTCAAAATGGCTCTAATGGCAGATATTACAAAATACATCTATTAAATTCAGAGAAGAAAGCTTATAAGATTGAACGAAATTTTAATTATAGCATTATAATCAAAGGATTTACAGGTGAGAGCAATAGTGGTGCCGAATCATTGGAGGATGCGAAGAAGAGCGCTCCTTCTAATGACTTGTATGCGGAGATATTGAAAGAATCCCCAATTATTTCAGACGCGAATGGAAATCGTTTGGTGGTGGATAAACTGATTCATCTATTTACATCATCTTCAAATTTAAGTGTACAAGCCAATTACTATCCCAATGGATTGTCTACGGCAAATAATACGGACATGAGCGTTTCCATATTGGAAGATCAGGGAAATATCTTATCGAACTTGAATATAACGAACGGGTTAATAACCGCAAAGGTCGCTCACGTGGAAAAGGGAAGTCAAACGGCGAAGATTCGAGTGAGCAAAGGTGTCTTGTCCCGGGAGATAACTGTCATTGCTTCTGAGATGTATACATTTAATCCATATACGCCCCTAATCTATTATGCGGGCAAAGATCAGAAAATCGACTTGTCATTCACTATTCCTTCAGACTATCCGAGTTTCCCGGTAGAGTGTAAGATTCATGCTACGAAACTTTATCCCGTGGGTGATGATCAGAATATGTTGATCGTATATGAGGATAATACGTATTATTATATCTATGAAGCCGTGTCTTCTGGTCCTCAAACCGTGTCGTTTAAAACGAGTGTCGATAACAGCAATGGAATTGTGACTATAGAAAATGAGAATTTTCAGACAGCTAATATAAATGTAAAGAGCACGAAGGATTTCCCGATAAATGGATCTGCATCATATTATCGTAATAATTGGGGGTGGAACTGGGGCTCTGTAGGTAAGAATTCGCGGATTTCATACGCTATCGATGGAGGAATATCTGGAAATATATCAGCCACGGATGATGAGGGTAGTTATTCTATGGCAAGCTCTATTTTGGAGAAAGTTGACGATAATGCGACAATAACGTTCTCTTATAAAAATAGTAAAGATTATACGGTCTCGATGTCTGTAAGTGATTACAAGAAGAATCCGAATATCAATTTATTACCGGCAATGACTGGTTCTATAGAATATGGATATTATTGGGGGTGGAGCTGGGAGAGTGAGGGATATCCTCCTACTGTAAGTTGTTTGAATGGTAGCATGTCTTGTAGCAATGGAAAGTATACTTATACGTATTACGGTAATCCCAGCAAGGGTATGACAGTTAATATTACATATAATAAAAACGGAAATACCTATAGAGCTAATCCTTCCATAGAAGATTTAGCCGAAGGTTCTGATATTCGATTGGCAAGATAATGGGTTCCCATCCATCATGTGAATGACGGATGCGGGGAGCGTGCAGCACACAATGGATTGAATTTGTTTTACACGTAGGCTGCACCTCCTCCCCGGCCCTTTACCTCATATAGCATTCGTGCTTTATCGATGCCATTCATTCCGTAAGAAGATGGGCGGCATCGCTTTCTTCATTTGCCGATGACGTTAACTTACTTGCCCCATGCAGTTAACTTGCTTTGGTCTGATATCAAAGGTTCTTGCGTAAAAAATTGCGCAACCCTTTGTTTATTAAAAAAAAGGCTCTATCTTTGCAGCCCGAATAAGTATGCGAATAATAATAAATAATATAGAAAGATGAAAAGAACATTCCAACCTTCCAACAGAAAAAGAAAGAACAAGCATGGCTTCCGTTCAAGAATGGCTACCGCTAATGGCCGTAGAGTATTAGCTTCTCGTCGTGCTAAAGGCAGAGCTAAATTAACGGTATCTGACGAATACAACGGATAATTAGTCACGTTCTAAAGATTTATAAAGAAAGTAGAGGTTTTTTCCTAAAAAGCCTTTACTTTCTTTGTTTTTGTAGTATTGCTCTGGTGGATATTGGTCTATATGCCGTTTTTTTTCTACTTTTGAACCGCCTACAAATACATACGTGAAATGAGTAACTTTTTTGTAAAACTGATAAAGAATCCGTTTGTCATCAATCTCTTGTTGGTGATAGTCGTGTCGTGCGGCGTTGTTTATGGCGTACTGGCGTGGCTGGATTCTTATACCCGCCATAATCAAGCGGTGGTCGTTCCGGACGTGAAAGGAATGAAGCTAGAGGACGCCGCCGAGTTTTTCGGGAATAATAAGCTACGCTATAACGTGATCGATTCCGTATTCTCGAAAGATGTGGCTCCGGGCTCCATCGTGGAGTTGGTTCCCGGTGTCGGATCGAAGGTGAAAGAGGGGCGGATCGTCTTTGTTACGATTAACGCGTTGACCTCCCAGATGGCCGTGATACCGGAGGTGGAAGACTTATCTTTCCGTCAGGCGTATGCCTTGCTGCGGGCCCGTGGCTTCTCGTCGGTCGAGATAGAGTATGTGCCGGGCGATTATAAAGATTTGGCGATGGGGGTGGAGTTAAACGGGCGTACCTTGCTCAAAGGGGAACATGTACCGTTGACCGCTCATCTGGTATTGAAAGTAAGCAGTGGCGATCCGAATATGCTTCCCGACTCATTGGCATTGGATAGTATTCCGGTAGAACCATTGGATAGTGATATAGAAAACTGGTTTTAAGGGAATGGACGAGTTTTTGGACGATATGGATGATGAACAGGTAGACGACCTGTTGATGCCGGAAGAAGACGAAACATCGTCGAGCCAGATGTATGAGCATTTCCGCTTCGTAGCGGACAAGGGGCAATCCCTGCTCCGGGTGGATAAGTTCTTGGTAGACCGTATGATGGGCGCTACCCGTAACCGCATCCAATTGGCGGCTGAGGCGGGTTGTATCTTGGTGAACGATAAGCCGGTGAAAAGTAATTACCGGGTGAAACCTTTGGATGTGGTTTCTATCGTGATGGATCGCCCACGCCGGGAACTGGAGATTATCCCCGAAGATATCCCTTTGAATATAGTATATGAGGACGATGATTTGCTGGTGGTGAATAAGCCGGCAGGCTTGGTCGTACATCCCGGTCATGGTAATTATACCGGTACGTTGGTGAATGCCTTGGCTTATTATTTGAAGGATGATCCCTATTATGATCCTTCCGATCCTCGTTTAGGCTTGGTACACCGTATCGATAAGGATACGTCGGGCTTATTGGTGGTGGCTAAACGCCCGGAGGCCAAGAGTAACCTAAGCCTGCAGTTCTTCAACAAGACAACCAAACGTAAATACCGTGCCTTGGTATGGGGCATCGTTCAAGAGGATGAGGGGCGTATCGAGGGAAATATCGGTCGTGACCCTCGTGACCGTATGCAAATGACCGTCTTCCCGGAAGGCGATCAAGGCAAGACCGCCGTCACCCATTACACCGTGTTGGAACGCTTGGGCTACGTGAGCTTGGTGGAGTGCCGTCTGGAGACGGGGCGCACGCACCAGATCCGTGTACATATGAAATATATCGGTCATACGCTTTTCAACGATGAGCGGTATGGCGGACATGATATCTTGAAAGGAACAACTTTTACTAAATATAAACAGTTCGTGCAAAACTGTTTCGCTATTTGTCCACGTCAGGCCTTGCATGCTAAGACGTTGGGGTTCGTTCATCCTACTACGGGAGAGGAGATGTTTTTCGATTCTGAGATTCCTTCCGATATGCAGCAGCTGATCGACAGATGGCGTGTATACGCGAACACTAAAGAATTGTAAAAATGAAAAAGAACATCGCTATCGTAGCAGGGGGAGATTCCTCCGAGATCGTTATTTCATTAAAAAGTGCGGACGGAATCTACTCTTTTATTGATAAAGACAAATATAATTTATATATTGCCATCGTTAAGAGGGATGAGTGGGCGGTTATACTTCCTAGCGGGGAACATACACCAATTGATAAGAATGATTTTAGCTTCAAGGAGAATGGCGTGACGAGGCATTTTGACTTCGCTTATATAACGATACACGGTACTCCGGGCGAGGACGGACGTTTACAAGGATATTTCGATATGATCGGTATGCCTTACTCGTCTTGCGGGATGCTGGTGAGCGCTTTGACATTCAATAAATACGTATGCAATCATTACTTGAAAGACTTTGGTGTAAAAATTGCCGCATCCATTCATTTATTCAAGGGAGAGACTATTACGGACGAAGAAGTCGTGACTCGTTTGGGTTTGCCTATTTTCGTGAAACCAAACGATGGGGGTAGTAGTTTCGGCGTGACGAAGGTGAAAGAGCTCTCCGCTATCCAGCCCGCTATCGCTAAGGCGTTTGGGGAAGGACGTGAGGTGATTCTCGAGAGCTTTATCGATGGAACGGAAGTGACATGCGGTTGCTATAAGGTGGAGGGTAAAGAGGTTGTATTTCCTTTGACCGAAGTGGTTACGGATAACGAATTCTTCGATTTCGACGCAAAGTATAACGGGCAGGTGGACGAGATCACTCCGGCCCGTATCTCCGCCGAGTTGACGGAGTTGATACAGCGCAAGACATCAAGGATCTACGATATATTGGGCGCCAAAGGACTGATTCGTGTGGATTATATTATTCCGGCAGACGGGGAGCCTGTCTTACTGGAAATAAACACGACACCGGGAATGACGGCTACCAGCTTTATCCCACAGCAAGTACGTGCGGCGGGATTGGATATAAAGGATGTCATGACAGACATTATTGAAGACGAACTCAAAAACAGAAAAACAAAATGAATAGATATGGATACAGAAACAGTTTCCCCTAATTTCGACGACATCCGTCCGCTGAACAACAGTGAGGTGAAGGACGCGATTGAAAAATTGGTCGCCAATGAGGATTTCGAGCGGGCTTTACGTTACATAAAGCCGAATTTGAATTGGGAGGAATTCTCAGTTGCCATGCGTGCTTGCAAGACGAAGGAGGAGTTTAAATCTACTCTGGCCTATGACGCTGTAATGACGGTGGCGAAAAATACTACTTTCTCGCTTACTATCTCAGGGCGTAGCCGTCTGCCGAAAGATAAGGCGGCCTGTACGTTTATCTCGAACCATAGGGATATCGTATTGGATGCCTCCTTCTTGAATGTCATGTTATATGATGTGGGGTATGGTATGACGCAGGTCGCTATCGGCGACAATCTTTTAATCCGTCCGTGGATCGAGACATTGGTACGCTTGAACAATAGCTTTATTGTGAAGCGTGGTGTTTCTGTTCGTCAGATGTTGGAGGTCAGCAAGACGCTTTCCGCCTATATCCATCATGCGATCAAGAATGTGAACGAGTCTGTATGGATCGCCCAGCGTGAGGGACGTGCCAAGGACTCGGACGATCGTACGCAGGGTAGCGTATTGAAGATGTTGAGTATCGGCGGCGATAAGGATAATCTGTTGTTGAATTTGATGGACTTGAATATCGTACCGGTCGCTATCTCCTACGAGTTTGATCCTTGCGATTTCTTGAAGGCGAAAGAATTCCAGATGAAGCGGGATGATCCGGATTACGTGAAATGTCAGCGGGATGATTTGTTGAGCATGGAAACGGGTATCCTGAATAATAAGGGTCGTGTCCACTTCACGATCACTTCCCCGATCAATGATTCCTTGGCTAAACTGGACAAGGATATGGAGAAGAATGAGCTGGTAAGCGCTATTGCGTCCGTTATTGACCGGGAGATCTATAAGAACTATCGTTTCTATCCGTGCAATTACGTGGCGTATGACTTACTGAACGGCACTCGTCGTTTCCAAGAACATTATGGTCCGAAGGATAAGAAGCAATTCGAGGAATACTTGCAAGGACAATTGGATAAGATCGTCCTTCCGAACAAGGATGAGGCGTTCTTACGTAAGAAGATCTTAGAGATGTACTCCAATCCGCTGAAAAATTATCTGACAACTTTATAAGCGGCCTTTATCGGCTATGCGTAGCGGTTCGTACTTGATCCGCCCTTGATCCCCTCCTTTCCGGCGAGCATGCCACCTTCGGGTGGCAGCCGCCGGAAAGGAGGGATTATCTTTTTTGCAGGAATTCGTCCAAGGATTCCTCTTTCTGCAATCCAAGTTTCTTGCGGATACGGCTGCGTCCGGAGTTGACGCTGGGACGGGAGATGCCCAAGGCCAACGAGATCTCGTCCGTGCTCTGCTTCAGGTAGATCAGCATGCAGAGCAGTTCGTCGGATTTGGTCAGTTCCGGGAAGTCCTTACGCAAGCCGGGCAGGAAGCGAGGGTACAGGGCAGCGAAGGATTGGCGGAACCGCAACTCGTCCTCGCCGCTCAGCAAGGAGGGGTTGAGCTTCTGGCGTACGCTGTCGATCACCTCGTTATGGGCGGCTTGCTCCAGCTCGGCGCTCAGTCGCTCATTGCGGCGGTTCAGTTCTTGTTGGGTAGCGAGGAGATTATCCAGCCGTTGACGCTGGATCTCCCGCTCACGTTGGTGAAGCCGGCGACGTTGGAGTGCGTAGACAATGATCCCGGTCAGCAGGCAAATGGCTAGGATCAGGATGACGCGCGTATAAACGAGCGAACGTTCCTTCAAGGCCACTTCGGCGGATAAGGCCCGATTCTCCTGCTCCTTCCGTCCGGTCTCGTAGCGTACGTTGGCACCAATGGCGTACCGCTGTTTCTCCGCCAGTTGCAACGAGTCGTGTATCTCCTTGTATTCCGGGTAGATCTCAGCCATCTTGTCTCCCTTCTTTTGTTGGGCGTAAAGGTTGAGCAAATGCCGTCCGGTCCAATCCATCATATCGTTCGCCTCGTATTTCTTGTAGAGAGCGTAGGCCTCTTCCATCAGGGGGAAGCCTTTTTCCGGCTTTCCGTCGCGTACGAGGCAGGCCCCCAGCATGAATTTGAAAAGATCTTGATACCCCGCGGAGATCGCTTCTTCCTCTTCTATCAATTCCTTGTACCCTTCGAGGGCGGCAGGGATAGAGTCGGGCACATATTCGTAGTAATAATTGTAAAGTATGTTTTTGGCGGCGAGGACATAGGCGTTCTCTTTCAGCTCCTCCCCTCTCTTTAAGGCCTGCCGTGCGTAATATAAGGTAGAGTCGTGCTGTTCCAGCTCCCAGAATATCCCGGCTTTCATCCGGTAGAGGTCGCTGATGGTAAAACTATCCAACTGGAGGGAGTAGTCGATGGAGCGTGAGATGGCCTCCATAGCCTTGTCGTACAATCCGAGGTCGCTATAGGTGGAGGAGAGGTCGGCGAAGGTGTAGACGAAACCCCGGTTGAGCTTCTCGGGGTGGGCTACGCACCAGTCCATGGCTTCCTGTATGACTTCCACCTCTTTTTCCCGCATTCCCTTGCGGCGGTAATAATGGCCGAGGGTAGAGAGCAGGTCGGCCGGATCGTCGGCGGCATCGGGGTGGAGGCGATAGACGGCGAGGGCCCTTTCTTGCACACGGATCGCATCCAAAGGGTCGCGGCGGAATTTATAGAGCGTGTTGGCTACCGCTTGGGCGATACGGATCTCTAGCCACGGGTCGTCGGAAGGGGGAAGAGCGGCGAGGCTGTCGGCGAGGCGCAAGGCCTCCTCCCGGTTGTCGCGGTCGTTGAGCTGCCGGAGTATCTCCTTGGTATCGGGCGGAAGCTGCCGGGAGAGGGAGCCGTCCGCGGGAGGCGTGTCGTGCCGGCAAGCGAGGGTGGCTAGCGAGAGGAGGGTGGCTAGCAGGAAATGCGTGATGTCTCTCATCTGCGTAGGATTTTATGGTTTATCGCGAATATACGCCGTTTTTCATGGAAAATAGCGTGTCCCG
Organism: Parabacteroides sp. AF19-14; assembly: GCF_003635485.1. Classification (NCBI taxonomy): domain Bacteria; kingdom Pseudomonadati; phylum Bacteroidota; class Bacteroidia; order Bacteroidales; family Tannerellaceae; genus Parabacteroides; species Parabacteroides sp. AF19-14. The sequence goes on along the minus strand of NZ_QTMJ01000002.1, from coordinate 330,868 downwards.
GGGTATAAATCGATTGAATCATCTATTGGTTTTTTATCCGTCCGAAGGCCCGGCGGCGTACCTTTGACTTGTCCGTACCACCGGTGCCCCGAGCGGCGTGTCAATTAAATTGATGATCGCATTTCGTGCGGATAAGGCCGTTGTTGAGGACTTGTTGAGCGGATTGCTCAAAAAAGAATTCGTCGTATAAGGATAGGAATGGTTTCCTTTGAGAAACAAAAACGAAGTAGTAATGGAAGGGTCATACTTACGGATTTTGATGATGTGCGGGATGCTGGCGCTCCTCCTCTGCGGGGGCTGCTGGGTGTTCGCATGGAAGCATCTGCGCCGGCGGATCGACGAGCGGTTCGACGTACTGTCGGAACACTTGGAGCGTCACGCCGCCGAGTGCCCGATACGGAAGGAGCACCTGCTGGCCTCGTGCCTTCCCGCCGATCCGGAGCGAAAAGGGAACGGATCGTTCCACCGATCGTTCCGGGCATCGTATCCGGGTTTCCTGCCGACGCTTAGGGAGCGGGTGCCGGGGATCACGCCGGCGGAGGAAACGCTTTGCATGCTGATCAAGATGAACCTGAGCAACCGGGAGATCGCCGACAAGATGTCTATCTCCATCGGAAGCTTGCACACCACCCGCTACCGGCTGAAACAGAAGATGCCGCCGGAGGCCGCCAAGGGCATGGACGAATGGGTACGGGCGATCGAATAGGGTCATGGGGAGGCGAACTCCCTACATTATAATATAGAGTATACACCTTTATCTAAGAAGAATCAGTATGAGAAGAGAATCTTTATTTTTCGGTATTTTGACGCTGGTGGTGTCGGCCTTCCTCACGGGATGTTCCGACGACGACACGGAAGTGTACGTCCCCCAGCGTGTGGCGGAGTTCAACCTCTCCGACGAGTCGGACGGCAATCGGCTGTTCATCATCCATCCGTGGGAGGGCGAGATCGCCATCCCGGTGCACGATGATCGTATCCGCGACTTCGAGTTCAGCGGCAAGTATTTCGATTGGGAGATGAGGCAGGGGGCCGAGAGCCGCTTCCTCGTGCTCAACCTCAAGAAGGAGGTGGAGCGTAAGCCTTTCCTCGAGAAGATCGCCCTGCGGGGGATCGCCAGCAAGTCGGGGGAGGCGGCGACGGACACGCTCTTCCTCGTGTCGCAACCCAAGCTGGAAAGCTCAGCGTCGGATAACGCCCCGAGCTATATGCACAACGTGGGCAAGACGGTGAACACGGCGGGCGATATCTTCGCCGCCCCTAGCGAGCCTTTCCTAGATTTCGACCTGATGTACGGCACGGAGGCTTTCGTGAAGACCCCCCACGCCGAGTCGTGGGGACGGGAACGCTCCGGCGTGGACTACGAGGAGATGGTGGACAACATGTGGCAGGAGCTCGGCATCTCGGTGAGCAGCCTCGGCTTCACGAACCAAGGCGCTCCTACGCCTACGAGGTCGAAACTCTTCTCTGGCTCCTTCGACCAGCGGTTCCAGCATAACCAGACCTCGTCCAACCGCTTCGAGTATCACGTGGACGTGCATGTCAAGCCGATGGTGGAGCTGCATATGGCCACCGCCATCTATACCTCCGCCAGCAATCCCGACGTCTTCCTGCCGTTCCTCACCACGACCGCCTCGCGCTTGCTGAACGAAACCAATAGCGACCTCTACAAGCGATACGGCAACACGCAGAAGGGCATCTACGATCTATACGACACCTACGGCACCCACGTGCTGGTGGGCGGTGTCTTCGGCGGGAGCTATACCTATATCTACAGCCGGAAGGAGAACCTCTATTACGACGAGACGGTGTTCGCCGCCGAGGCGGAGCTTTCCGCCAAGTCGTCGTCGCCGGCGGGAGAGAACGAGAACTGGCTCCAGACCTACTACCGCGTGATGGGTACCCACGGCGGCAAGATCGGCGCCGGGGGCGGCTATACGAAGTCGGAGCTGAACGAGCATATGTCCGAGGAGAGCATCATGATCATCACCGGCGGCAACGCCTCCGTGGACTTCGAGAGCTGGGACAAGTCCATCGCCGACGAGAACAGCAACCTCCACCTCGTAAGCTACGGCCCGAGGGGCGATACCACCCGTTGCTTCCTGGTCCCCCTGTATTACCTGACGAAGAACTACGCGCGGCAAGATGCGCTGAAGAAATATCTGGACTCCTACGTGGAGGCGCGTTCGAAGCTGGCCAAGAAACCGCAGCTGATCCTGGCCGACTTCATGATGCGTACCGGGAAGGACAATCACGGGGATCCCGCCGGACAACGTGTCTTCACCGGGCCGGACGGCAAGGAACGCATCTACAGTCCGTTGGTGCTGAATACCAAGGGACCGAACGACTCGCGGATCGGCAAGATGCTCGATACCTCGGCCCACGAGTACCTCGACGTGGGGGATAACGCCGACCAGCTCTGGTGGGTAGCCCTCGACTTCAAGGACGAGTGCCGCCCCATCTACCACATGCGCTTCATGAAGGAGGACGACGCCCGCAAGCACGGCTTCGAACCGCGGGGGCAGGATGCCGAATCGGGAATGATGTGGGACGCGATCGATAACCATTACGTTTGCTTGAAGTTCTCGCCCGACGACAGCCATAAGGAACCGGTCACCGGTGTGGGCATCGCCCGCAAGGGGAAGAGCGATGACCTATACTACGTGATCGCCACCTCGCCCGGTACCGACATGACGCTTCCTTACTCCATCGACGAGCAATTCCCGGCCTATTGGGGAAGCAAGGAGTATAAATTGAAGAGCGAGAACCCGCCGTACCGCTTCGGGGTGGACCAAGAGAACGACTTGAACGAGGGAGACAGTTGGTTCGGCCGCAACAAAGCCACCAACCATGAGCAATGGATCTTCCCGGTCTACACCACCAAGCCGTTGGACTGGCCGATCCGGTTTACGAAAGCGACGGACTAGCGAAATGCCTCGGAAACGATCCCTACGACCGTAGCCATCCCTCCCGAGGCCTCCGGAACGATCCCCACGACCGTAACGGCCCCTCCCGAAGCCTCGGGAGTGATCCCTATGGTCGTAGTGGCCTCTCCCGAGGCGTCCGGAGCGATCCTTACGACCATAGCGGTCCTTTCCGATGTCTCGGGAGCGATTTCGATGCCCGTAGGCGTTATTTGGGAGGGAAATCGATGATTATCAAAGGAATTATCTTATATTTGTAGGAGCCTTAAATCGGAAGACAAGAGGAAAGTATTAACGAAAAAACAACAAACAGTATGAGTTTAGCGAAACAAATCGGATCGGTAGCGAAGACCGCATTGACCAACGCCGGCCACATGAGTATGAACAACGAGATCTACGCCCGTATCTCGGACGCGACCGCGGCCGCCCTCCATCTGGAGGCCTTCGCCCCGGGTTACAAGGAATGCATCGACCGGGAGGCGGAGTGCGTGAACCGCGTCACCAAGAGCGCCTCTACCGCCCAGCTGGAGGCGAAAGACAAGGAGCGCGACAAGACCCTCCAGTTCATCTACTCCATGAACGGCTCCTATAAGGTATGCCCCGACGAGACCCTGCGTACCTCCGCCCTGCTGGTAGACAGCGTGCTGCGGGCCTACGACAAGATCTACGCCAAGGCCTACGCCGAGGAGACCGCCCTGATCGACGGCCTGCTACTCGACTTCGCCAAGGCCGACGTATCGGAAGCCCTCAAGACCCTCCGCCTCGACACCTACGTGGCCCAGTTGAAAACCTTGAACGATGCCTACAAGGCTCTCGACATCACCCGCACCGACGAGTACTCCGCCCGTGTGAAGACCGATACCACCAAGGCCCGCAAGGCGACCGACGAGACCCTCGACCTCATCATCCAGCGTGTCAACGCCTATGCCGTGCTCGAGCCTACCGAGGCCATCAACGCCTTCATCGACACCGTGAACCAGATCTTCCGCAAGTATAAGAACCTCATCGCCGCCAAGGGAGGTCCCACCAGCCCCTCCAAGTCCGACGACAAGCCTTATCCCACACCCGACCCTGCGCCCGACCCCGAGAACCCCGGCGGCGATAGCGAGAGCCCGGACGAGATCTGAGCCTAGCAAATTGTCAAACACTTAAAATCGAATCCATATGAACGAATTTTATCTTTCTAGAAAGATATCCGCGCGGCTCTCCCTCCGGGCCGCCGTGCGGATGTTCTGTATCCTGACGCTGGCCCTATGGGGGCCGGCAATGGCAGGAGCGCAAGCGCAGACACAGCCGCTTGACGTGGCTAGTACTAGTATTACTGATAAACTAACTCTCACCTATAAACTGAAACCCAACAGCTCGACCGATTACGCTTGGTTTTACAAGGTCGGGACTAATGGCACCGAGACCGAGTTCTCCGGTACGCTGACGGGCACGAACGCAAACTGGCAGCAGGGCGCGATCGATATCAAAAGCGAGAAAGCGATAGCCGACGCGAATAATCTTGACAGCTACCCGATCCTAAAATTGGATGGGCTAAACCTGACCTCCACTACTGCCGACGGCTCATTATTTTATCTGGAGGGCAGTAAACCGTTCTGTATCCAAGCGACAGGCAACTCTGCCAGTAACCTGAAAGCGAAAAAGGATGTGATTAATAACTACCAAGGATGCATCCTGCTTCTGGATGGTGGCACCGCCGGATTGAATATCGCCGCGGAAGGAACTGGATCATATGGAATATATCTGTACTCTACTAGTTCTGCTATAAATACCACCATCAAAGGCAAGATAACTGTCACGGCGGAAGCTGTTGCTGTGTTTCTAGACAATTGGGGTGCTTTCTCGGCTACCGAAGACGCGAAAGTAACGGTTTCTTCGGAAGATAAAGATGGAGACGCAATTTATGGAAGCTCTAGAGTGAAATCCCCCTTCCTCCAATGGCAGTTCGCCACCGCCCCAACGAGTGGCCAGACGCTCGAGGTGAAAAACGCCAGCGGCCAATCGTTCGATCCCGTTATCCAATTCACCACCGACGGTAAAAAGAAGGGTTTCGCCATCAACGTCACAAAGAACACCGGCTACACCCTTTGGCTGGGCAACGAACAACTGATGGATTCGAAAGGAACAACCGTCTTTACGGCAACGGAAGATAAATTAGTCTCCTTCTCAGGCATGACGACTCTCCCCGCCGACTGGCCCGGGTACGCCAAATTAGCCAATGTCGGCCCGACTGGCACCGATGTCGCCGTCTCCGGCACTACCTACACCGTCAAGACCGCCTGCGGCCTCGCGTGGATCGCTTGGGTGACGAATAACGGGAAGACAATCGCCGATGCCGATAAAACCTATACCGATTCCTATCCCGCCTCCGAGGGCTTCAAGGACTGTACGGTTACGCTTGCGGACGATATCTCGCTGGCGAAACCTGCCCAAGGCGTGGCGAGCGGCTTCGAGGCTAATTGGATACCGATAGGGACTTATAAAGGCTTCGATGCACGTTACTACTTTCAAGGCACCTTCGATGGTGGCGGCCATACGATTACCGGAATGACGATCTCCTCGGCCTCGTTTTACTATATCGGCCTTTTCGGTTATCTGTATGGAGCGACCGTGCGGAATCTGACGATGGCAGGATCTGACAATATTAATTTGACAACTATTGCTAATGCTCAAGACACCGCTTACTATCTTGGCTGCGTGGCAGGTTATGTAAAGAATGGAAAAATCATCAATTGCCATAATCAATGCAAGGTTAGTTTTTCTGTGACCGGCAATTCTGGGTCTCTCGGTGGAATTGCCGGTTACTCTGAAGGTTCGGTGATTAGCGCTTGTTCAAACAGGGGAGCTGTCACTATGACCGGAAAGATGGGTCGTGGTGGTGGAATCGTAGCGACTAATAATGGCTCTTCTATCGTTTCCTGTTTCAATACGGAGGATATCCGTGTTACTGCTACCGGTTCTGGTTCTAGCGATGCCGCATATGCGGGCGGTATCGGAGCCTATAGTAGCGGTAATTGTAGCATATCGCACTGCTATTCGACAGGGTGGATAATCGCTAAATCTTCCGCTGCTAATGCTTATTCCGGCGGCATTGCCGGACTATCTGAGAAAACGACGATTGAATCTTGTTTTGCCACAGGCGCTGTTTCTGCAGGATCAAACAGCGACAGCCGGATAGCTGCCGCAGGTGGTATTGTGGGGCAAGCTTTTGCTGGAAACATTAATATAACGATAAAGAATTGCCTCGCCTTAACTACCGCCGGCGTGAAAGCCTTAGGAAATACGTCGGATAAACAGGCCGGTCGGATTCTCGGATCTGATTCACCTACTAATAAAGTTACCCTTCTCGACAACTACGCCAGCACCATGATCCAACTGACGATAGGAGATAATACGCCAGCCGTCCCTACCGATAACATAGGTAGCGATAAGGCAAACGGTGCCGACACTTACCTCGATGATGTCGCCGCCGAGATCGCCGCTTGGGCAGGCCCCGAAAATACACAAGCCTTCACCGCCATCGGTACCGCCGAGAACGGCCTGCTCCCGCAACTGAAAGCTATTGCCGGCTATGGCGCTGACGGTCTGCCTACAGCTTACGCGAGTACTATTATCCCCGGCCAGTCCGGCTTGTCGTCTGCCTCCTATCTGAGGTCCTTGTTGTCACTGCCCTTGTCTTCTAGCGATACGATGACCTTCATGCTCTTCTACTCCAACAACAAATGGAGTTATAAAAAGGGAGCCGGAACGGAGACCCGTTTCAACGGCAAAATATCGTCACCCCCAGGCCCTTCCGCCAACAAGCTCATCGTCGCCACCGCTACTGGCAACCCGACGCTGACGTTGAATTACGTAACGATACGCCCGACCGACGGTGCTGCCTTGACCGTCAACGAAGGTTGCGATCTGACAATTGCTCAGACCGGTTCGATCCTCGGCTCGTCCGGTGCCTCTACCTTGATTAATAAAGGCACCTTGAGGCTGTCGGGCAGCAGCTTCCGCATTGAAAACAGCAGCTCGTCCGATATGCATTACTGCCTCGATAACTCCGGCACCTTCAGCGTGCTTGATCCGGTAAATGGCTATACCACTTTCCATTGTGCCCACACCGCTATCCATAACACCGGTACCCTTACCAATGCTTGGATGGAATGTCTGTTCACGGATGAGGCGGGAGATGCTGGCGCTACGATAAGGTTTCTGCCTCGCTCATCCCAGCCCATCGAAGTAAAACGCTACAACAAGACCTTAGCCACTACCGTTACGGCGGGCGAGGAGTATAAGCTCTGGGAGATGAAAGCTAGTACGTTTATCCCGCAGAAAGGCCTCGATAGCGAAGGCACGGCAATCGATCGCTTCCCTGCTCCCGAGGCGGATGGTAGGGTAACGACCTTTACGGAGGTGAGTGATTGGAAAGAGGTCGAGATCTCCGGCAATCAGAATCTCTCCGAGGCCGGCCTGTCACAGAGTGTCATCGTTAAATCCGATGGCGTGCTTACCGTCGATATCGAGAATGCGTCCGTCTTTGAGTTGACATTGGAGGAGGGTGCGCAGGTCGTGACAACGAATGCGCTGAAGGTGTCCAAGACTTTCAAAACCAACCGTTCGCTGAATAACAAATGGACGACCTTCGGTAGCCCTATCGAATTGACAGCCTCTGCGGAATATGGTAGTGGGCTAATCCTTTATGCCGCCACCGGCTACACCGCTAAGGAGGCCGTTGCCCAAGGTTGGGAAGAGGTCTCTGTCCTTAACGGGAAAAGGGTCGATCTCACCGCCGGTAGCCCCTATCTGTTGGCCGCCGACGCAGCCTTGACTCGGGTAACCTTTAGCCAAACAGCCTCCGACGCACCGATCGAGATACCGGCTACGGCTACGGTCGCTTCTGGCGATGCCCTCGAGAACGGCGTGTTCCTCTTCCGGACGAACCCGAATCTCGCCAACCTTACGCTCCGTGGTATCTACGTGCTCAATGCCGAGGGTACCCGCTTCGACCTTCAGGAGGCGGATTATGTGCTGAAGCCTTTCGAGGCATACATCACCGCCAATGCCGTCACCCGCTCGCTGGTTCGTAGCGTGGGTGTGTGCGATGGCTCCGTGGTGACCGCCAACGAGATCGCTACCGCTACCGCCGCTGTCCGTATCTGGGCCGCCGACGGTGCGCTGCATGTCTATTCCGGGGAGGCCGCCGCGCTTACCGTGGTACGCTCCGACGGACGTACCGTCTACGCCGCCTCTATCGCCCCCGGCGATACCCGCTTGGCTTTGCCTTCCGGTATTTACATGGTTCGAATCAATAACATCACTTATAAAATAGCGCTTTGATATGAAACAATATACTAGTTTATGGCTCGTATGCCTGCTGGCGGTCTTCTCGATGACCGCCCGGGCGCAGGAAGGGATCGAGACGAAGGCCCGTCCCGACTACCCCGCTCTTCCTTTCATGTTGACTTTCGAGGCTCCCGCGGAAGGATCTGCCTCCTTATCGATCTCGGCGGACGGTGAGACCCTCACATCCCCTACGACCTTGCATTCCGGCACCGAGGTGACGATTACCGTCACCCCCGCCGACGGCTACCGAATGGCTTCCGGTTACCCGAAGGTTTACCGCACGGGTACGCCCTCCGAAACGGTACCGGCTACGTTTAAGCCCGATGCCAGTAGCGGTATCGCCTACCTCTACACCTTCACCATGCCGGACTTCCCGGTCACGGTAGAGGTGGAGTACGAGAAGATCCAGTCCACCGTCACCTTCGCCAACCCGGCGAACGGTACGCTTACCTTGAGTACCGCCGATGCTCCGGGTAGTTCGATTGTTTCCGGCGGCGAGGTCGCCTCCGGTACGAAGGTGACGATTGCCGCCACCCCCAACAAAGGCTACCAAATGGTGTTCGGCTCCTTGAAGGTATCCGGGAAGGTCGGGGATAAAACCAATACTGTTCCGTTGCAGAAAGAGAAAGATGGTACGACCTACTTCTTGATGCCGGCCTATACGGTGGAGGCTGAGGTGAAATTTGAGCCTATCCTCGTGGCTCTGTCCTCGGAAGCCCGTTTGAGTTCCCTATCGTATAAGGAAGGAAGTGGGGAGGTTACCCCGCTTCCCGGTTTTCTTGCCTCTACGATGAAATATGAGGTGCTGCTCCCAAATTCCACCCAGAAATCGGCTACCCTCACCTTATCCGGCCAGCTGGTCGATGCGAAGGCTGAGCTGCTCGTGAATGGATCGCCTGTTTCCGTAGAACCGACAGGATCGTTCACGGCTACCGTATCGCTCGAGAGTGGATCGGCCAAGGCTACCTTGGTCGTTACCGCCGAGGATGGACAGACCAAGCGTACGTATGAGGTAAACTTCACGGTACTTCCCGAGTCGGAATATTACGTCAAGATCCTGCAGCCGGAAGGCGGTACGATCTCCGTTTCTTATACAAAAGAGGGTAAGGAAGTGAGCGTGAAATCCGGCGATGCCGTACCCGTTGGTACTGAGTTGAGCTTGGCACATACGGCCTTGCCAAAGTACGAATTCGTGAGTTACAAAGTGAATGATGACCCGCTAGCATCTGGGAATATTACCGTCTCCGGTACCGACGACTTGACGATAACCGCTGCCTTTACGCAGGAATCTTCCGTGACTCCGGAAGAGATCGCTACGATCGGTACGCCGGCCGTTCCCAAGGAAAAGGAAGGGCAGGAGGGAACGAATGTTCCAACGGATGATAACCCGATCGTGATCATCCCCGATGCCGTATCCCTGCCATCGGATACGGAACTCTCCAGCCTCCGCTTGGTGAAGGAAGATATAGAAGACCCAGCGAAAAAGGCTGAGATTGAAGAGAAAGCGAAAGCTGCCGCCCAAGATGCGGGTATCGCTCCTGATGCCCCGAAGATCGTGATGGAAGTGACCTTGGTTAAGGTGACGACCACGATTTCCGCTACCGACGCATCCACCACTACCGCCGTAACTCCCGTGCAGCCCTCCGATATCGTGACGGTACGTATCCCGTATCCGGAAGGCGTAAATAAAACCCAACATGATATCGTGATTATCCACCTCCGCTCGGACGGCGTGGTAGACGTGTATTCCGAGGGTAATAACAATTTGACATTAGAGGATGATTATATGGAGATCTCCGTTGCCAGCTTCAGCCCGTTCGTGGTAAGCTATACGCCCAAATCTGGGCCGGTGGATCCCGATTATCCTGACACACCCGACACCCCGGATACCCCGACATCGAATGCCTCGGTAGAGGGAGGCATAGCGGTTTGGACCTCTGCCAACGCCCTCCATATCCGTGCGGATCGTCCGGCTGAGGCATGGGTTGTCGGCCTGTCGGGTGCTAGTCGTGCCCGGTTCGCGGTCGTTCCCGGCGAGACAAGACGCGCTCTTCCTGCGGGAGTCTATCTTGTCCGAATAGCTGACCAGACCTATAAGGTACGGATACGGAACTAAGCGTTGTTTGTTTGACGTGAGAGGGATGTCCTTGTTTCTCCTTGGGGAGAGCGGGGCATCCCTTCTTTTTTGTGAATATGTTTCTTAACATACATACCCGTAATCAATTGGTTAGCCGCAAATGCTTATCTTTGAGCTATCCCGATGCAAACGCTTACAATATGCTAGTCATTTAAACTCAATTATAGTATGAAACCGGAAGATTACATTACCAGAGAGGAGAAGTATGGTGCCCACAACTACCATCCTCTGCCGGTCGTTCTCAGAAGAGGCGAAGGCGTGTTCGTGTGGGACGTGGAAGGAAAACGTTATTTTGATTTCTTGTCCGGCTATTCTGCCTTGAGCCAAGGACATTGCCATCCTAAGATCGTGAAGGCCCTGATGGAGCAGGCGGAGAAGCTTACGCTCGTATCCCGTGCTTTTCATGCGGATATACTGGGTGAGTACATGGAATTTACCTGTAAGTTTTTCGGATATGATAAGCTCTTGCCGATGAATACGGGGGCCGAGGCGGTAGAGACGGCCTTGAAGCTTTGCCGCCGTTGGGGATACCGTAAGAAAGGGGTCGCTCCGGAGCGTGCGAAGATCGTGGTTTGTAGCGAGAATTTCCACGGACGTACGATCACGATTATCTCCATGAGCACCGATCCTAGTTCCTACGCCGATTTCGGCCCTTATACGCCCGGATTTATAAAGATACCCTATAATAAGGTGGATGCCTTGGCCGAGGCCTTGAAAGATCCCGATGTAGTAGGCTTCTTGGTGGAACCGATCCAAGGTGAGGCCGGGGTCGTGGTGCCCGACGATGGTTATCTGCGGGCTTGCTATGATCTTTGCCATCAGCATAATGTGTTGTTTATCGCGGATGAGATACAGACAGGTATCGGTCGTACCGGTAAGCTATTGGCTTGCGATTACGAGGGGATTCGTCCGGACATCTTGATCTTGGGAAAGGCGTTGTCCGGTGGGGTCAGTCCGGTCTCGGCGGTATTGGCGGACGATGAGATCATGCTTACGATCGCTCCGGGAGAGCACGGTTCTACGTATGGTGGAAATCCGTTGGCGGCAAAGGTAGCTATCGCCGCCTTGGAGGTGGTACGTGACGAGCATTTGTCGGAGAACGCTTTCAAGATGGGTGAATTGTTCCGTAGCGAGATCGAGAAGATCGATAATCCGATGATTAAGAAAGTACGGGGTAAAGGCTTGCTGAACGCTGTCGTGACGGAACCTAAAGATGGGAAGACGGCATGGGACATCTGTTTGGCGTTGAAGGAAAACGGCTTGATAGCCAAGCCTACCCACGATCATATCATCCGCTTCACACCTCCTTTGGTGATTACTGAGGAGCAAATGATGGAAGCTATTGGTATCATACGAGATACATTCGCTAAATTCTAAGGTATGAAAATAAATGTAATAGGCGTTCCCTTGAACTTGGGATGTGATCGGGAGGGCGTAGAGCGTGCCCCGAATCACCTCCGGGAACGGGGATTGATGGGAGTGATCCGGAAGAACGGGCATAAAGCCTTTGATTTGGGTAATTTGTATGTACCCCCTGTTAGCGAGGCGGATAAGTTCGTACGGGGTAACAGCATGAAATATCTGGATGCGATCGTGGAGGTGAATACGAATCTGGCGGAGTTGGTTTATGATACATTGCGTGGAGGAGCGTTCCCCTTGGTGATTGGCGGGGATCATTCGCTGGGTTTAGGTAGCGCCTCGGGCGTGGGTAAATGTTATGATGATTTCGGCATTATCTGGCTGGACGCTCATGGGGATATCAATACCAGCGAGACTTCTCCCAGTGGTAATATCCACGGGATGCCTCTTAGCGCATTGATGGGGATGGGAAGCGAGGAGCTGGTGAATGTCTACGCACCCGGGAACAAGGTGAACCCGCAGAACGTATTCTTGGTCGGGACCCGCAGTCTGGATGAGGGCGAGTGGGATTTGATCGAGCGGGAGAAGCTGAGTGTCTATACGATGGAGACGATCCATCTGAAAGGTATCGGCTTCGTTGCGGAGGACATCAAGCGGAAATTGAAGGAACGGAAGATCCGCAACGTGCATTTCAGCATAGACGTGGATAGCATAGACCCCCGTTTCGCCCCGGGCACGGGAACCCGTGTGTGTGAGGGACTGATGCCGGATGAGTTTAATAACTTCGTGGATCATATGCTATCGACAAACTTGATTAAATCGATGGATCTGGTAGAGCTGAATCCGGAATTGGATGTGAACGAGCAGACTACAAGCCTTTGTCTGCAGATCATTGATTATATTACCGCCCGTCTATAAGGAATCTAAATTCTATGGTTTATGATAAGAGTGTGAAAATGAAGTCCCCTTGTCCCGGTTCAGACCGGATACGAGGGGACTTGAAAATACGATATGTCTATTGGTTTATTTCATTCTTCGGATATTGGCGTAATTGAAGCTATCGCTCAAGAAATCGTCCTCGCTGAATTTATAGCCTTGAGGGCCCCAGTTGCCCATGGCCAGCATAGCCAACATCGTCATTGGATTGAATTCGCTCATGTCGCCGCTAGCAGCCGCAAGGGAAACTGATTCCATTAACTTACGCATTGAGTGTTGATAGTTTTCGTTGATCACCATGTTGCGGTACAAGGCAAGGATTCCGTCTCCTTGCTCCTTACGGTTCCAAGTCAGTATATATGTACCGTCGTTGGCTTCCGCCTTGGCTTGGAGATCGGGCAGTTTGGCGGAGTTGGCGTCCGCTATGATAAAGGTTACGAAACCTTCCTTGTCCACTTTAGGCATTTCCTCGTCATAAATAGAGGCATACGAGTAGGTCTCGGCTGACCCAAGGCATATGGACCAGTATCGTACATCGGCGGTGGCGTATTCGCTTACGCTTTTAGGAGCCGTAGGAGGGATGAAACGGAAAGTAGCTACCTCCCCTTCGTTCAGTTTGATGCGGGCGAATAGGTATTCTGCCGGGCTGTTCGGGTACATTAGGCTCAGCGGGGCACGCATGAACGGGAGTTGCGGCAGGTCGGCGGAGAAATCCATCGGCGGCAAGTTCAACGATTCGTGGATGTTGCAGACCTCACGCTTCGGGAAATCTACTTCCTCACCTGTAGTCACATCGAAAGCTTGGATAGCAGGCATGTCCACGCCGCCATACTCATCGCCGCTATATTGTTTCGCCAAGTAAAGACGCATGAAAATGGAGACCATATTGACATCTTCCGGAAACTCGCATATGTTCTTCATCGAGGCACGTGCGCTGGCGGGGGTGTTAGCGGGAATGATGTAAATCGTATAGCCATTTGCTCCGTAGTCATCTGTTTCCTTTACATAAGGGTTGATGGAGCTGTCGTCGGGTTGGATATTTACGTCTTCAATGCTGGATACGTCTATTTGGGTCTCGTCGTTATAAACCGTGAAATTGAAGAAGCGTGACTTCGGGAACTTTCCAGTCAGACGAAGGCCGATGTTTGGATTATCTTTGTAAGAATAGGTGTATTCCCAATAATCGGCATAGATATCAGGAAAGGCCAGTAGGGTTTGATTGTCGCCCCGGAGCGTCTTGCCCCATTGTTCCTTGGGTTCCGGGTTGTTGATTTGAGGGGTATTCTCATCATCGTCGTCGCAAGCGGTGAACATACCCATAGTAAGGGCTACCAACATTAAGTAAAAAATCTTCTTCATGATTCTGTTCGTTAATTAATCTGTTTGTTATTAAAATGAGAGCGCAAAAGTATCTCATTTCCAATTAGGGTTGACCTATTGAAAATGAAATACCTTGGATAAGACCACAGAATCCTAGGAATGGAACAGCTAGAAGGGGTATCCGATAGCGAAGTGGTAACCCATGCCGTCCTTGAATTTCGGGATATTGTAATAGCCTTTCTTTCCGGTATCGTAAGGGAGGTGCAGACCGATACCCACGTCGAAACGGATGACGATAAAGGTGAGGTCGTAACGCAGGCCGAAGCCGGTTCCCAAGGCTAGATCCTTGAGGAAGCTACCCCATTTCAGTTGTCCGCCGGGACGATCCGGATCGTTTCGGATCAACCAGATGTTGCCGCTGTCGAGGAAGGTAGCCCCATGCAGGTCGCCAAGGATCGGGAAGCGGTATTCGAGGTTGGCCTCGAATTTAAGATCACCCGTACGGTCGATGTAAGCGTATTTATTGTTGTCGCTGTTCTGGTAGTAACGTCCGGGACCGATGCTGCGGATCGTAAAAGCACGGATGCTATTCGCTCCGCCGATGTAGAATTGCTCGTTATAAGGGGAGGTACGGGCGTTGCCGTAGCTATAAATAGCGCCGGCCATTAATCGGCCTACGAGATATTGCTTATGCCCGAGGGCGTAATTATAACGTATCTCGGCGGTTCCCTTGATGAATTGGGCGAAGGGGTTGCCGAGTAATTCCTTATCCTCTTTATTGAATTTCTTCCCGGCTAACGCATAAATCCCATCCAAGACAAGACCCGCTTGGGTAACGGATGCCTGCCACCAAAGATGGTTCCGGCGACTGGTAATCGGGGAATCATCATAGGTATAGGTATAGTTCATGGCCGGGATGAATTGATTTTGCAAACTCTTCTTTAGGGCCTTGTTCACGTTGGTAATGCTGTCGAACTCATGCGTGGTATGCTGGAGCAAGTTGAACGTCAGCTTGAAAGGGGTGATGGAATGATGAGACGTGGCGGTAGGCTGGAACTCATACGAGGCGTCACCACCGAATGCCAGCAACTTGAAGAAACGGGCCCGGTTCATCTGGTCCGCATAGAGGCGGAAGGTGGTGCTGGCCGGGAAATTCATGTCCCGTTTGCTGAATGTAGGGAACAATACCCGTGGGAAAGTCAGCGTGGTAGTCAAGCCTAACTCATAACTGTTGATCTTGGAGTTGCTACCATCCAGCTTGTTGCCGGTCTGCCATTCGTAAGAGCCGCGGAGTTTCACGCCGAAGGTCTCGCCCCCTCCGAAGACATTCCGTTTGGTCACGCTGAAAATGGCGCCCGGACCCACTTGGTCGTTGCTCTTGGCGGTAACGTTCAACTCGAGCTCGCCGTCCAATGGAAGATCGTAGACCGTATTGATCCGCAGATCCAGCGTATCTTGGCGGCGCATGGTATCACGGGGGGAATATTGCAACTCGGCATAACGGAAGATACCCAAGCGGGACAGGGCCGTTTGCGTCCGTTCCTGCGCCCGCTGGTTATAAAGTTCCCCCGGCTTGAAATATAAACGGTTGTAAATGACCGAGGGGCGAACCCTTAGCTTGCCCTCATAATGGATCGTAAGGTCCTTATAGCGGATCGAGTCCGTGGGAGTCTCATTCTGGTAGCCGTTTAGCCAGACGGATATATCCCCGAGTTTCCAAGGGCGGAGGGCCGAGGGAGGCAGGCTTTCCTTCGGGGCCACCCGTAAGGCCACTTTCCCGGGGTTCAACAAGGTATCCGCTTGATAGGTGATGAAATCGGGACGGAAATAGTAATATCCGTTGTTACGGAGCAAGGACGAGATGCGTTCCCGCTCGGCTTGCAATTGGACGACATTGAAATTCTCTCCTTTGTGGAGGATACGATCGCCGATCGTGGCATCGATCAATGAGTCGGCACGGTGACGGATATGGACGTATTGGATGCTGTCCAGCGTATACGGATCGTTCATGGTGACACTGTATTCCAGCTTCGCCTTCCGGGGATTCTTGGGATCGGGTATGACCTCGAAAGAAGTCTCTCCGTTGAAATAACCGTACTCGTTCAATAGGTTCCGGGCTACCTTGACGCGGACATCCGGGTTCACGGTGGTGATCAGCACCGGTTTCGACGCCAGTTTGTTGAAGATCCACTTGCCGACCTTCCCTTTCTTGTTCACGAAAGCGTTGTAGACCCACAGGCCGAAGGGAAAAGGTACCCGGATCGAGGAGCTTCCCAGCAAGGCGTTGTTGGGAGGATAGGCTAGGGCGGCCTCGACTTCTTCCAAAGCGGCTTCGCCGGGTTTGGTCTTATCCTCGTTCTTCACCTCTATTTTCTTGATACCGGTATATAGGACCGCTCCCTCGGGAAGGTTCTTCGTGGTGGAGCAAGAGGAGAGAAGAAGTACGGATAGGAGGATGCTCCCGGTGGCGACGTGCCATCCCCCGCTCGGGTTAGACGCTCTCCCTCGCCCGAGGGAGACATCCTCCCCTGCCCGAGGGAGACACTCTCCCCTGCCCGAGGGAGACATCCTCCCCCGCCCGAGGGAGTCGTCCCGCCTAAAATATATTAAAATGCTTTTCATTCCTTTTCATCATTTATGGGTTTCACTTTCGTTTTCTTGAAGTTGAATAACTCCCTGAGGTGCATCATTTTCTTGCGGAGCACGATACCGGCCCCGGTCTCCGTGATCTCGCCTTCCAGCAGGCTCTCGTAGTTCTTGTCGTGGAAGAGCTTGACGTAGCGGGAGCCGCTGCTGTCCAGCCGGTATTCGACGGATACGTTGTCGATGAACGGCTGCGCCTGCCCGTTGTTAATGTTCTCGCCGGTAGAGATACGGCCGCCTAGAACCACACGGATACGGTCATTATAGAATCGCTTGGCGAAGCGGAAGGAGTAGTCGGTACGGGTACCGCCTCCGGCGTCGCCATTATCGTCGTATGTCTCCATGCCGAAACTGATATCCACGGACTTCAAGGCGCTTCCGGCGATGTTGTTGATCTCGCTTTGCAAGAAGCTGGTCAAGGCGTCTCCCATATTCATGTTCACCTTGCCGCTGCCGCCACCGCCGCCGAGGTACATACCGGTCACGAGCATGCTGACAGCCAGCTTCGCCCGTTCCTCCGGACCTTTCGAGGTTAGTTCCTCTTGCATCGCCATGTCTTCCGGGGCGGTGAGGGTAAATTGCAACCCTAGGTTCTCCAGTTGTTGGGTCAGTTCGATGCCTACGTCGAAATTTACCAAGCGGGGCGATGATTGCCCGGTTAGGGTGACGGACGTACGGACTCGCTCGGTAGCCGTAAGGTTCAAGGTCGGGTCCATGGGGTTGCCCGTCCATTGCACGTAGCTACCCTCCTGTACGTTGAACTCCTTCAGCGGGATGACCGGGATGGAGTACTTGATGGTTCCGCCCGTCAGCGTGTAGCGTCCGTTCAAGAACATATCGCCTTGCGGGGTATACTGGAAGGAAAGGTCGCCGCCACCCTCCAAATTGATATGGTTGGACTGGTCGGGACTTAAATCCACGTTCGCTTGTACGGCGGGATCGATGTGGATCGTCATCAACATGTCCATGCCTCCCATCGGCAACGGGGGCTTACGAGGCATGCGCCGACGTAAGGTATCCGTGAAAGAGGTGAAGGTTACCATATCCGACATACGGTCTTGCACGGTCAGCGGGGAGTCTTTCAGCACGTAGGTGATATTCGTGCCGCCCAATAATTGCAAGTCCCCTCGCATGGTCAAGGCATCCAACGGCCCGCGTACGGTAGAATTCAGGTTGACGAACAGCTTTCCGTAGACAAGGCTTTCCTCGTTTTTCTTAACGTTCAGCAGTTGCAAGTTATTCGCCGTTAGTTTAAGATTGGCGGTCATGCGGGATAAATCGTTGAAATCCACTTCTCCGTTGATGATAAACGGATTCTTGTTGTATGCGTAAATACCATATTGGTTGAACAAGATTCGGTTGTTCTTTATCTCTATCTTCTTATCGTCGAAACGGAAGGTAGAACCTGCGGCGCCTACATAAACGGAGGCGGTATCGAGAATCAGATATCCCTCGGCCATGGGTTTATCGCTTTGTCCGCTGATAGCGAGCGTACCATCGAGGTCTCCGCCCATTTTCGCCATATCATCCGGGATGAACGGGTTGGCGATATCCAAGGGGAAGTGCATGAACTCGATATTACCGCTGATATGGTCGGTCTCGCCCATCTGGTATAAGGCGGTAATGGCACTCACCTCTTTCCGGTCCCGGAAAAGGTGCATATCCACTTGATGGTTCCCCTGCTCTAAAGGTAGATAGACTGCGTTGAACATGAGTTCGCCGACCCGCTCGTTCTCATAATACAGATCATCAATGTTCATATCCGCCACGACCATGAAGGCCGAGTCGGAAGGAGCGTACTGGAAATCGGCGTTCAATATACCTTTCATCGGCGGGATATAACTGAATGCGTTGGAGATAACCCCAAGGTCGATCTGGTTCAACTCGGCGTGGACTTCCTCCATCTCGTCACTTTCCGCTTGGGAGTGTATCCAGAGGGCGGCGTTATTATCTCCGCTGAGTCGTAGGTTCGCCTCGATATCCTTCATGCTGCGTACCACGACGTAATTATCCGGATTCAGCTTGAAAGGGCGGAACGCTATGATCGGGTCATCGGGGAAGAGATGGAACTTGACCCCGTTCTGTATCTTATCGGCCCGGATTCCGAGCAACAAGCCGGTCTCGCCTTTCCCGTCCTTGAAATAAAGGCGGGCGTCGCCGAAGCCATAACGTATTTGCCCGTCCAGCCCGGCGCTGAAAGGTTGTTGCTGCCTGTATTTATTCTTGATCACTTGGGCGCTATAGAGTAGTCCGAGCGAATCTTGGTGCATCTCCGCCCGGATGGTATCGATCTGCATCGTATCCCGTGCCAGATCGTAAATGGAGGCATCCATGCGTATACCCGTTTCCGGTGAGGTATAGGCGTTCATGGCGATGCTCTTGAAATCTACGTAATAGGTTTGGAGATAGTTGTAGATCGGATTGTCCTGTCCTGCCCGTACCTCGAGGTACATATCGGGGAGGAGCGGGCGAAGGATCTCCAGATTGACTGTCGAGTCCCGTTCCAATTGGAGGGTGATATCGTTCGATACCTTAGTCAACTTATCCGTGATGTGGTGTATGCAATCATTACCCGTGAGGATGATCCCTAAATCCCCGGCGTGGAAAGACACACGGGTGGTATCGATATCCGTCCGGGCATGCAAGGTCAGCGTTTTCGGCTTGAAACTTTGTTTCGGGGTGACGACCTCCCAGTTTCCTAACGTAACGTCGATCGTGTTATCTTCATCCAGATTACTTTCTGCCTCGGCGAAGAGCTGGAAAGAGGTGGCGAAGGGATTTGCCATTAAGTGCATACCCTGTAAATCCATGTTCTCTACATCCGCTATCAACATCGCTTTCACCTCGTGCTTGTGGAGGGTCGCGTTTAAGGAGACATCCATTTTCGCCAACGGGTATTTGCTAAGCAAGTCCACTTTCAGTAAGTTCTTTTCCAGAGAGCCATCGATGGATACGTCTGATACCGATGAGGCGCCATAGCGTATATCCGATATCTTACCGTCCAGTTTGGCCCATGTACGTTCAGAGAAAGGGTCTGTGCCCCGGCCTTCTGCTTTAACAGAGGCGGTCAGCCAAAATAGAGAGTCTTTGGGCATGAAATGAGTAGGTTCCAGACTGTCTATCCGTAAATTAGCCTCATAAGCCAGTTTTACCGGATTATAGCGGGCGGTCAGACCTACTTTACCTTTATCTTGGGTAAGAACAAGCTCGGTGCGGTATTCTTGATTTGCGACTGTAGCTTCCCCCTTCAACTGAATTCCGGCAGGAATGGCAAATTGATCCCGTTGGGAGGCGGGAAGCATCGCCAGCAAAAAGTCCAGATTACCGGATCGAGCCTTTAACTGAATCTCACCGGTTCGCCGGATGCTATCCGTCACGGACTCCATGCTACCCGTGACGTTCATCTGAAACGCTCCCGGCAGCATGATATCGCCTTGTGTGATACGTATACTGGAGAGGTTGCCTTCTACGCCAGCCGTAATAGCGAGAGGCTTGTCCGGGTAGGCTTTCTTGAAATCCTCCGGAAGAGAACCTGCCGCTATCAATAAATCCTCTTTCCCCAACGAGGCGTTTAACAGGGCTTTCATGCTACCTTGCGGATGGTCCTCGAGGGAGCTCCAAGGGATAGTCGCTGTCAATCTCACTTCGGAATTTGGTGTCTGGAGAAGTAGGTCCGGTACGTCTATCTGTTCATGGTCACTCCGGACATTTCCTGCCAATGCCGAAACCTTGAGGCCGGAACGTTCTTCCACGAAGAATTCTTTGATGTGGGCGTTTATTTCTTTTCCTTGATATAAGATGGAATCGATAGAAGTGTTCAGGTTCGTTAAACTAATATGGGAGAAATCGAGTCCTTGCTCGGGTGCCGCGTAATTCCCGTCATAAGCGAATGTAGAATTCGTTATGTCAAAGTTTCTCGCCTTATATTGTTCCGCTCCAAGATCTACGAGGCCGTTATTTAGCCCGGCTTTATTAACGAAAGCCGTAAGGCGTAAGGAATCCGAGGGCATTTGTAGGGCGAAGGCTACCCGGTCCAAACTGATTTTATCCAGCTTGAGTACCCAGTTCAGAGGTGTGGAAGTCGTGTCTTCTTTCGAGGTTGAATCATTTAATAGAAGGGTAATGGCGGTATCGGATAAATCTACGGTATTAAATGTAGCTTTCTCCTCGGACAGGTCTATACGATCGGCGTGCAGGTAAAGCTTTCCCAAGAATCCTTTGATTTCTATACCTTCAATCATAGTCCCGGTGTTAACCTTTACGTTCCGGAGGTCGATCGCCTCTACCAATACTTGCTTCCGCAAAAGAGGAAGGGCACGAACCCGTACCGTCAAGCTCTGTAAACTCAACAAGGTATCGGCGGGAGGATTTACGACCTCGACACCCTTAACCGTAAGGTCTAACGGGAAAGATAGCCTAATCTGCTCGATCCCGATTTGCATACCAGTCGCTTTTCCTGCGTATTCGGTCGCTTTCCGTACCGCGAAGTTTTGGAAAGGAGGTATATATAGTAATATAGAGAGTAACAATACCAATGCGATCGGTATTAGGCATATCACTCCTATCCGTTTAATCCATACTCTCATGTTGATACGTTTCTCTTTTTCTTATTTGTTTATTTGCTTGTTTTTATGACGATCGCTCCGTTTGCGCCTCTTACCCCGTATTCACCGGCGTCTTTCAATACTCTTAATTCCGAGACATCTTCCACGGGCATCGTGTTTAGAACAGATAGGTCCATCGGTATACCGTCTACCACTACTAGCGGGTCACTAGGACTGTTTAGGGAAACGCTCGCACGGATACGTACGGAACCATCGGCGAATGTTATGCCACTCATCCTTCGTAGCAGGCAATAGAGATCACGGCATCCGGTTTTCTGTATCTCTTCTTTATTCATAACGCTTGAGCTTACTATTTTGTTTCGTTCCCTTTCCATAATTTCTTTCAGGGCCTCATCCGGTTCAAAACTACGCTTTGCGTTGAATGTGCTATTCTCTAAAGTAATGGTTATATAATTGTATCCGTTGACTGGGACTTTGACTATATTTCTTGTTTTCTTAATAGTGACGAACAAGGTATCATTCAGGTTAGCCCCCGGGATGGTGAATACGCCATGTTTGTTCGTTTTCACGGTGATCGGATTCTGACTGCCTAGCGTGACCGGATAACGTTTGATTATTTTATCGCTGATGTCACGCAATACACCGACTAAAGTATCATTCTGTGCCAAAAGTATTTGACTGCTGAATGATAAGATGATGATTGAAAGATAATGTATTGTTTTCATAGCTCAATCTTTTTAGCTGAACATAACACAAAGATAATATAATATTTCTTAAAGGCAGAGTTTTAGGGCAAATTCGTAATAGGTATTATTTTTACGTTTCTATGTGGTCTCATTTGTCGCTAAAATGAGATTACTATAAATGGAAATCATTACATTTGCCAAAATAAAATGAACGGTATGGAATTAGATTTAGCCTATTTGTGTAAGGAGGTTCGAGAAATAGCTCGTGCTTCTGCGACATTCTTAAAAGAAGAACGCCGAAAGTTTGACCGGAACTTAGTGGAGGAAAAAAGTGCTCATAACTATGTATCTTATGTGGATAAAGAATCGGAACGACAGATCATAGAGGCTTTGTCTACTTTGCTACCCGAGGCTGGTTTTATCGCGGAGGAAGGCTCTGGAAGTTTGACTGATGAGGAATATTGTTGGGTGATCGATCCATTGGACGGTACTTCAAACTATATTCATGATATCGCGCCTTATTGCGTGAGTATAGCTTTAAGAAACAGGGAGGAATTATTGCTAGGAGTAGTCCATGAGGTGTGTAGGGACGAGTGTTTCTATGCCGTGAAAGGCGGTAAGGCTTACTTGGATGGGAATGAGATATATGTATCGGATGTATCAGTATTGGATAAGGCATTTATCGCATTGGGTTTCCCTTATAACTCTGATGCTTATCGTCCGGTAGCCGCTCATTTGGTTGATAGGTTGTATGGTTTTGCGGGAGGTACCCGTTTGATGGGATCTGCCGCCGCTGAACTGTGTTATGTGGCAGCAGGACGTTTTGATGCCCGTATAGAAGCCTATTTAGGCCCTTGGGACGTAGCCGCTGGTGCCTTGATTCTATTGCAGGCCGGAGGAAAAATATCAGATTTCAATGGAGGAGAGAACTGGGCTTCGGGTGAACAGGTAGTTGCCAGCAATGGCAAGATTCATTCTCTTGCGTTGTCTTTGTTGCCCTAATACTAGGGTAATCCTGCGTATTCTAGTGCTTCTGTGTGTATTTAAAAGGTAAAAGAGTTTAAACTTACTTCTTATTTGCGGGGTGTTTGATCCGTTTTGATTTTCAAAACAGATGGAGGAATACAAATACCCGTAAATCCTTGTATGTGTCTAATTCAGTAAAAATCAAGACTTTTAGGATTAGAGATTTTACTTACATTTGTGGAAAATAAAAATGTTACAGAGTATGAAAAACAATCTATACGTCTTTTTTCTGTTCTTTATTACTGGACTAATGTCATGTAGCCATCACTCAGGTTTATATGAACATGCGGAAAAGATAATGTCCCAACATCCCGATAGCGTTTTAACATTGCTATCAACAATACAAGATGTAAATGATCTTTCAGAAAAGGACCGTGCTATGTACTACCTACTTTTGACAGAAGCTCAAAATAAAACTTATGTCAAACCTACTTCAGATTCGTTGATCGCTATTTCTACTCAATATTTTGATAAAACCGAAGATTGGGGAAGAAAAGCGAAGGCTTGGTATTATAGAGGGAGAATAAACCAAGACCTAGGTGATGCTCTTCATGCGCAGGACTTCTATTTAAAAGCATTGCAAGAAGAGAGTGAAGTAGAAGATTATGCGCTACTTGGGCGTATATATAATAGTATAGGAATGTTGTATACTTATCAAGAAGTATATGAAAAAGCTATTCCATATCAAAAAAAAGCTTTGAATTGCTTTGAGACTTTAGGGGATTCTATTGGTCAGTCTTTTGCTTTGAGAGATATAGGAAGAGCTTTTACTATTTTGTCAAAAAAAGATAGTGCTATTATGTGCTATGAAAAAGCGCTTACTCTTGGAAGTCGATCTAGTAAGCTTTCGATATATAAAGAATTAGGTAATTTGTATATCGAAAAGGGAGAATATCCGAAAGGTTATTATTTTCTTAATGAGACATTAAAGTATCCATTGAAAGAGAATATGTTGGAATCAGTTTGTTTAGCGCTAGGCAAGTTGTATCAAAAAACAAGTCAGATAGATTCTGCATATCACTTTTTGAACATTTGTATACATAGTTCTAGGTTACAGACTCGAGCTGGTGCTTATTATTTTTTAGCGCAGTTAGAGAAAGAACAAAAGCGGTGGGAAAAATATGCCGAGAATCAAATGAGGTATGAGATGTTAAGAGATTCAATAAGCCTAGTGAAGCAAACAGAATCAATCCGAAGAGTCGAAAATATCTATGACTATCATCAGTCAGAAGCTAAATTATTGCATGCAACAATCTTACTGGAACGTATAAAGGTTAATAATTTATATATGTGTATGATTGTTGTAGGTTGTTTAATCGGAGTGTGTGTTGTCATTGTTGTATCATATATACAGTTAAAAAAGAAGAAAATACGTTTGCAAGAGCACCAAGATAGATTAGTCGCTTTAAAAAAGAAGCGGAAAGAAGACCAAGCCCGTATAAATGAAAATGAGGAAAAAATAGCTGATTTAGAAAGGCTATTACAACAATCTTCTGTTGCATATAGTGAAAAAGAGAAGGAACTTATGGCTCTTCAAAAGATGAAGTTAGAAGCTGAAATTCAACGCTTAGAATGTGTCAAAACAGAGAGCCAGCTTTTGATAGACAAGTTTTGTGTTTCTGATATTTATTATCGTTTCCACATTAAAGATGAATGGAGGCCTAAAGAAGAGGATTGGTGTCAATTATTTAAAGCGATAGACGAAGCATACGATAATTTTACCCATCGTTTAATGGGAGTAGCGCCAAAGTTGACTACAACAGAATTAAGAGTAAGTTGTTTGGTTAAAGCAAATGTACCTCCAGTTACTATTGCGATGTTGATAGTAACAACCCCGACAAATGTTTCTATGATTCGAAAACGTCTTTATGAGAAAATACATTCAGATACAGGGTCGTCTGAGAAGTTTGATAGGTTCATTCGTGAGTTTTAATTGTATTTGTGCATATTTTGTGCAATAGATATGCCTGTATTTTTGAAAGGATCGCTGTATGTTTGTTGCACAATTAATACACAATGTTATTATGAGAAATGTAAACCGATTTACCTTTTGTGCAATTTTATTTGCAATGTTATTAGTACAACCTTTGTTTGGAGATAATATTCCAACCGAAGGTATTTGGGATGATGAATATTATCGTTCCGTTAACACAAACCGTCCTCCAGTAGCATCAATCGAAGGAGACATCCTTTCCTTGAGCTTTGAAGATGCTTTATCAAACTTGACCGTATGTGTCATGAATGATGAAGGAGTGAAAGTCTATGAAGATGTTGTTTCTTCAGAGGCAGGTGGAACTTATTCTTTCTCTTTAGCGGGAGAAGCAAATGGCCAGTATCAGGTTGTGTTGTTACATCGGTTGGGACACTTGACCGGTAGCTTTACCTTGGAATAAAAAATTAAGAGGTTTTGTAAGAAGAAAGAGCTGTTAAGCTTCTCGGTAAAATGGGAAGCACAGCTCTTTTTTATTTGGACAACTGTACCAAATACGAATCTTTACTTGAAAACGTATCTATGTATATGTTTTACCGCTAAACGTATCATTAATCAGCCGAGAGTCATTCTGTTTATTGTATATTTCTTGAAAATAGGCTCCATTGTTGCCTGATTTACTATTCATAGAAATAGCGATTAGTATTAATAGAAATTCAAAATACTATGGATACTAATCGGAGCTTGGATAGATACGATTTTATTGTATGTTGATTATTAGGTGTATAGGTAATGGTTTGGAAATATTAGACTTATTGTACTTTTTAAGAGATCAAATTTGGTGTGGTTGGGCTATTTTTATTTCCAAATGGTGTTATTTCATGACTATATTATAACTTGAAAAATTCATAGTTATGAAATTCACAACTCATAACTATGTTTTAAAAAAAACATAACTATGAAATTTTATAGGATTTAGCTGTTAAAATCAATATGGATTTTCCCCTTGTCTAAGAAATGACAGGACAATACTATTATATATGCCGTTTATTCTGTATTTTTGCCAGAAAAATTAGCAGACATGGCTGAAAGCAAAGTTGAACACCTATTGGATAGCATTCATTTTCCGGAAGACCTGAGACATTTGTCACAGGATAAGTTGGAGCAGGTATGTGCCGATTTGCGTCAATATATTATCGATGTTTTGTCTGAGAATCCCGGTCACCTAGGTGCAAGCCTTGGTACGGTAGAGCTGACAGTCGCCCTTCATTATGTATTCAATACCCCCTATGACCGTATTGTCTGGGATGTCGGGCATCAAGCTTACGGACATAAAATACTTACAGGAAGGAAAGATATTTTCCATACGCTCCGTAAGTTTAAAGGAATTAGCGGCTTCCCTAATCCTGCGGAAAGTGAGTATGACGCTTTTATCGCCGGACACGCCTCAAATTCAATCTCTGCGGCGATGGGTATGTCGGTAGCCTCGGCCTTGAAGAAGGAACTGGATCGCCATGTGATCGCCGTGATCGGGGATGGCGCTATGACCGGAGGACTCGCCTTCGAGGGGTTGAATAATGCGTCTGCCAACCCTAATAATTTGTTGATTATCCTGAATGATAACGATATGGCGATAGATCATAGCGTAGGTGGTCTTAGCCAGTATTTAGTGGATATAACGACGAGTCAAGCCTATAATAAAATGAGATACGATGTGTATCGAGGCTTAAAGAAGATCAAGCTCATCAATAACGATCGCCGGGAAAACATCTTACGTTTTAACAATAGCCTTAAAGCATTGCTTACCCAGCAACATAATTTATTTGAAGGCTTCAGCATCCGTTACTTTGGTCCGGTGGATGGGCATGATGTAAATTATCTGGTGAAGGTATTGAATGATATAAAAGATATGCAAGGCCCTAAGCTGTTGCATATCAAAACGAAAAAAGGAAAAGGCTTTAAACCTGCGGAAGAGTCCGCTACGGAATGGCATGCTCCCGGAAAGTTCAATAAGGAAACCGGGCAGCGTATAATCGTCCGTAAATTAGATGAACCTCAATTATATCAAGACGTGTTCGGTCATACATTGGTAGAGCTTGCGGAGAAAGATGAGCGTATTGTAGGCGTAACTCCGGCTATGCCTTCCGGTTGCTCGATGACTTATATGATGAAAGCCTTCCCGGATCGTGCGTTTGATGTGGGAATTGCGGAAGGACATTCCGTAACTTTCTCTGCCGGATTAGCTAAGGAGGGAATGATACCTTTCTGCAACGTGTATTCCTCGTTTATGCAGCGTGCGTATGATATGGTTATCCATGATGTAGCTTTGCAAAAACTACATATGGTGATCTGTCTGGATCGTGCGGGATTAGTGGGAGAGGATGGAGCTACACATCATGGCGTGTTTGATTTAGCATATCTTCGTCCGATACCGAATTTGGTAATCGCTTCCCCATTGAATGAGTTGGATTTACGGAATTTGATGTATACAGGCTATGCTGCTTTTAATGGCCCGTTCGTAATCCGTTACCCTAGAGGTAAGGGGGAGATGAAAGATTGGCGTAACGAGATGCAAGTATTGCCTATAGGAAAAGGGAAAAAGTTGCGTGACGGGGATGATATCGCCGTACTTTCTATCGGACCGATCGGAAACGAGGTGATCAAAGCCATCGAGATGGTGAAAGAAGAGGGGGTATCGATAGCCCATTACGATATGATCTACTTGAAACCGTTGGATGAGGAGCTGTTGCATGAGATCGGGCGGAAATATAACCGTATTATTACGGTAGAGAATGGAGTGATAAAAGGTGGTTTTGGTAGCGCTGTCCTTGAGTTTATGGCAGACAATGGTTATACGCCTCATGTAAAGCGTATCGGAGTGCCGGATGCGTTTATCGAGCATGGTTCTATACCGGAACTGTATCAATTATGTGGTATGGATGCCGAGAGCATTGCGAAACAGTTGAAAAAGGAGAATTGATTATTGTCAATTAATAAAATATGAAAATTGTCATAGCCGGTGCGGGAGAAGTAGGTACACATTTAGCGAAAATGTTATCTCAAGAGAATCAGGACATCATTTTGATGGATCCGAATGAGGAACGGCTGAATTTCTCAAAATCTAGCATGGAGATTCTCCCTATGGTCGGGAATCCGACCTCGCTTAGAGATTTGGAGGAAGCGGGGATCAAGAAAGCGGACTTGTTCGTAAGTGTTACTCCCGAGGAGACTACCAATGTGACGGCTTGTATGTTGGCTCATAATCTAGGAGCGCATCGTACGTTGGCCCGAATCAATAATTACGAATATTTATTACCCAAAAATAAAGAGCTGTTCGAGAAACTGGGAATCAACTCGATGATTTACCCTGAGATGTTGGCGGCTAAGGAGATCGTGACAGCTGTACGCCGTCCGTGGACACGCCAATATTGGGAGCTGTTTGGTGGAGCTTTAATTCTGATAGGTGTTAAAGTTCGGGATAATTCCCGTTTGGTGAACCGGGTATTGGCCGAATTGCTAAATGAGCAGAAGCTATATCATATTGTCGCTATTAAGCGAAAGAACGAGACGATAATCCCCCGTGGTACGGACCGGATAGAGTCTGGTGACATCGTATTCTTTACGACGACCCGATCTCATATAGAGGATGTGCGCTTACTGGCCGGAAAGAAAGATCCGGAAGTAAAGAAGGTTATTATTATGGGAGGAAGCCGTATCGCTATCCGTGCTTGCCAATATTTACCTAATAACATCCGAGTAAAAGTAATTGAGGCTAATAAAGAGAAAAGTCATCGAATCGCTGAGGTAGTGCCTAGTAATGTCTTGATTATAAACGGAGACGGCCGTGATACTGATTTGTTGATGCAAGAAGGCATCAAGGATGCGCAGACTTTTATAGCTTTGACGGAAAATTCCAGCACGAATATATTGGCATGTCTGGCCGCTAAGCGTTTAGGTGTGTTTAAGACAATCGCTAAGATTGAGAATATCGATTATATCCAATTGGCGGAAAGTATGGACATCGGTTCGGTTATCAACAAAAAGCTGATAGCGGCCAGCCATATCTATCAATTTCTTCTGGATGCGGATGTCTCTAACGTGAAATGTTTGACCTTTGCGAATGCGGATGTGGCGGAGTTGGTGGCTCGCCCGGATTCAAAGATTACCAAGAAACAAGTCAAGGATCTCCGTCTGCCGAAAGATATGACTCTCGGTGGGTTGATTCGTGACGGTGAACCTATGATGATCAAGGGTGATACTCAGATACAAGCATACGATCATGTTGTCGTATTCTGCTTGGATACGGCTATGCGTAAGCTGGAGGACTACTTTAACTAGTTGATAGTTATGTTGAACGTACGTTTTATAATGAAGATGCTAGGGGTGATGTTCATCCTTGAGACTTTTTTTATGCTGGCCGCTACCGTCGTAGCCTTCCTTTATCGGGGGAGTGATGTATATCCGCTTCTTATTTCAAGCGGAATCTTATTCGGGACCGGTTTTTTGTTCTACTCTATGGGCTTTAAGGCGAATGAACACTCGGCCGGCCGGCGGGAAGGAATGTTGATCGTGACATTGACTTGGATTTTATTCTCTTTATTTGGAATGTTACCATTCTATATTGGAGGATATATAGATAATGTGACCGATGCCTTTTTCGAGACCATGTCCGGATTTACGACTACCGGCTCTACTATTTTAACGAATATAGAGGCGTTGCCTAAAGGTATCTTATTCTGGCGGAGTCTTACACAGTGGCAGGGAGGTATCGGTATGGTCGTATTCACCGTGGCTTTGATGCCTATTTTCGGAGGTGGTGCCTCGCAGATGTTTGATGCCGAAACACCCGGTATAACCCATGAACGTTTTCGTCCTCGTATTACGCAAGTCGCTAAACGCCTGTGGGGGGTGTATGTTTTTCTGACACTTTTTTTAGTCGGCCTTTTATGGGCTGGTCCGATGAATTTGTATGATGCGGTAAATCATGCGTTCACGGCTATATCTACTGGTGGATATTCAACCAAAAACGCAAGTATCGCTTATTGGAATTCCTCTTATATAGAGTATGTAATAACTATTTTCATGTTTATCGGAGCTACCAATATGACATTGGTTTATTTCTGTTTTAATGGAAATGTGAAGAAATTGATTAAAGATGAGGAGTTCCGCTGGTTTTTCTTTTTTGTTTTAAGCGCTATTATCGTTGTCATGCTGTGGATCTTGTACCTTGGATTCGCCTCGGATGTAGAGAATGCGTTCCGTAAGGCGGCTTTCCAAGTGGTGACCTTGGTTTCTACCTGTGGATTCGCTACGGATGACTATATTCCTTGGGGACCGTTTTTCTGGTTTATCGCATTGATCTTGATGTTTATTTGTGGATGCGCCGGATCTACTTGCGGTGGCTTGAAGATGGGACGCTTCGTTATTTTAACGAAGAATCTCTCCAATGAATTTAAGAAACAGACACATCCCCATGCGGTGATTCCAGTACGAATGAACGGACATGTCGTATCTGGTGATATCGTACACCGTGTGTTAGCTTTTGTGTTCGCTTATATTACGTTAATCGTGGTGAGTTGTTTGGCTTTATCTTTGGATGGGATGGGATTTTCGGAGGCGATTGGTGCCGCTGTTTCTGCTATAAGTAACGTAGGGCCCGGCTTGGGAACGCTTGGTCCGGTAAGTAATTTTGCGGATGTCCCCACGGTGTCGAAATGGTTTCTGTCTTTTTTGATGTTAACAGGGCGTCTGGAGATATTTACGGTATTAACGATATTAGTCCCCGGTTTTTGGAAACAGTAAAATTATTGAAAATGAAAAGTATACAGGTCATTGCTAGTCTGCTGTGTGGTATTCTGTATTGTGGGATTTCTTTAAATGCCCAGAATGTATTGAAAGCAACGGGTTGGATGCCAGAGCACACATTTACTTCCGGAATAGAAGGTCCGGCTGTAGATAGCGAAGGAAATTTATATGCCGTAAATTATAAGAAAGAAGGGACGATCGGTATTGTACGCCCAGATGGTAGCCATGGCTGTTTTCTCGTTTTGCCGGAAGGATCTACCGGGAATAGTATCCGCTTCGGGAAAGACGGAAATATGTACGTGGCGGATTATACAGGGCATAATATCTTAAAAGTGGATATGAAATCTAAGAAGATCAGCGTATTCGCTCATGAGCCAAAGATGAATCAACCAAACGATATTGTATTTGCCCCCAATGGAAATATGTATGCGAGTGACCCGGATTGGCCGAATCAAAAAGGCCAACTTTGGTTGATTACCCCGGATGCGAAAGTCTCCTTATTGGAGACGAATATGGGAACGACTAATGGCATCGCTGTGAGTGAGGATGGTAAACGCTTGTACGTTAATGAATCTGCCCAATTAAAAGTCTGGGTATATGATATATGCCCGGATGGTACTTTAAGGAATAAACGTCTATTTCATACTTTTGAGGGGTACGGTATGGATGGTATGAAGTGTGACGAGAAAGGAAATCTTTATATTTGCCGTTATGATAAGGGCACTATAGCTTTGTTAAATCCGCAAGGAGATTTAGTTGAAGAGATTCAATTGACAGGAAAACAGCCGTCTAACTTAACATTTGGAGGACCTGATCATCGTCAATGTTATGTGACATTGCAGGATCGGGGTTGTTTTGAAACCTTTAAGGCTCCTTATCCGGGAAAAGAATGGTAACCCGATATACGTTTTTGATTAATTTTGCGTTATAATAGGTACGGAATATTAAAAAGATATATAGATGATAGAATATATAAAGGGTGAAATCGTGGAACTTACACCTACACGTATGATTTTGGAGTGTGGTGGTATAGGCTACGAGCTGAATATATCCTTGAATACATATAGTGCGTTTGGGAACAAGACTACCGGAAAAATATATATATATGAGGTAATCCGGGAAGATGCTCATTTACTATTTGGCTTTGCCGAGAAAATCGAAAGGGAGTTGTTCCTTTTGCTTACTTCCGTTTCTGGAGTGGGACCGAATACCGCACGCATGATCCTTTCTTCTCTACCGCCATCCGAATTGGTTCAAGTGATCGGTTCGAAGAATGAGGCCGCATTGACTGCCGTGAAAGGGATTGGTTTGAAGACGGCCCAGCGTATCTTGGTAGATTTGAAAAATAAGGTGAAACCTATGGAGAGTATGGCCGGAAACTTGCCGGAGGCATCAGTCTCTAATGGAGCGGTAACCGAGGAGGCCGTAGCCGCATTGGTT
Organism: Parabacteroides sp. AF19-14; assembly: GCF_003635485.1. Lineage (NCBI taxonomy): Bacteria > Pseudomonadati > Bacteroidota > Bacteroidia > Bacteroidales > Tannerellaceae > Parabacteroides > Parabacteroides sp. AF19-14. The sequence continues at coordinate 298,763 of NZ_QTMJ01000002.1, read as the reverse complement.
ATGTTGGGTTTCCAGAAAGCGGCTTCGCAAAAAGCGGTATCCGCTATTTTGAAAGGTTCGCCCACTTTAGCTGTGGAACAAGTAATTAAAACTGCGCTTAGAATGCTTTGATAATTGACAATTGAGGATTAACGATTAACAATTGACAATTAAATGAGAAAATGAGAAAACGAATACTGAAATATTCCATATGGATCGTTGTATTATTGTTTGGTGTCGGCTTGTATTCGCTGAATGCTGATTACCTTGCGTATACATCATCTTTGCCGGAATTGGAGTTGCTGGAAGCTCCGGAGGATACGATTCCTCCCCGTTATCCGGTAGCTAAAACTACACCGGAGGAATATCAAGATATCGTGAAACAATCACCTGCCGATTTGCGTGATCCGGAGAATGTCAAGACTACGATTGAGTATGATTTAAAGACGAATACGTATATTGTCCGTACGAAATTAGGCGATATGGAGATTGGTACGCCGATGAGTTTAACCCCAGCGGAATACCAAGATTATTCTATGCAACAATCACTTCGTTCCTATTTCCGCCAAAAGAACGAGGAAGAATTCCAAAAAGCTACGAATAAACAGTTCAACTTAACCGATATGCAGTTTAATATCGGTGCGGCGGAACGTATTTTCGGCCCCGGTGGAGTACGTGTAAGAACACAAGGTTCGGCCGAGATCACGATGGGATTGAAGACGAATAAGAATAATGATCCTTCTCTTCCGGAGCGTTCCCGTAAACGTACTTTCTTCAATTTTGACGAGAGTGTGCAGTTGAATGTACAAGCCTCGGTGGGTAGCAAGGTGAATTTCGGAATGAATTACAATACCGAGACCTCTTTTGATTTCGATTCCAAAAAATTGAAGTTGGCGTATACAGGCGAGGAGGATGAGATTATCAAGTCGTTAGAAGCCGGTAACGTGAGCATGAATACCAGCAATTCCTTGATTAATGGAGGTGCGGCTTTATTTGGTATGAAAGCGGATTTACAATTTGGTAAGTTGCGAGTGAACGCCTTGTTTGCCCAGCAGGAATCTGAATCCAAGACGGTTAGCTCAAAAGGGGGCGTGCAGACGAAGCCCTTCGAGATCAAGGTGGATGAATACGACGAGAACCGTCACTTCTTCTTGGGCCATTATTTCTATGATAACTACGATAAGTTTATGGAGTCTTTGCCTACCGTCACCTCCGGTATCGAGATCTCCAAGATAGAAGTATGGGTAACCAATAAACGCGGTAATTATGACCAGTCCCGCAATATCGTAGCTTTCACCGATTTGGGAGAAAATGAATCTCGTAATATCGGTAATACTGCGTTGGTGATGCCTTCCGGAACGGACAGACGTCCGAATAATTCCGCAAACAATTTATATACGACTTTAACCACTCAATTTACGGATGCCCGTAAGATAAGTATGGTTAATGATGCGTTGAAAGGCTCCATGGAGGGAGGACGGGATTTTGAAAAAATCGAGAGTGCCCGTTTGCTAGAGTCATCTGAGTATACATTAAACAAGAAATTGGGTTATATTTCTTTGAGGACTCAGTTACAGGCTGATGAGGTATTGGGTGTCGCTTTTAGTTTTATCTATAATGGCAAGACCTATCAAGTCGGTGAGTTCTCTACGGATAATAAAGAGAATACGAGCGACTGTATTTATGTGAAGTTGCTAAAGGGCATCACGATGTCGCCGGATATGATGTTCTGGGACTTGATGATGAAGAACGTATACTCATTGGGTGCTTATTCGGTGCAGAAAGAGAAGTTTAAGTTAAACGTTACCTACCAGAGCGATTCTACCGGTACGTATGTAAACTATCTTCCGGAAGGTAATTGTGCGAATCAAATCTTGATTCGGGTATTAGGGCTGGATCGCTTGGATACCTATGACAATCCGAATCCGGATGGTTTCTTTGATTTTATTGACGGTTATACGATACAGGCGGAGACCGGTAAGATTATATTCCCTTGTGTACAACCTTTCGGCTCGAAATTACGGGAAAAGGTAGGTAATGCCTATGCCAGTAAATATGTATTCCAAGAGTTGTATGACTCGACATTAACCGTTGCCCGCCAGATCGCCGAGAAAAATAAATTTCTTTTAAGTGGTGAGTATAAAGCCTCGTCGGGTTCGGAGATCGACTTGGGAGCTACTAACGTGGCCCGTGGATCCGTACGTGTCACGGCAGGAGGAGCTACACTGACCGAGAATGTGGATTATACGGTAGATTACAGTTTAGGACGTGTGACGATCTTGAATGAGAGCATCATATCGAGTGGGACACCCGTTAGCGTATCTCTGGAGAACCAGTCTACTTTTAATATGCAGCGAAAGACGATGATCGGGTTAGACTTGAATTACCAGTTCAATAAGGACTTCATGGTCGGTGCCACGGTTATGCATATGTCGGAAATGCCTCTTACGGTAAAAACCACTTTGGGAGATGAGTCTATAAAGAATACTTTATGGGGCTTGAATACCTCTTATAAAGCCGAGAGCCAGTGGTTGACAAATGTATTTGATAAGTTACCCTTGTTGACATTGACCAAACCTAGCCAAATCTCATTCAATGCGGAATTCGCTCATTTAATAGCGGGACATTATGAGAATCAATATACGGGTGGTTACTCTTATTTGGATGACTTCGAGTCTACACAAAGTGGTATGGATCTTTTGAACCCGTATGCTTGGAACTTGGCGAGTACCCCCTATGAAGATTCGAATCCTAAATTTCCGGAAGCGGAGAAGGTGAACGATATCGCTTATGGTAAAAACAGAGCTTTGTTGGCTTGGTATACGGTAGACGGAATCTTCACACGGAAGAGTTCCTCTTCCCGCCCTCGACATCTTACGAATGATGATTTATCGAATCATTACACCCGTGGAGTCAGTTATAAAGAGATCTTCCCGAATAAAGAGTTGGGAACCAATGATAATACAACTTTGCCTGTATTAAACCTCGCTTTTTACCCGAATGAGCGTGGTCCGTATAACCTGGATGCGGAAAATGTAAACTCGGACGGTACGTTGGGTAATCCGGAAAAACGTTGGGGTGGTGTAATGCGCAAGATCGAGCCTAGCGATTTGGAATCTGCCAATTATGAATATATCGAATTCTGGCTTTTAGACCCGTATCTTGAGGACGAGACAGCCGAGGGTGGTGACCTATACTTTAACTTGGGTGAGATTTCCGAGGATATCTTGAAAGATGAGCGGAAATTCTTTGAGAATGGTATGCCCGTGGACGGTGATATGTCGAAAGTTGATACGACTGTTTGGGGTAAGGTGCCTCGCACGCAAAGTACGGGATATGCGTTTGATGCCCAAAATCGTGAGCTGCAAGATGTCGGTTTGAACGGTCTTTCTACGGAGGAAGAGCAAATTTTCCCTACGTATGCGGATTATTTGAATAAATTGAGGGCGAAACTATCCGGCGAGACAATCTCTAAGATGATGGATGATCCGTTTTCTCCTTTTAACGATCCTGCCGGGGATAATTATCACTATTTCCGTGGGGATGATTACGATGCTAAGGAGTTGGATATCTTATCTCGCTATAAACGATATAACGGTACAGAGGGAAACTCACAAGAATCCGATCAAAGATATGCTACAGCCGGAAAGAGTACACCAGATGTGGAAGATATCAATGGCGATAATACGTTGAATGAGACAGAGAAATATTTTGAGTACAAGATCTCTCTCCGTCCAAAAGATTTGCAGGTCGGTGTAAACAACATCGTCGATGAGCGTACTCCGGAAGTAACCTTAATGAATGGTGATAAGGAGAAAGTAAAATGGTATCTATTTAAGATTCCTATTAAAGATTATGAGAAGAGGGTTGGAGCGATCCGGGATTTCAAGACAGTCCGTTTCATGCGTATGTATATGACAGGATTCCGTAAGTCTACGGTTCTGCGTTTCGGTACCTTGGAATTGGTTCGTGGTGATTGGCGTACTTATACGCAGGATTTGTCAAATCCTCTTATTCCGCCAAAGTCTGATGGACAGATCGTCGTATCTTCTGTAAATATAGAGGAGAACGGGCAGCGTCAGCCGGTCAACTATGTGTTGCCTCCGGGTATCAGCCGTATGTTCGATTCCAGCCAGCCTCAGTTGCTTCAACAGAACGAGCAGGCATTGTCTATGAAAATAACGGATTTATCTCCTGCGGATGCACGTGCGGTTTATAAATCTACCGCTTATGACCTTCGCCGGTATAAACGATTACAAATGTTCGCTCATGCGGAAGCGCCGATTGATGAGAGCAAGACTTTGTCGAATGGTGATTTCTCTGTATTTATTCGTTTAGGTTCTGACTATAAGAATAATTATTATGAGTATGAGGTGCCTTTGGATCTGACTCCCCATAGTACTATTCTTTATAATACGAACAATAGTGCGGATCAAGAAAAAGTATGGCCTTTAAATAATACCTTGAATTTTAAACTGGAGACTCTAACCGACTTGAAGTTGGAGCGAAATAAATTGAAACGTCAAGGACAGGGAAATATAAGCTACCAAAAGGTTTATTCGAAAAATGATCCGGATAATACGCGTAATAAAATCAGTATCATCGGTAACCCTAGCTTAGCGGAGGTGAAAGTGATCATGATCGGCGTACGTAATAATACGGGTGATATCAAGAGCGGTGAGGTCTGGGTAAACGAACTTCGTATGACCGATTTCGACGAGAAAGGAGGTTGGGCCGCTAATGCGAATCTGAACGTCGCTTTATCCGATTTGGGTACGGTCAATGTAAGTGGACGAATGGAAACCGCTGGTTTCGGTGCGTTGGATCAGTCGCTGGCCGAACGTCGGATGGATGATTATTCGCAATATAGTGTGGCGACCTCGATTGAGTTGGGTAAGTTGTTCCCTGAGAAAGCAAAGGTTAGCATACCTTTTTACTATGCTTATTCGAAAGAGACTACAACTCCTGAGTATGATCCGTTGAATGAGGATATTAAGCTTTCGGACGCTTTGGATGCGGTAGAGACCCAAGCCGAGAAAGACTCCATCAAGAGTTATTCTTTGGATCAGACCACTATTAAGAGTGTCTCTTTCAATAACGTAAAGGTAGATATCCGTAGCAAGAACCCGATGCCGTATGATCCGGCCAACTTCTCGTTAGGTTACTCTTATAGCCAGAACAGTAAGAAGAATCCGGAGACCGAATATGAGACAACCAAGGATTACCGGGGTAATTTCGCTTATAATTATACGCCTTACGTGAAACCGTTCCGACCCTTCGAGAAGTTGAAGAAGAATAATGGGTATACGAAATATATCAAGCAATTCGGACTGAATTACGTTCCGTCGAATATTAGTTTCCAGACGGCGATGATGCGGAATTACTATGAGATTAAGCTAAGGGATTTGACAAGTTCTACGGATGGAGGTAACCAGTTGCTCTCATTCAGTCACAATTTCTTGTGGGACCGTGCCTTCAGTTTGCGTTGGGACTTTACGAATAATCTGAGCATGACGTTTACTTCCGGTACGAATGCCCGCATCGAGGAACCGAATGTTCAAGTGAATAAGAAATTGAATCCGGATGATTATCAGGTATGGAAGGATTCCGTGAAGCAAAGTATCCGTGATTTGGGTACTCCTTTGAAATATGACCAAACGTTTAATGTCACTTGGAATATGCCATTGCAATTCATACCGGCATTAGACTGGGTAAATAGCTCATTGACTTATAATGCCACGTACAACTGGGATCGTGGAGCCAATGTCGCTAGTATTGAGTTGGAACAGGGTAATATAATAAAGAACCAACGTCAATTTGACTGGCAGGGTAGTTTCAATTTGCAGTCATTGTACAATAAGAATAAATATCTGAAGAAGATCAACCAGAAATTTATGGCCTCTTCCCGGGTAAGCGCTCGTCAACCGGAGAAAAAGAAGAAAGAGGTGAAACTAGAGAAAGAGATCCAATTGAGCCCGGATAGTGGAACGATCGTGCAGCATGGAATGTTTACGAAGAAGGTTCGTATCACGGCACGTGGAGCGGATGGGAAGGTCTATTCAATTAAATATAAGCCGATCAATTACGCTCAAGTCATGATCTTGAATAAAGATACGGCTCATTTGAAGTTGACGATCGTGCCCGGCCCGCAACCTTTGGAAGGAACCTTGACGAAAGTAGCGGAATATGGCAGTCGTTTCTTGATGATGCTGCGCCGGGTAAACGTGCAGTACTCGTTGATAGACGGTATGATGTTGAGCGGTTACGCCCCGGAGGTGGGCGATATGTTCGGGCAACGGCGTACAGGAACTTTGGCTCCGGGACTCGGTTTTGCCTTTGGAGCGGTAAGAAGGAGCTTTATCGACGAGGCGGACGAGCGGGGCTGGTTGGTAAAGAATGAGAATATGACGACGCCCGCCATGATCAATAGTGCGAAGAATCTTACGATCCGTGCGAATCTAGAACCTATAGCCGGCTTGAAGATTGATTTGAACGCAAACCGGGTAGATACCCGTAGTACCGATATCTATTATATGCAAGACGGTATGCCCGAGCAGATGGGAGGTAGCTTCACGATGACGACGATTGCCTTGGGTAGCGCTTTCGGCGGTAGCGGAAACGCTAATAACGGTTATTCCTCGAAAGCGTTCGATAAATTTATCGCTCACCGTAGCGTGATCGCCCAGCGCTTGGCGGATACATATTCCGGTACGGTTTATCCGAGTTCCGGTTTTATGGCGGGGCATGCTTTAGCGGGAAAACCTTATGATCCAGCCGTAGGGGGAGGCGTAAGCCTGAATTCCATGGAGGTATTGGTACCTGCTTTCTTGGCGGCTTATACGGGTAAGGACCCGAATAAGGTAGGCTTGTCAGCCTTCCCGTCTGTTAAGAGCCTGCTACCGAACTGGCGTGTTACGTATGATGGCTTGATCCGTATACCGGTTATCCGCAAATACTTTAAGAGTATGATGTTAAGTCATCAATATCGTTGTTCCTATAGCGTAGGTGCGTTTTCCTCCTTCTTGGATTGGGTAGATGCCGGGCAGGATGGTTTGGGATATATCCGTGATATCCAAACCGGTAATCCTACGCCATCGTCTCCTTATGATATAGCGGCCGTGAGTATCACGGAAGGATTCAGCCCGTTGTTTGGTGTAGACGCTACTTTATTGAATAATATAACCGGTAAGTTTGAGTTGCGCAAGACTCGTAACTTAAGCCTGAATATTTCCTCTTACCAATTGGTGGAAGCGCTTTCCAACGAATTCGTGATAGGAGTAGGATATAAGTTGACTGAGTTTAACAAGGTGTTGAAAATGAAAAAGACACGGGACTTCAGTAATGATCTTACGATCCGCTTAGATTTCTCTTACCGTAAAATGCAATCGTTGATCCGTAAGATAGAGGATCAGTTTACGCAGGCTACCAGCGGGAATATCGCCAAGACCATCCAGTTCTCTGCGGATTACGGATTAAGTCGTGCCTTGACATTGAGAGCTTTCTATGATTTACAGATCAATGAGCCGATCGTGTCCACCTCATCTTACCCGACTTCGAACTCAAACTATGGTATTAGTTTACGGTTCTCCTTAGCGCAATAAAAAGAGTATAGTCTATTTACAGGACTTCTTGGTCTGTTTTTAAATACCTGTCTAGCGGTATGGAATAAACCTTTATATTTGTGCGAAATATAATTTGGATATGAAGAATACTTACAAATTGATATTATTTCTTCTCTTGATAACTCAAGCCTCTTTCGGCCAAGACGTGAAAGGGTATATTAAGGATGCGGAGAGCAAGGAAGCTTTAGCCGGGGTAAACGTTTTTTATAAGGACAAAGGGGGTACGAGAGGAACTGTGTCTGATATAAACGGTTATTATGAGCTGAAAGTGACGGATGGGGACGCTGTATTGACTTTTAGCTATCTGGGATATGAAACGTTGAGCGTTCCCGTGAAAGTAGATCCGGGAGAGTTCTTGACACGTGACGTATCCTTACGAACAAACTCAAACATGATGGACGAGGTCGTCGTGAGCGTCGGGCGTTATGAGCAAAAGCTAAGCGATATCACCGTCTCTATGGAATTATTGAAAGCGAAAGATATCACTCGTCAGTCTCCGAAAGATTTAACGGATGTACTGAAGAATATCTCCGGTGTGGACGTAACGGACCGGCAACCTTCCGTACGCGGTGGTACGGGATGGACCTATGGCGTGGGTAGCCGTTGCTTGATTCTGGTGGACGGAATGTCGGTGCTAACTCCGGGTTCCGGCGAAATAAACTGGAATATGATCCCGATGGAGAACGTCGATCAAGTAGAGGTACTGAAAGGGGCCTCTTCCGTATTATATGGCTCTTCTGCGTTGAATGGTCTGATCCATGTGAAAACGAAACGCCCCGGATTAGATCCGGTAACACAGGTGAACGTACAAGGAGGATTGTATGGGAAGCCACGCCAAGACGGGACGCCTTTATATGGAGGCTTGGATCTCTCTCATTCCCGTAGGATCAAGAATTTTGATTTGACAGTGGGGGCTAATACATTCTTGGACGACGGGTATCGGCAGGATAATTACAACCGCCGTGTCCGGGTCGGTGGGAATCTTACGTATCACGATCCCCGGGTACAAGGGTTGAACTATGGTGTGAACGTGAATTACTTGTATAACGATTATACAGGTTTCTTTATCTGGCGTTCTCCGGAGGAACCCTATATTCAATCTCCGCTGGCGAATATGGGACGCCGTGAGAATACATTTTATATAGATCCCTTCTTGAATTATACGAATTCGGAAAAAGGGACGACTCATCGTTTCAAGGGGCGTTTCTTCCATCGGGGAAGCCGTATCATCACGCATACCACGGATAAGTCTCTTTTTGACATAACGAATAATATGGGTTTTGATATCTCATCTGTTCCGGAGATTATCAATATGGCGCAAAACTGGCAAACCGAGTTATTGCCGACCTTCTTACCGTATTTGCCGGAGGTGATGAACGGGAAGGTGAGCGGATTGATGGGTGAATTGGGCAAGCTAGGAAATCATTTTTTCCCGACAGCTACCTCGGCGGATTATATGGACTTGATTTCTTGGGTGATGGGACGTACTCCGCTACCCGATAAGAATAACGTAGGGGCTTGGTTGGTAGATGCCATGAAGCCGGTGGAGAAAAAGGCGCCGGAGGCTACGGATCATACTTATTCCTATAATCTGGATTACCAATTCAGCAAGAAGTTCGATCATTCACAACTCACGGTTGGAGGTACTTATGAGCGTATTCATGCGGATTCGAAAGTGACCGGGCAACATAGTAGCGATAATGTGGCTACCTTCCTGCAATATGATCATAAATTTATCGATCGTTTGAACGTCTCGGTCGGTGTTCGTCTGGAGTATTACCGGGTCGATGATTTCTACAGGGAAGCGGAGACGAAGATTTTCGGGGCGAAGGTTCCGGTAAAACCTGTTTTCCGTGGAGGCTTGAATTATGAGTTGGGTGAGTATAGTTTTATCCGGGCATCTTTCGGACAGGGATACCGTTATCCATCCGTTACGGAGAAGTTTATCCTGAAGGATATCGGAGGTGTGGGAGCTTTCCCGAACGCTGAATTGAAAGCGGAGCAAGGTTATAATGCCGAACTTGGTTTCAAGCAAGGTTATAAGTTCGGCAATTTGAAGGGCTTTGTCGATGTGGCCGGCTTTTATACCCGTTACAAGGATATGATCGAGTTCCGTTTCGGCCTGTTTAATAATAAGACCTTCGATTATATCGATGGGCTTTCCAAGTTGTTTAATGCGTTCTCTAGCGGCGACGGCTTAGGAATCGGCGCTCAGTTCACGAACGTAGGCCGGGCGGAGATTTATGGGGTAGATTTGTCTACCTCGGGTGTGTATGAGTTTAACCGTGATACTCGTCTGGCATATACTTTGGGGTATGTTTATACGAATCCGATCGATATGGACGTGGATTCACGGAACGCGGAGGAGGAAGCGAATGATGACTTAATGGCGATGCGTTCGAAATCCAATGACAGCAAGTATTTAAAATATCGCCAGAAACATTCCGTAAAGGGGGTATTCGATCTGGAATGGAAACGGTTTAATATCGGAACGAATATGTCATGGAAAAGCAAGACATTGGCGGTCGATTATTTTATGGTCGATGAGCGTACGAAAGCGGAGCCTAACCTGATGGATTATATGCGTTCGATGCTATTCGGAAACTTACATGATTATTGGGCAGAGAACAATAAAGGATATTTCGTCATGGATATGCGTGTCGGGATGAAAGTGACGAAGAATATCCATGTACAAGGACTGGTGAACAACCTCTTAAACAAGCGCTATAGCGCCCGTCCGATGGATGTCGGCGCACCTCGGACTTTCATTCTGCAAGTAGGAGCCAATTTCTGACAATTCACCCGGTTGTAGAGACGGAGCGTGCTCCGTCTCTACAACATATGATAACTTTTCAACTCATTTCGTAAACGAATCGCTTGATTGTCCGTCACCTTATCCATCAGTTTCCAGAACCTTTCGCTATGGTTCATCTCTATCGTATGGCAAAGCTCATGCAATAATACATAATCCACCAAATGCCAAGGAAGAAGCATTAATGATTGCGAGAGGTTAATGCTCTTCTTTACTGTACAACTTCCCCAATGCGTTTTGCTATTATTGATTTTCACCCCGGTCAACATAAATCCATGTTGCCTTGCCAATAGCGTGATACGTTCCGGCAACAACCGTTTCGCCTCGTGGCGGAGCGCCTTCTCCAGCATGGATTTCAGTAAGGATTGCACCTCTTCCTCCTCGAAACGAGTCTCATTCGGACAAGCGATATACAGTACCCCATCCTCCAATCTCATGTAGAAATTACTTCGCTCGGTGCGGAAGATATGCAAGCGGAATGTCGTAGCCTGTAACTCCGATCTTTCGTCGAGCAGGGGCCGGGCCGGATGCTTCTGGAGCGCTTTTACCAGCCGGGCCTTGTTCTCCATGATAAAAGCGATCATACGTTTCTCGTCTCCCCCGGGTGGCATCGTGGCGGTTATCTTTCCTTTTGATATCTTGAGCGTGTATCGAGTGGCCCGGGGAGTGGTACGGAGCGTTATGACTCCCAAATCCTTGTCTTGTATATTCTTTTCCATTCCTGCCACAAAAGTAATACATTGAGAGAAACAATAATACGATGGAATTGATTATCTTCGCGATCGTAAAGGTTAAAAACATAATCAATATAATAAATTAGCAATCATGAGCAAAAAAGCACTTTTAATTATCTGTGATGGTTGGGGAATTGGTGACAAAGGTAAAGACGACGTGATCTTTAACACGCCGACTCCATATTGGGACGAGTTATTGAAAACTTATCCAGCCTCACAGTTACAGGCTTCTGGCGAGAACGTTGGTTTGCCTGACGGACAAATGGGTAACTCTGAGGTGGGCCACTTGAACATCGGTGCTGGCCGTATCGTTTACCAAGATTTGGTGAAGATCAACATCGCTTGCCGCGAGAATACGATCATGGAGAACCCGGAGATCAAACGTGCTTATGGCTATGCGAAAGAGAATAATAAGCAGATCCACTTCATGGGCTTGGTTTCCGATGGTGGTGTACATAGCTCTTTGGAGCATTTAATGAAACTGACGGATATCGCCAAGGAATACGGAATCAGCAAGGCTTATGTACATTGCTTCATGGATGGCCGTGATACGGACCCGAAGAGTGGTAAAGGTTTTATCGAGACGTTGGAGAATCATCTGAAGACTACCGGCGGTAAGATCGCTTCTATCATCGGACGTTATTACGCTATGGACCGCGACAAACGTTGGGAACGTGTGAAAGAGGCTTACGATTTATTGGTCGAAGGTAAGGGTAAGCAAGCCGAGTGCATGGTAAAAGCGATGGAAGAGTCGTACGCCGAGGGTGTAACGGACGAGTTCATCAAGCCGATCGTTCACGTTGAGAACGGAAAGCCGATTGCTGTTATCGAGGAAGGCGATGTCGTGATCTTCTTCAACTATCGTAACGACCGTGCGAAAGAGCTTACGGTTGTATTGACTCAGCAAGATATGCCGGAGGCCGGTATGCATACGATCCCGGGCTTGCAATATTTCTGTATGACTCCGTATGACGCTAGCTTCAAGGGTGTTCATATCTTGTTCGACAAAGAGAACGTAAATAATACGCTGGGTGAATTCTTGGCAAACGTAGGTAAGACTCAGTTGCATATCGCCGAGACAGAGAAATACGCTCACGTGACTTTCTTCTTCAACGGTGGCCGCGAGACTCCGTTCGATAGCGAGGAGCGTATCTTGGTCCCTTCTCCTAAAGTGGCTACTTACGACTTAAAACCGGAAATGAGCGCTTTCGAGGTGAAAGATAAATTGGTGGACGCTATCAATACGAAGAAATTCGATTTCATCGTAGTGAACTACGCCAACGGTGATATGGTAGGCCATACGGGTGTCTACAAAGCGATCGAGAAAGCGGTCGTAACGATCGACGCTTGCTTGCACGATACGGTTGAGGCCGCTAAAGCCAACGACTATGAGGTAATCATCATCGCTGACCATGGTAACGCAGATCACGCCTTGAACGAGGATGGCACTCCGAATACGGCTCACTCCTTGAACCCTGTTCCATTCGTTTATGTGACAGCCAACAAGGACGCTAAAGTAGAGGATGGTATCTTGGCTGATGTGGCTCCTTCAATCCTTCACATCTTGGGCTTGAAACAGCCGAAGGAGATGACTGGCAAGTCATTGATTAAATAAGAGCTAGGCGCATCTTATGATCCAGATAGATGACACTTTAGTAAGTCTTGACGTTATCGAGCGTTATTTTTTATGTGATCTTTCCAAATGTAAGGGGGAGTGCTGCGTGGAAGGAGATTCCGGCGCTCCATTAGAGGATTCGGAGTTGGCGAAGCTCCAGAAAGTATTGCCCATTATCTGGGATGATTTATCCCCGAAAGCTCAAGAGGTCATTAATAAGCAAGGCGTAGCTTATATCGATGAGGAAGGCGATACGGTTACCTCTATCGTGAACGGCAAAGATTGTGTCTTTACCTGTTACGACGCCGATGGTACTTGTAAATGCGCTATTGAGAAAGCATACCGGGAAGGTAAGACGGATTTCTATAAGCCTGTTTCTTGCCATCTTTACCCGATACGTGTCACTCAGTATCGGGATTTCAAGGCCGTGAACTATCATCGCTGGAGCGTTTGTAAGGCAGCGGAGATCTTAGGAAAGAAAGAGCGATTGCCGGTTTATAAGTTCCTCAAGGAACCCTTGATCCGTAAGTTCGGCCAGGCTTGGTATAAGGCCTTGGAAGAGTGTGCGGAGGAATGGAAGAAGCAGCGTGAGGAGTAGCTTTTAGATCGTTTATAAATATAAAAAATCCCTTCAGTCTCTCCCATTGATAACTATACGTTAAAAACGGATGGAGGCTGAAGGAATTTTGTTTTATAGTCGCTCTATTTCCTCAAGGGAAAGGCCGGTGCATTTTTGGATGATAAGAGGGGTTATTCCCTCGGCTTTCATATTACGTGCCGTAGATTCTTTTCCTTTTTGCAGTCCTTTTTCCATGCCTTCTTCCATCCCTTTTTTCATGCCTTTCTCGACGGCGAAGTCCAAGGTGTTATAATAATCATTATACATCTTCCACTCCGCCTCGTACTGCGCTCGTTGTTTGGGGGTGAGGTTCGCCATGGATCCGATGCGTTCCAACCGCTCGAATATGGCCTTGCGTGCCTTGAATGGCATTCTGTCTAATGTGTCCATATGCTTTAGTACATAAATCCAACGTTCAAAATCTGTCTCGCATTCTTCCTCCTCTTTATTGAATCGAGGAAGCTCAATATAGATTTGGCGGAACTTGGGGTTGAATACCTGTCCGTTCTCCCGGTCCGCCAATATGATGTCCCTTCGGAATTTTCCCTCCTTCCCGTTTTGGTCTGACCCGTTCTCTTCGTCGAGCGTGAAGTTCAAGAAGAATACTCCGTAAACGGCCGCCAGCTCATAGTCCCATGTTCCCTTTATACCCTGTTCCACCACCGAGTGCGAGAGGTAGTAT
>NZ_QTMJ01000002.1:0-284690 GCF_003635485.1 Parabacteroides sp. AF19-14 | reverse complement strand
AGTGCGAGAGGTAGTATAAGGCCCTGTCCTTGAAGTGGGGCTGTTCCCTGTTCTGCATCTCGATTATGATCCGTTCGCCCTTGTCGGTCTCGCAATGGATATCGAAGATGACTTTCCTTCCTTGCTCTGTCTCGGGCAATCGCTCATTGTTCATGATCCTCAGGTCCGTGATCGTATGCTCCCCTTCGAGGAGGTCATTCAGGAACTCGATTAAAATGTCCTTGTCCATTTCCCTACCGAATATGTGCTTGAAGCCGAAATCGGTGAAGGGGTTGATAAATTTTCCCATAGTGTTTATAGGTTTTAGTGATTAATAGGATATAGATGGCTCTTTTCCATCTTTGGCGATAAAGATACGATTTTTATTATATGGGGCATTCATTTAGGCTTTAAAAAAACACGTACGTCTTTTTTCGGAAGCACGTACATGTTTTTGTAAAAAGACGTACGTGTTTTCAGAGGGGTATGATGCGGTCGTTATAGGAGTGGTCTTGGAAGATCTGTCTGTCATGTGAATGGGTGTTTTGTTGGCTTTTTGCTTGATATATGCCGTATATTGTGACGGTTGCTTTTCGTTAGGTTCTCCATCTAGCGGCTAAGGGATGGTAATAAAGGGCACTTTTTCATACGAAAAGCCAGTTATCCATGCGCGATAGGTACCGAAAGGCTGCGCGACGAGTGGTGTCGGACAACGCCGTTAGTGTCGTTGGGCATCGTGAGTAGTCAAGAATAAGGTTATAGGTAGTCGTGAATGGGTATTCTAGCGCTGTTATAGCCCTGTTGTAACCCCACAAAATGCCCCAATACTGGATGAGATATGAATTATGATGAATTAATTTCGCTAGAATGAAAGGCTATTTTTCTGTCATCTGTCTGTCAGCTAGTGGATTGCTGTTTTTTTATCGCATATTTAAGAATAGACTGTACATTCTCCGCAAAACTTGATTCTCCGTGAGTTTAATATGCAAAATGTCAGAATGTCATTTGTTGTGAATCAATTCTTAATATGTTAATATATTTAATGTACATGTGTACATTAATATAATGATGATAATAAATTAGGGTGGAAAAACGACTGTTAAAAACGATCGTTTAGACTAACCGTTTTTATGCGGAAATGCGAACGATGGGATATTATAAGAGCTTGATTATCTTAATAAACACTAGTATTAATATTAATTTTAGAATTATGAACAAAAAGTTTTCTACTCTAGCTTTGGGCTTGTTGTTGAGTGCTTTTGGGGTAAATGCCGCAGAAACTTCGATAACAATTGCTGATGCGGTTAAAACAGCGGGTGATTACTTCTACTTGAAGAGTGGTAGTAATTATTTGGCTATCACAAAAACAGCTGATGAAAAGGCCGACTCTATTATCTATGAGTCTGATGTGACTAAAGCGCCTATGTGGACAATCGTAAAGTCCGATTATTCTGCTGATCAAAAACAATTGTACAAGATTACGTCTAAGACAGGTGTGGCTTTGTCTTTTAAGAAGGACAAGAATGCGACTCCTAAAGTGATGGATGGCGTGAATCAATGGCTTTTGACTGGCGATGAGACAAATGGTTATACTATCAAAACTGCCGTTTCCGCTTCTGAGTCATTGGCTTTGGGTGGAACTACGGATTTAGCCGTAAAGAGTGGTACATCTGCTGTTGCGTTCCAAATTATAGATGCAGGTGCTAAGGTGTTGAAAGCAAATGAAATATCAACATTCTCTGTCTTTGAGTTGGTAGCAAGTGAGGCATTGGAGGGTAATCCTTTCAAGGATACGGAAATTAAGGCGACTCAAGTGGAAGGTTCGGAATTCGTTACTTTCGCTGTCGTTGGTAAAAAAGATTTCTTCATCGGTCTCGATACGGCACGTACAGTCATCCATAATCAAGTGAATGAGTTTGGTGTTAAATTGGTTGCGGACTCAACTTATGAGGCAAGTGCGATTCATTCTGTATCAAATGCTGATCTCCAACAGTTCAAGGTTGTTCGCACGTTGAAGAATGATAAGCTAACTCTTTATGTGAAAGATTCTCCTAAGTTTGGTGCAGATGGTAAATTTGCGAAAGTGTTGAATGGTGAAAATGTGAAGTTGGTTTATGCCCAAGTTGGAACTTCAAAAGTGTTAACCGTCAGTTCTTTGAAAACTGATGGAATCAGTCAAAATTACGGTAATTCTTTGACGTTTACTCAAAAGGTAGGGACTCCTGCCAGCTTACCTAATGGCGCAGGTGTTTATTTCTTGAAGGATAAGAATACGCATAAAGCGAATGGTACGGCAAAGAATGAGAATTACAATAAGTATTATGGTATTACTACATCTGCTCGTATTGACGCTGTCTCAAACTTCAAACGTGCTGGCCAATATATGGTAGCTGAGAAGGATGGTAAATATGCGGTAGTTAGCCGTAACCAAGGCAGTGCTAATATTAACGGATATACATTGAATGCTGGAGCTACAGGTAAGACTGCTGTTTATGAGGAAATCTATAAGATCTCTGATAACGTATTTACATTCAATGGTAAAGATACAATTGAGTTTATCTATGCTAAAGAAGTTACCGAGGCTAAGGATCGTTTCTTGGGTTATAAATATTTCACTCCGGAAGAAATCGGAAATGAGGCTTTCGCTTTGAACTTGATCTCTAAGACTCCGGGAGTAGAGAACTTATATGCTTATGCGAAAGACTCCTTGATCCAGATTCAATCTACCGATATAGAGAATGCTACATTGTTCAAGTTAGTACAGCCGAGTTATGAAAATGGTCTTCCTTATTATAATAATGGTGGTGCTCAGTCTTTGAAAGATACATTATCTGCTGCTAGTTATCAATTGAAAGAGCAATATGGCGATAAGTATTTGACGAATGATATGGGATATTGGTTTAAAGATGGTGATGAGTGGTATATTTATTCTGATTATGGAAAGTTGAAATATACAAAGCAGACATTCGGAGGCCAAGTAGAGGGTGCTTCTTATCGTACTGCAAAATGGTTTACATTCATTGCTGGTGAAGAAGAAGGCGAATATTTGATGACAACGAATAGCTATAGAATGTCATTCAACGTGAAAACGGCGGAATTGGAATATTTGAATCAGTCTAGCGATGAGGTAGTGAACTATTTCAATTTGGTAGCTGCTCCGGCACCTACTTACGCTAATTTGGGTGATGCTCATCACATGATGTTATCTTCTTCGGAAGGTGACGGCAAGGCTCTTTCTATGAATCCTGCTACTTTGTTCGCTGAGGTTAAGACTGCAGAACAAACTCCGTATATTGATAGCTTGTTCGGTTTATGGATTGATACAGCTTGTGTGAAAGATATCGCTAAACCATTGTATTATGTGACTACAGGTAATGGCCTTTCTGCTGCGGATCGCGAAGCTGGTTATATGAATTATCTGGTAAATCCGTATGATTCTGTATTTGTTGCTGATGAAAATGGTTGGGAAGAGGCCAAAGAGGCTAGCAAATATACATTCAAGGATCATGACTATATGTCTTATGCTAAGGCTGCTTTCGTTAAGGCTAAGGTTTATGGTGCGGATTCTTTGACTATCGCTCGTGAGGAACCGACAGCTGCGGATACCTTGAAAGATATGAGTATCAATCCGGCTGCCATGGCTTTCATGACAACTGCCGCTACGGATGGTACTACTAATTTGATTGTTGAGAATACGATTAAAGCATTCAATGGACAGAATGACGAAGAGGAACAACAGTTCTATAATCGTTCATATTTCTTGAAAGTAATCAATAATGTTTTAGTTTGGTCTCCGGCTAAGGATGACGCTCACTTGTTTAACGTTGCTGCTACAGAATTACACCCGACATCCAACGGAAATGTTGCGGAAGGTACATCTGCTATCTCTGTAATTGGAGAGGCTGGTAAGGTTACTATCCAAGGCGCTGCCGGTAAGTCCGTAGTGATCACTAACATCTTAGGTAAGGTTGTCGCAGAAACAGTTCTTACATCCGATAACGCTACAATTTCCGTACCTGCTGGTATCATAGCTGTAGCTGTTGACGGTGAGGAAGCTGTTAAGACAGTTGTTAAATAAGATAAGCCGTATCGCTTAAAATAATAGAGGCGGGGAAACCCGCCTTTATGTGATATATAATTAAATAACTATGCCGCAATAAAGAAGTATCCCGTGACGGGTGAACACGTGGCATATTAATACTAAAGTAATTAAAAGTTCTTCCGCAGGTATCCTCGTGAGAAGAGAAAGCGGATCAAAAAACAAGCCCCGTAGGATTATCCTATGGGGCTTTTATTTACCGTATCGCCACCTTGCGTACCGTATCGCCAATGCGGATGATATAATATCCCTTTGCGATATCTACGACATATTCGGCGGTGGACTGCTTGACTTCGATTTCTTTCACCTTGATGCCTACGACACTGTAGATTTCCAAGATACTCCCGACAGGAGCGTTCTCTACCTTGATGCGATTCTCGTAGGCCGTGATTTCGATAGGAGAGGGATCTTCTTGCCTAGAAGCAAATGTCTTGACTCCCGATTTATTAGCTTGCGCGTAAACCGGATAACTTGCGGAGAATGCAAGTGCCAAAGCGATGATATGTATAAGCTTCATTTACTTGTCCCTAAATTCGTACAAATGTAGAAAGTTTTCTGCATATTAGAAAGTAATTAGCTTTATTTCGTAAAACGGATGTATGATTATACGCTAAGCCTCATACCTTCCTCTCCTAAGATCGTGCCGGGAAATATCTTGTCTGCTTCTTTCTTTAACGGTGCCATATCCTCGTAACGAGCCGAGTAATGACCGATAACCAATCGCTTCACTTGGGCTTTATAAGCAATCTCGGCCGCTTGGCGGGCGGTAGAGTGGAAGGTCTCTTTCGCACGTGCGGCGTCACATTCAGCGAAAGTCGCCTCGTGGTATAATAAATCCACCCCTTCAATGATGGGGATTATAGATGGGTGAAAAGCTGTATCCGAGCAATAAGCATACCGTTTGGGAGCGACGGCAGGGCGGGTTAAGCGGGCATTCGGGATTACCTCTCCTTCCGGGGTGACGAAATCAGCGCCCCTTTTGATCTCTTGCATCATACGGACGGGAACTTGATAGAAATCCGTCATCTCCCGGATGATATGCGCTTCTTTGGCTTTCTCGGCGAATAAATAGCCACAACAGGGTATACGGTGCTTTAACGGAATGGAATAAACGCTTAAGGAGCGATCTTCCATAACCAACGAATGAGTTGTCGGGTCGATTAAGTTAAAACGGATCTCATAAGGCAACCCTTTGCAAAAGATATCAAGTACCGGACGCATATAGCTCTCGATGTCTTTCGGCCCATGAATAACAAGTTCTCCATTACGCCCCAGCATACCTAATGTAGAGATCAATCCCGGTAGCCCGAAGCAATGATCTCCGTGTAGGTGGGAGATGAAGATATGATTTAAACGGCTGAATTTTATACGCATACGACGCATTTGCACTTGCGTGCCTTCCCCGCAGTCGATCATGTATAGTTTATCTCGTAAATCTACTATTTGAGAAGTCGCCAGATGGCGTGTCGTGGGCAATGCGGAACCGCATCCCAATATGTTTATATCAAAATCAGCCATTTGTTGTCTATGGGAATAATTGAGTGCAAAGATAATACAAAAGCATTTCTGTTCTGTGAAAAATAACAAAAAAACAAAGTGTAATGTATGCAGGATGAGGTGGATTCCATATATTTGTTTGCTGTCCTTCGGGAAAGCGAATATACAGTCGGTAAATAGACTTAAGATATTTTTTTCTAAGCCTTAACTAACTTTTTCTTTTTGTTTAAAACGGTTAAATGTAGAAACGGCCAAGCGTGAGCTTCGCCGTTTCCTTTTTTTATTGTTAATTTGAAATCTAAATACCTATATCTAATAAATTATGTCATTTAACAATCTACGATTATGAACAAGAATTTTATCTCTGTTTTTCTTCTGATGCTCGCTATGGGCGTATCTGTTATGGCCCAGAGTTATGAGGAAGATTTGGCTTTTTTCAAGGAACGAGTAAAGACTTTAGGCTCGGATGAGTTCGGAGGGCGTAAGCCTTTGACCGAGTATGAGACGAAAACAATCCATTACATCGCTGATGAATTTAAGAAACTAGGTCTTCAGCCTGCTAATGGCGATAGTTATTTCCAGCCGGTGAAGGAAATATCTACTTTTACCCGTCCGGTAAAGAATAAGATCACGGTGAAATGCGCGAAAGGCTCTATGGATTTGAAGTTCTCGGATGATATTGTCGTTTGGACGAACCGGGGGACTGAAAAGGTAGTTATTCCTACTACGGATTATGTGTTCTGTGGGTTTGGTATTAATGCGCCGGAATATGGTTGGAACGATTATGCGAATGTAGACGTGAAGGGGAAAATCGTTATCGCTATGGTGAATGATCCCGGTTTTTATGATACGTCTTTGTTTCGCGGAAAGAACATGACCTATTATGGTCGTTGGACTTATAAGTTCGAGGAGGCGCAACGCCAAGGTGCTGCAGGTTTATTGGTTCTTCATAACGAGGCGGCCGCTTCGTATGGTTGGAAGGTCTGTCAGGCTTCTCACGTGCAGACAAATATCGCTCTTTGCTCGGAGACAATGAATGCGGAAGCTTTGGGCATGAAGGGATGGCTCTCGGAGGAGGCTTGCAAGAAAATGTTCGCCCTTAGCGGATTGAATTTTGATGAGACGATTGCCGCGGCGAAGAAACCGGGTTTCAAGAGTTTTACGATGAAGGCGAAGAGTAAGGTTATATTAAATGTAAAGATGACCGTAGGCGAGTCTCATAATGTGGCGGCTGTTTTACCGGGCACGGACTTGAAAGATGAATACTTGGTTTTTACCGCTCATTGGGATCATTTTGGGATCGGTACTCCGATAGATGGGGATAGTATCTATAATGGCGCTAGTGATAATGCTTCGGGTGTGGCTACCTTAATGCTATTAGCTAAGAAATATCAATCATTGCCTGTTCGTCCTCGTCGCTCTATCGTATTCGTGGCGGTGACTTCCGAGGAATGTGGCTTATTAGGTTCTCAGTACTATTGTGAGCATCCTTTGTTCCCGTTATCTAAAACAGCTATTAACTTGAATTTTGACGGCACTGCTCCGCGTGAGCGTACCCATGATGTTTCTCTCCGGGCAGCGGGCAAGACGGATACAGATGCCTTGGTGATCGCTATGGCCTCGGCACAAGGGCGGACCGTGAAGGTTATCACCGAAGATCCTGCGGGTGGTTATTTCCGTTCCGATCATTTTAATTTCGTGAAAAAAGGCGTACCTACGATTTTAGTTGGTGGCGGTAAGGATTACGTGGATAAAGCACGCCATGAGGCTAAACCGAAAGTTTACCGGTATCACCAACCGAATGATGAGTATGATGAATCTTGGTGGGATTTTGATGGGGCTATGGAAGATATGAACTTAATGTTTAGTATCGGTTTAGTCATCGCCAACAATGATGAGATGCCTAAGTGGACAAAAGAGGCGGACTTCCAAAGGCAATAAATTAATGTGCCAATGTAGCAATATGCCAATATGCTAATGTGTCAATTAAGATACTATCACTTGCATTCTCACTGGCACATTGGCATATTGGCACATTAGCATATTATTTAATTTGCACATTATTTAATAGGTATGACCTCCTTCTTGCATTTCCTTACTATTGATCTTATGTAGATCAAGCGCTCTCCAAGCATAGAAAATGTAGGCTAATACGAATGGGACGAGAATAGATACATAGCTCATTACTTTCAACGTGAATGGGCTTGAGCAACTATTCTGGATCGTCAATGAACTTTGTAGATCCGCCAAAGATGGGTAGTAAGCCGTATTATTCCATCCTGCGCAAAGTAATAAAGCTAATACGGTCAAGACAGTCCCTGCTCCCGCGAACCAGATGCCTTTTCTCCAAGTCTTCGAGAATATCGTTTTCCCTATGCCGAATAGCACGCCAACCACGCCAATCAATAATACGGCTAACACGATTGGCATCTCGATCAGGTTCATAAAATACTTATACGGTTGCATAAATACTTCTCCGGTATCCGGATTTACGGCAAAACCGTCCACCAACAATAAACGGATCAAGAATGTCAAGAAAAAGACGAGGAACAAGATTGTCTCCGGTATCAATTGTTTCCGGCTTTTAGCGACAATCTCCGGATCATCGATATTGTTGATAAAATAGAGTAGGGCCAGAGCTCGTGCCAAGAAGAAAACTGCCAGTCCTAGGCACAAATTCCAAAATACCAAAGCCGCCTCTAATCCATGCCAAGGATTGGCCCACGTGGAAATGACGGGCATGGCTACATCAGTCAACTGTTCTTTGTTAACAATAAATTCGGCGCCGTTAAAGAAGGTCGCTACAGCGGTTCCGAGTAAGATCGGACCTGCTATACCATTGATCATAAGAAATACTTGATACGTCTTTTTCCCGAGTAAGTTGCCTTTTTTCGCTTGATACTCGTAAGATACAGCTTGTATCACGAAGCAAAGCAAGATCAGCATCCATACCCAATAGGCTCCGCCGAAGCTTGTGGAATAAAATAAAGGGAAAGAGGCGAAGAAAGCACCTCCGAAAGTGACCAACGTAGTGAAAGTAAACTCCCACTTACGCCCGGTCGAGTTCAATAACATTTTTTGCTGTATCTCCGTCTTGCCGATAGTGAAGAGTAGAGATTGGCCTCCTTGTACAAAAAGAAGGAATACTAATAGCGCTCCGAGTAGAGATACCAGAAACCACCAGTAATGTTGTAACAATATATATGTACTATCCATAGGACTTTCTATTTAAGAATTGATATTTGAAAATTAAAAATTAGTGGGCGGCAGCTTCCGGCCCTTTCTTGATGGCCTTAACCATGATTCCGATCTCTGCGATCAGCAGGATCGTGAATAAGATAAGGAACAGGTAGAAAGTGGTCTGTACCGAGGATGGGTTTAACTTGGATATCGAAGCGCTGGTCGGCAAGATATCCTGTATAGCCCAAGGCTGACGTCCTACCTCCGCTACGATCCAACCGGCTTGTCCCGCTATATATCCTAAAGGTATAGACCATAGGCCCACGTATTGCAACCAACGTGTATTAGCGATTTTCCCTTTTTTATCCCATATCAACGTAATAATGAATAGTAAGATGAAGAAACAACCAAGGATCACCATCACACGGAAAGAATAGAATGTCAATCCTACATGTGGGATTAACTCTGCCGGATCCTTAATATAACCATATCCGAAATAGGGGAAATTCTCTTCCAAAGTTACCCTGTATTGCTCGGCGGCTGCGGTATCTTTATCTTTGACCGCTTTACGATAATCTGCTAACGCTTTGATAGCGGTTTTACCTTTCTCTATTTTTTCTTTGGCGGAGAGCGCTACCGTTCCTTTATTGGTCGTATAGCCTCCCTCTATCAAGTTTACGATACCCGGAACGTATGCGTTGATGTCACGTTCTGCTAAGAAGGAGAGGAGTTTGGGGAACTTAATGTCAAAAATAAATGCGTTCTGGTTATCCAGATAACTCGTCTTTGCCGGATTTAAGATGCCGATACCTACGAGTCCTACTCCGTTGCCACCCTCATAAAGACCTTCCATGGCGGCTAGTTTCATCGGCTGCTTTTGAGCGACTTGGTAAGCGGAGCCATCACCCGTCCAGATAATAAGGATGGAGGCTACCAACCCGAATATAGCGCTGACCTTGATACTTGACAAAGCGAATTCGGTATTCCGTTTCTTTAATAAATACCAGCAGCTGATTCCTAGTACGAACAAGGCGCCTACGATCCAACCGGACAATACCGTATGGAAAAACTTATTAATGGCGACAGGCGATAAAGCTACGGCCCAGAAATCGAACATCTCGTTACGGACCGTATCCGGATTGAAATGCATACCGACCGGATATTGCATCCATGCGTTAGCGATCAAGATCCAGAGAGCGGAAAGAGTAGCGCCGATAATCGTCAGCCAAGTGGAGGCGAGATGGAAGCGTTTGCTAACCTTGTCCCAACCAAAAAACATAACAGCGATAAAGGTAGCTTCCATAAAGAAGGCGAGAATTCCCTCGATAGCCAAAGGTGCCCCGAAGATATCCCCGACAAACCAACTATAGTTAGACCAGTTGGTTCCGAACTCGAACTCGAGGATCAATCCCGTAGCGACACCGATAGCGAAATTGATACCGAATAATTTCATCCAAAATTGGGCGGTCTTTTTCCATGCCTCATTACCTGTCCGATAATAAATCGTCTCCATAATAGCTTGGATAACGCCAAGTCCTAGTGTTAGTGGCACGAAGAGCCAATGATACATGGCCGTAAGGGCAAATTGGGCCCTCGACCAATCGATCAATGAAGTGTCAATGTTTTCAATCATATTTATTAATGTTTTAAGGATTTATTGCCCGTTGTATGAGTTCGTTCGATACGTGGTTCTCCTTCTCACTATCGCTATCGAATTGCCCGAGATAATTAGGAAAGAAGAATAATCTCAGGATAAAAAACATGATAAACAATTTGACTAGAATGATTAGCCAAAGAGTCTTGCCCAGCTTCATCTCCCGGAATCCTTCCAGATAAAAGCGATATATTCGTATGAATGCAGATTCTTTTTTCATATAGTTGTTCTCATTTAAGATAACAGTTGTTAATATGAATATGTTTTCATGTTTTTACAAATATATCCAAACTGCGTTAATAAAATACCCCCAATCCTATAGATAATATTTATGAAATTATAAATAAGATCTATCCTGTCTGTTAAAAAAAACTATTTTAAATAAGAAAGCGGTCTTTTGATCTTGTCAATAATACAGCATTGGCTATATTTGCGACAATTTGTTGCCTGTAAAGGTGTAAAGACACATGAAATATCATTGTTAAGTGCTAATCTATAAAAAATTATTACTATGTCAAACATTACTAGAAGATCTTTTCTTCAAAAAGGTACGGCTGCCGCAGCAGCTTTGACTATTGTTCCGAGTGCGGTCCTAGGTAAAACCCATGGTCATATCGCTCCAACTGATAAATTGAATATTGCCGGTGTAGGTATCGGAGGTATGGGTAACGCTAACTTAAAGAACATGGAGACTACCGAGAATATCGTAGCTCTTTGTGATATTGACTGGAAGTATGCGAAACCGGTATTCGACCGTCATCCTCAAGCTAAGAAATACTGGGATTATCGTAAGATGTATGATGAGATGGGTAAATCTATCGACGCTGTGTTGGTAGCTACCGCCGACCATACTCATGCCATGATCACGGCTGACGCTATGACGCTTGGCAAACACGTATACACTCAGAAACCGTTGACTCACTCTGTTTATGAGTCCCGTTTGCTTACGAACTTGGCTAAGAAGTATGACGTAGCTACTCAGATGGGTAACCAAGGTTCTTCATTGGCTGAAGGTGTAGATTTGATCTGTGAATGGATTTGGAATGGTGAGATCGGTGAGGTTACTAAAGTAGAATGCGCTACCAACCGTCCTATCTGGCCGCAAGGTTTGAACGCTCCTGAGAAAGTTGATAAGATTCCTTCTACATTGAATTGGGATTTGTTTACGGGTCCTGCTAAATTGAGACCGTTTAATAAGACATATCATCCTTGGAACTGGCGCGGATGGTGGGATTATGGTACAGGTGCGTTGGGTGATATGGCTTGCCACATCTTACATCCGGTATTCAAAGGCTTGAATTTAGGCTATCCGACAAGAGTTCAAGGTTCTTCTACATTGTTATTACAAGACTGTGCTCCTAACGCTCAGCATGTTAAGTTGGTATTCCCGGCTCGTGATAATATGCCGAAGGTAGCTATGCCGGAGGTTGAAGTTCACTGGTATGATGGTGGTATGATGCCGGATCGTCCAGAAGGATTCCCTCAAGGTAAGGAATTGATGGGTGAAGGTGGTGGATTGTGTATCTTCCATGGTACGAAAGATACATTGATCTGCGGTTGCTACGGTGTTAACCCATGGTTGTTATCTGGTCGTAAACCGAACGTTCCTCAAACATTGCGCCGCGTGAAAGACGCTATGAAGGGTGGTCACGAACAAGACTGGATCCGTGCTTGTAAGGAAAGCGCAGGCAGCCGTGTTCAGACGAAGTCTAACTTCTTGGAGGCTGGTCCGTTCAATGAAATGGTTGTAATGGGTGTATTGGCTGTTCGTTTGCAAAGATTGAATAAAGAATTGTTGTGGGATGGCCCTAACATGAGATTTACGAATATCGATCCGAATGAGACAATCAAGATCATCAAGAAAGATACATTCGAGGTTATCGATGGTGACCCGAAATTCAAGACAGAGTGGACGGATCCAATTAATGCTCAAGAATTTGCCGCAGGCTTGATCAAGCACAACTACCGTGAAGGCTGGAAGTTGGTAGATATGCCGAGATAATAGTTTTAACTCAATAAATAAAATGAAAAAGTCAGTATTATTAGCAAGTGCCGCTATCATGATGTGTTATTTCACTTCTTGTGGTGGTGGAAAGAAAACAGAAGAAGCTCCTGCAGCTGCTGAGACTACAACAGAAGCCGCAGCTCCTGAGTACAAGCTCATGACAGATCTTCCTACTGTAGATATCACGACTTTCCCGAAAGATAAAGAGGGTAGATATGTGATCTTCGATGGTAAGACATTCAATGGCTGGAGAGGTTATGACCGTGCTGACGTTCCGGGTGCTTGGACAATCGAGGACGGAGCGATCAAAATCAATGGCTCTGGTGCTGGTGAGGCTGGTGCTTCCAACGGTGGGGACTTGATCTTCGCTCATAAGTTGGGTAACTTCGAGCTTGAGTTCGAATGGAAAGTAGGTAAAGGATCTAACTCTGGTGTATTCATCATGATTCAAGAGGTAGAAGGACAACCTTCTTACATCTCTGCTCCTGAGTACCAAGTATTGGATAACGAGAACCATCCGGACGCTAAGTTAGGTAAGGATGGCAACCGTAAATCTTCTTCTTTGTATGACATGATTCCTGCTAAACCGCAGAACGCTAAACCGTTCGGTGAGTGGAACAAGGGTAAGATCATGTGCTATAAGGGTACAGTTGTTCACTATTTGAATAGCGATGAACCTGTTGTTGAGTATCACTTGTGGACTCCGCAATGGAAAGAAATGTTGGATAATAGCAAATTTAGCAAAGACAAATGGCCGTTGGCTTATGAGTTGTTGTTGAATTGCGGTGGCGCTAACAAAGAAGGTTTCATCGGATTTCAAGACCACGGGGATGATGTTTGGTTCCGTAACATTACTGTTAAAGTTTTGGATTAATCGTATCAAGCACATTTTAGCATAAATAACGCCCGAGGCCTAAATCTATGATTTTAGCTTCGGGTGTTGTGTTTTTAATAATCGACTTTTTCTAAACCAATTTTTTAGGACCAAGAAATGAAAATAGAACAAGGTTACACGAAAGCGCAGATGACTTGGCTGATGATGCTGCGTCTTTTTATAGGTTGGCACTTTATGTATGAAGGCCTAGTAAAAATCATGAACCCAAAATGGACATCTCTACCCTATCTACTCGATTCAAAGGGTCCCGCTGCTTCATTTTTTATCAAATTGACTCAAGACGACAGTTTGATGACAACTATCAACCTCTTGAATGAGTGGGCTCTGTTATTGATCGGCCTAGGCTTGACTTTAGGCTGTTTGTATCGTTTATCTTCTGTTGGAGGTATGATTCTTCTCGCTATGTACACGTTATCCCACCCCTCTTTTGTGGGAGCGAGCTATATGATGCCGTTTGAAGGCTCTTATTTATGGATTGACAAGAACCTTGTGGAGTTCGCCGCCTTAGGTTTGATGTGCGTATTCCCTACATCACAAATCATAGGATTCGATCGTGTGTTAGGACGTGTGTGTCCGATATTGCATAAACTTAAATTTATTTGATACCCATGGCAACAGAAGATGCAAAGAATACTCCTTCTCAGGAGCAAATGCCCGATAAAGGACGTCGGGACACATTGAAGACATTGGCTACAGTGCCTATCTTAGGTGCTTTGGCATATGGCGTTTACCAAAAAAGGAAAGACGCTTTAAGAGGCCGTAACATATCAGATGTATTTCAGGTAAGTAACAGACAGGCCTCCTATTTGGAGCCGCAAGGCGATGGCAAGAAGATCCGTATCGGTTTGGTCGGCTTCGGTATTCGTGGAAAGCAATTGATGCGTGCCGCAGGTTTCGCTGAGCCTTCTTGGATCGATAAGATGAAAGAAGCTAATAAGTTGAATAAGAAAGACACGCGTTATCAGCAATATATGGAGCAAGATGATCTGAATATTGAGATAACCGCGGTTTGTGATATATTTGATGTATATGGTGAGGCCGCTGTATTGACCGGTTCCAATATCCATCGTGAGGGTAGCGGCGGTAAGTTCGGGCCTGCTCCGAAACGTTACCGGACTTATCAAGAGTTGGTAACGGCTCCGGATGTGGATGCCGTTATTATCGCTGGTCCGGACCACTGGCATAGCACGATCGCTATGGCTGCGGCACGTGCCGGAAAGCATGTATATTGCGAGAAACCGTTATCATGGACGGTTCCTGAGACGTATATGGTTCGCCAAGTGATCAAAGAGACCGGCGTTGTATTTCAGTTAGGTCACCAAGGGCGTCAGACCGACTGTTATCAGAAGGCCGAGGAGATTATCGGTAACGGATTATTAGGCCCTGTTAACTTGATCGAGGTTTGTACGAACCGTAACTCTCCAAATGGTGCTTGGGTATATGATATTATCGAAGGCTCTAATCCGAATACGATTGATTGGAAGCAGTTCGAGGGTGATCCTGAGCGTATTAAGGAATATATGGATTATATGACATCCAACAAGCTTGAAAGATATATCGGTCCGGACGAGCGTAGCAAGTTCAGTCTGGAACGTTTCTTCCGCTGGCGTTGCTGGTGGGATTATAGTACAGGCCTTTCCGGTGACTTGTTGACACATGAGTATGACGCTGTCAACCAGATCATGCATGTGGGTATACCTCATTCCGCTACTTCATCCGGCGGTGTTTATTTCTTCAAGGACGGACGTACGGTACCTGATGTATTGCAGACTACTTTCGAGTGGCCGGATCGTGACTTGACGATGTTGTATAGCGCTACATTGGCAAGTAGCCGTAACCGTGGCAAGGTGTTCATGGGGCATGATGCTTCTATGGAGGTTTCCAATATCTTGGCTATTACGGTTGACCAAGATTCCACTCGTTATGCGGATAAGATCAAGGAAGGTATTATTCCTACAGATACTCCGTTCTATACCTATGTACCGGGACAAAATAGCTCGGATTCCGTTACATCTCCTACGGAGTTGTATTTCGCTAAACGTGGTTTGCTGTATACGTATGTAAATGGTAAACGTTATGATACGACTCACTTGCATATCCGTGAGTGGCTGGAATGTATCCGTCAAGGCAAGACTCCTAGCTGTAATATCGACGCTGCTTTCCAAGAAGCTATGACTGCCCACATGGGTACGCGTGCTTATCTGGAAGGACGTACGATGTACTGGGATAAGGACAAAGAAGAGATCGTAAGAGGTGAACTTGCGTAAGTATCTAAAAAGACGATAAATAACTTTCCCAAGAAGCGAACTTCATAAATGGATGGAGTTCGCTTCTTTTATTTGTGCATGTATAAAATTTCTTCTCTTTTTTGTAACCAATTTGTGATTACTCATGTCTTATTGATAAAAGCGAATAATTTATTAAACCTTTAAAGAATAAAAGATATGAACGAGTTGTGGATTCCTATTTTAGGTGTTATTTGTGCGGTAGGTATGCCGGTATTGTTAGGTATTATCGCTAGTTACATGACCATTAAAAGTAAGCATGAGGAAAAGATGGCGATGATTGAGAAAGGAATTGTGCTGGAAGAGGCTATGCGGCCCGAGAGAAGGCCTAATCGTTATAATACCCTGCGTAACGGTATTTTTATGATCGGTTTGTCATTGGGTGTGATTGTCGGTATGATGGTCGACTCTGCTTTCACTTACGATAGCGATTGGTTCTTTTTGTTAGTTCCGGCTATTACGATTATGTTCGGTGGAGTAGCTTTTATAATTTATTTCTTTCTTTCCCGTTCTTTAATGGAGAAGGAGAGATTGGAGGATGAGAAGAAAATGCGTCTGGAAGAATAAACGATACCGGATGGATGAGCGAAAGTGGATAGAACGTATTTTGGCAGGGGACATGCAAAGTTTCTCCTGCCTTGTCGCGAAGTATGAGAAGATGGCTTATACCATCGCTCTTCGTATCTTGGAAAATCGCGAGGAGGCAGAAGAGGCTGTACAGGATGCGTTCGTGAAGATGTATCGTGCTCTTTCCGATTTTCATTTCGATAGTAAGTTCTCAACATGGTTTTATAGGATCGTGTATCGTACGGCGTTGACGGCCTTGAGACAACAGCGTATGTTCGTGAGTTATGAGGAGGCGGGCCCTGTAGACCTTTCGAATGACGAGGTTGAATCGGCTACGGCTTTATTAGAGCGTGAGGACCGGAAAGAGATGATCGCACGTACGCTGAAAAAGCTTCCGGCTGATGAGGCCTTGTTGCTTACTCTTTATTATTTGGAGGAATGCTCGGTGGAAGAGATCTGTCAGATCACTGAATTGAGCGCTTCTAATGTGAAAGTAAAACTATTTCGTGGGCGGAAACGGTTTTATGAAGTATTGCAAGATAAAATGAAATTAGAGACAGCTGATTTGTTATGAATATGAATGAGAAAGATATCGATCATTTGACACGTAAGTTGATGCGAGGGACGGCGGAACAACCTTCGGCCTCATTAAACTCCCGTATTATGGCATTGATTATACAAGAGAAGAAGCGGGTATATAAGTACTATATCAAGAAACGGTTTACACCTGTAGGCATTTTTAGCATATTTGTCGCTTATATGCTTGTGTTAGTAGGCATCTTGTATTTGGTTAAGCTTTCTCCGGGCGGGGCGGAAACGGTTTTAGGCTCTTTGCGAGCCTATTTCCCGATTGTTTTAACGATTGCTTCCGGGATCTCTTGTTTCTTCCTGTTTACACAACTCGATAACTGGTTGAAGAGAGAAGAGATACGCCGGCAAAACACCTCAAAATAAAAATATCCGGTTGTAGAGACGGGGCACGCCCCGTCTCTACAACCGATTAATTGGCCTTGACTTTTAGATTTCCATATCGATTTCCTTCGAAGTGAATCGTCGGTTGCTTTCCACCATTAATCTCATAGGTGTAATTCTTGTCACGATCCTCATCGTCAAAATGCTTGCGGGTGATATTGAAACCGTTCACGTCGCAGCTTGAATACTTCATGTTCTCCGCTACTATCCGGAAAGAAGTTTTTGCGGGAAGCGCTACCTCTAAATTCCCATAATGAGATTCTACGTTCACCTTCGAGAAAGAGGGAGACAAGTTTCGTATCTTTAAGTTACTATAGCTAAGGCTACTTACATTCAAGGCATCTTTAAGGATCCCGATTTTAGCGTCGCTGTACTTAATCTCCATGTCTAGTCTGCTTACGCTTTCAATGGTGAGATTACCATATTTAATTTCCATGCGTAAAGATTGTATATCCTGTATATCCAGATTGGAATATTTGCTGTCTATCGTTAAATCTTTAGCGTTGCGAATCTTGGCGGTTCCTACGTAGCCCAGATCCAGTTGGGCGTCCTGCAGATTTCCTACCTCGATGTTACCATATTTGGCCTCTATCATTGCGTTGGCTGTGAAATTACCCGCATTCAGGTTGCCGTATTTTACATGGATATCCATGTTGCCGTTATTATCGCTTGGCAAGTTGATATTTCCATATTTCTGGTTCAAGTCTGCGGCGAGCTTAGGAGGCATCTGGATATAATAATTGATCGTCATGGACTCATTATTCGAATTGCTATTCATCTCCTTCTTTATCGTAGTGACCGCTGAGACAATACCACCTATCTTCTTGGTCTCGATTTGGATACGGTCCAAGTTCTCTTGAGCACGTTCCTCGCTGCGAGCCTTACATTCTACCTCAACCCGTATAGCTACCGTATTCTGATTCCAGTGGGTAACGGTGATGTTTCCATAACGGTTTTCTACTTGGAGGCGATCGTTGGAACTCACGCTGTAGGATTGGGATATCTCTTTTTTCTTGATCTTCTCTTGTGGCCTAGCTATTGCCGATAGATTGCATAGCAGCAATACGAAAGTCAGCAATACGGCGGGACTCAATTTTACGTGTGTCGTGTTCATGATTGATATGTATTAATTGTTATTACTATTTCTGGTTATCCGTGACTTGTTCCATTTGCTTAAGCATCAGCGTGAGGCCCTCCAAGCTATTGCTGTAATGCTGGGTCATGGCGAAGAGACCGTCGTTGGAACAAGGCAAGGTAGGGAGTATCGTTTCCTCGAACATATAATTATCCGTGAGGATCCGTTTGCTCTCTTGCAATAACTCTTCCGCTCCCGGTGTCCGGTCCTGTTTATACAACTTCTTCATCTGCGTCAATACGTCGTTCATTTGCATATTGTAATATAGACGTAGTTCCTCGATCTCTTCTTGGGCCTCGCAGGTCTGGGCCGTGGTCTTTTGCGCGGGTTCCGGCAGACCGGTCCCTCCCGGCAAGCGGAATAAGAGCAACAAAGCGATAGAGGCAGCTATGACAAAGGCCGATAGGCTGTATAGGGCCGCACGGTTTTTCCGTGGCTTCGGCAGTTTTTGCTCGAAACGTTCGAAGTGACCTTCGGGAAGCATCTCATCTTCCTCGAATGCGTCACGGTTTGCGTCTATGAAATTCTTTAGTTTATCCATGTTTAATTGGCTGCTATAATGTCTAACAATTTCCGCTTGGCGCGTAGGTACTGGCTACGGACGCTTGGCGGTTGAATTTTCAGGATAGAGGCGATCTCTTCCATATCATATCCCTCAAAGAGGTAAAGCGAGAGGATTATGCGGTAGCCTGCCGGCAACTTCTTGGTAGCTTCCTTTATCTGTGCCACGGAATATTGGATTTCTTCCTCGTCCGGTCCGTCCGTTTCCGGTTCGGCCAGATTGTCGGAAAGCTCCTCTTGGTCCGGTGCTTGGCGGCGTACATAATCGATAGCCGTATGGATGGCGATGCGATGCATCCATGCCTCAAAGCATTGCCCGTCATGATATTGGTCCAAGCGTGTGAAGATCTTGAGGAACGAGTCCTGCATGGCTTCTTCCGCCTCGGATGAGTTGCCTACGATACGCAAGCAGGCTATATACAATCGCTGTGCGTATTGTTTGTACAACTTCAGTTGCGAGCTCCGGTCTCCCCGGCGGCAACCCTCGATCAGATGTTCGGTTACTTTGTCCATTTGTTTATATAAACGAGAGTGATGCCTTGACCGTTGCATCTTGTAGCGTAAAAATACAAAAAAAGAAAGGCATCATCTCGACGCCTCTCCTCCTGAACTAAATGATAAAAATAAAAGTTATGTGGGAAGGTTTATTTCATGTCCGTTATATTGGAGATACTATCGTTCGTATAGCCTTGCGAAGTATCCTCCATTTTGGTCTTATCCGAATTATATTTTAATTTATAAGCCTGTTTCCCTTCGGAAGTCCAATAGTTTACGACAAGATCGACCGTCTCTCCTTTGGTATCCGGCAAGGAAGACAAATTGAACGCCACACGTCCGGCCCCGATCGTATATTGGGGATCATCGTAAGCGTTATGCCTAAACTCCAGCGTATAAGGATCATTCTCGGCATCCGGTTGGATCAGGTTGATAAAGTGGGCGGTCTTGCCTCCCCAGAGTGTCTCGAAATA
Source organism: Parabacteroides sp. AF19-14 (assembly GCF_003635485.1). NCBI lineage: Bacteria > Pseudomonadati > Bacteroidota > Bacteroidia > Bacteroidales > Tannerellaceae > Parabacteroides > Parabacteroides sp. AF19-14. Next base: position 264,893 of record NZ_QTMJ01000002.1, on the reverse strand, counting down.
GATATTCAAATATCCGTCTCCGATCCACATGTTATTCTCATAAATACTTACCGGGTCCGTACCATAGATCGAATCATTAGCCGCTCCCTCGTTCTTAGCGATGGATTTCGTAAGGATGTTATGGATCGCGTTAACCTTGACATAATGGGAGAAACCTCCTAGATTACTTTGGGTGGAATCCGCCAATATCGTGAAGTTCACCAAGGCACGTTGGTTAGGCTTCGGCTGATAGTTCGGATAGTTCGTGGCGGCGGGCCATAGCTTATCTCCGTCGTCCAGCCGTAAGTAATATACGTTATTGCCTTCCGGTACTACGGTAGCGACCGCTATCCAGATATCACCTAAAGAATACGAGTCATCGTCATCTAAGCAAGAGGGTAGGGTAAGGGATACTAAAGCGATCCCGATAACCAATAAAAAAGCTCTCAACGTCTTCATTCCTTTTGTTTCTTAAAAAGTTCACATTTCATCGTTCTATGAGGAAAGATGTAAGTTCGGGGTGAAATGCTGCAAAAGACGTTAATAAAAGATGTTAAGAACCAAGGGATTCAACGATTAGCCGTGCCGTACGCTTTGAAGCCCCGGGCATTCCTAGCGTATGGATAATCTCGTCGTATCCGTCTAGCATTCGTTTTCGATAGGCTGGATCTTGTAGGATACGTCCTAGCTCGTCTTGTATTTGCGATTCGGAGAAGCGGGCTCCAAATAGTTCCTGTACGATCTCCCGTCCCCCGATCAGGTTCACGAGGGATATGTATTTCGTATGGAAGAAATGCTTGAAAATAAAGCTGGCCAACTGTCCGGCCACGACATAGTAGCAAACGACTTGCGGAACCCGGAACAGGGCGGTTTCCAAGGTTGCCGTGCCGGAGGTTACCAAGGCGGCGGCGCTATGTTGTAGCAAGGGATAGGTTTTACCGAACACGATCTTGGCGGGATAAGAGCCTATGTATTCTTGATAGTAGGCGGGATCGATGCCCGGCGCTCCGGCTATTACCGGCTGGTAGTCGGGATATGCGGAGGCTACTTTCAGCATGGTCGGTAAATTATCCTTGATCTCTTGTTTGCGGCTACCGGATAGCAAGGCGAGGATAGGCTTGTCGGCCAATCCTTCCTCTTTGATAAATGCATCTTTGGGAATCGCTTGATGCTCCTTGTAATAGGCGACGGAGTCTACAGAAGGATTTCCTACGTAATCTACCGAATAATTAAGCTTCCGGAAAAACTCGGTCTCGAACGGCAGGATGCAGAACATACGATCTACATAACGCCGGAAGTCCCTGATGCGGTATTGTTTCCAGGCCCATATCTTGGGGGATATATAGTAATATACCGGGAGTCCCAACTGGGTTTTCACGTATTTGGCGATCTTCAGGTTGAATCCCGGATAGTCAATTAAAATGACGACATCTGGCTGATAGCGGCGGATATCCTCTTGGCACGTCCTCATGTTATTTAAGATGGTGCGCAAGTTCAGCAATACCGGGATAAAGCCCATGAACGCCATCTCCCGGTAATGTTTGACAAGAGTTCCTCCGACGGCTCTCATCAGATCGCCGCCCAGAAAGCGGAACTCGGCCTTCGGGTCATTCTCTTTCAAGGCTGCCATCAAATTCGAGGCGTGCAGGTCTCCGGAGGCTTCTCCGGCTATCAGGTAATACTTCATGAATTGAGAATTGAAAATTAAAAGGTCCAGTTGTTTAGGGTGGCCATGAAGTCGTAGTCCGTAACGTCGATCTTGCAGGGGACTAGGGAGGCGTATCCGCTGTCCAGCGCAAGCATATCATTGTCCGGGTGGATGGGTTTGGCGCTTTCGAAAGCTCCTGTCAACCAGAATACGGGCTCTCCGCTGGCGTTCTCGGAACGCTTGAATTCACGTACCCAACGACCGTCAGCTTGGCGACAAACTTTCAATCCTTTCACTTGCGGTAGCTTCGGCACGTTGAGGTTTAAGTAGGTTCCGTGCGGTAAGCCTTCTTTTAATACCCGGCGTGCCAGCATACGTCCAAGACGGCAGCATTCGGAGAAGTCGGCATCGGCCGCATGGTCCAGTAAGGATACACCCATGGAAGGGACGTTGAAAATACAGCCCTCGGCGGCGGCACCCATCGTTCCGGAATAATTTACGCAGATAGCCATATTCCCCCCGTGGTTGATACCGGAGACTAACAGATCGGGCTTGCGCTCCAAAACCTCATTAATCGCTAATTTAACGCAATCAACCGGTGTCCCGGTGCAACTATAGATGGTAAGTCCTTCCTCCTTTTTCAACAAGGTATACTTGATAGGAACTAAAGATGTAATGGCACTACCCATCCCGGAACGAGGTCCATCGGGAGCGAATACCACCAAATCGCCTAGATCTTTCAGGCACTCAATCAATTCGTTAATACCTTTGGCCCATACGCCATCATCATTCGTGATCAGAATCAACGGTCTCTCGTTTGTCATATCGTTTTATCCTTATAGTTGTCGTACAAAGGTAACAATAATTTGCGAACAATGGTTGGGGCGTGAGGGATGGGAGTTGTCCTTTCGCCTAATCAGTTGTTGATCAGGCGAAAGGTCTCAGATTATTATAGTTTCTCTATTTCTTCTATGGAGAGGCCGGTGGCAAAGGCGATTTGCTCTATACTAACTCCTAATTTCTTAAGATTAAGTGCTATGGAGTGTTTCTCTTCCTGTCGTCCTTCAGCTTTTCCTTCGGCTTTTCCTTTTTGCAATCCTTTTTCCATGCCTTCTTCCATCCCTTTTTTCATGCCTTTCTCGACGGCGAAGTCCAAGGTGTTATAATAATCATTATACATCTTCCACTCCGCCTCGTACTGCTTCCGTTGCTTGGGTGTTAGGTTCGCCATGGATCCGATGCGTTCCAACCGCTCGAATATGGCCTTGCGTGCCTTGAATGGCATTCTGTCTAATGTGTCCATATGCTTTAGTACATAAATCCAACGTTCAAAATCGGTCTCGCATTCTTCCTCCTCTTTGTTGAATCGGGGAAGCTCAATATAGATCTGGCGGAACTTGGGGTTGAATACCTGTCCGTTCTCTCGGTCCGCCAGCACGATGTCCCTTCGGAACTTTCCTTCGTTCCTGTTATTGTTTGGCCTGTTCTCCTCGTCTAGCGTGAAGTTCAAGAAAAAAACACCGTACACGGCCGTCAGCTCATAGTCCCATGTTCCCTTTATCCCCTGTTCCACCACCGAGTGCGAGAGGTAATACAAGGCCCTGTCCTTGAAGTGGGGCTGTTCCCTGTTCTGCATCTCGATTATGATCCGTTCGCCCTTGTCGGTCTCGCAATGAATGTCAAAGATGACTTTCCTTCCTTGCTCTGTCTCGGGCAATCGCTCATTGTTCATGATTCTCAAGTCCATGATCGTATGCTCCCCTTCGAGGAGGTCGTTCAGGAACTCGATTAGTATGTCCTTGTCCATTTCCCTACCGAATATGTGCTTGAAGCCGAAATCGGTGAAGGGATTGATAAATTTTCCCATAGTGTTTATAGGTTTCAGTGATTAATAATGAATAATAGTATAATAAGACGGGGCACCCTGTCTTCCGGTTGTAAAGATACTACTTTTTTAATAGGATAGGCATCGTTTTAGCTTTTAAGAAAACACGTACGAGTTTTTTCGAAAAACTCGTACGTGTTTTTTGAGAGGCATAATGTAACTACTTCAAATACCGGATCAGCCGATAAATCGTGGGGATAATTTTCCTGAATGTATATTCCACCAAGGGATAGTATGGCCAGGCACTACATGATCTGATCATTTCACATTCGTGAAGAGATCTTTTCACCTACGTGATACAATCGTTTCGCATAGGTGAAAAGATTGTATCACAACCGTGAAACGATTTCATGGGCAGATAGAGCAAGCTACTGCCGATAATGTTTGTATTCAATAGAAAGGCTCAACGGTAACAACTCTTCGTAGGCATCTCTGCGCTCCCTTTCACATCCTTCACAACATATCACTGACATAAAGCAAGTTGGCTGACGTGAAACGTGCGATAAACAAATTGAAGTGTAGATAAAAGTACATTGCGAGATTATCCCCACGATTTATCGGGTGAGCCTAAAAAATTCGATTCTCCGGGAGTTAAGAATACAAGATGTCAAAGTGTTATATTTTGATATAGATATAAATGTACGTGTGTACATTAGTATAGGAGAGTAAAGTTTATATGATTAATAAATATTTTTCTAGTATAGAAACGACTAGTTTAAACGATCGATTCTTTTAGTCATTTGCAAAGGTACGCGTTTCTTCGATACATGCAACCCTTCCAGACGATTTTTTTATCGCTTATTCTCTTTCTTATCAATAGGATAGGTTATCCTTCACGAAACAAGCGATTCCTTCAACGAACCTCCCGTTTCGACGCTCAAAAAACGCAAGATTTAGACGATCGTTTAGACTAGTCGTTTTTAATGGCAAACGACGATTTTCAATTAGTCTAACAGGTTGATTATCTTAATAAACACTAGTATTAATATTAATTTATTTATTATGAACAAAAAGATTTCTACGCTTCTTGCCGGTGTAATGCTGGCATCTGCGTTCTCCGCAGGCGCTGTGCCTATGGAGAATGGCAAATCTTATTTGCTGAAAGCAGGTACAGACTACTTGTATGCAAATACAGATAAGCAATCTTCTGATTATGGAAAGTTGGAGTATGATGGTATTAGCACTCAAACTTTGAGTGACGTTGTTGCTGCAACTTGGAAAGTCTCTACAAAAACAACTTCTGGTGCTGTTGTTTATTCTTTCGTAAACAAAGTAACTGGCATGTCACTGTCGGTGGATCCAGCTTCCGCTTCTTATACAAAAGAAGATGGTACCTTGGTGAATGGTGATGCTAAAGTAACATTAGGTAGCGGAAGTGTTTCAGAGTGGACATTCGATAAGAATGGTGTTATGATTTCTTATTTCGCTAAGGACTCTGTCGTATATTTCAATTCAACAGGTAAGTTATTTAAGGATAAGGTTGCCAAAGTTCCTTCTACGGCTTTGGTTGTTGAAGGTACGGTGTTGAGCGGAGAGATACCATTGACTGCTAGGGATTTGAACACTTTGATGTGTTCCATGGATTCTGACGATAATTTTTTCGCTTTGAACATGAATCCTGAGGTGTCAAAAAGTAAGGTAAACCATTTGACCGCTACAGGCCTTCATGCTGAAGCTATCCAAGGTAGCCAATTCGTGAAGTTGCAGGCGAAAGACAAGAAACTTAAGGATAAGGACGGTAAGGATCAGAAAGCCTATCTTGTTGTCGATACAGCCTATTATGAGGGTACGGAAACTAGCGGACAGCTCTTGAAGTATACCTATGCTTTACTCGGTGCGGATGGCCGTGAGGCAGGCTCTTACAATTTCAAATTTACTTATAATGTAAAGGATGATAAATTGTATGTCCAAGTAGAAAAAGTTGTGGATCAACTGACAAAGGAATCTTTTACCCCCGCTAAGACAGATGAGCAGTTCAAGGAATATGTTAAGACTAATAATAATTCCACTTGGACTGGTAGTGATGTTATATCCAGAAGCAATAAGTATATCTACATGGCTAAGTTGGACGGTACGAATGTTTTGACCGTAAATACCGATAAGACAGAAGCTTCTCATGGAAATACTCCTGCTTCACAGAATATCACGGTGAAGACTACCGCTGATTATACTAACTTGACATTGACAACTATTCCTTCTGGTGTATACTTGATCCAGTATAAGGCTGGTGGTTCTTACAATACAGAAAAGGTAGGTTCTTATGTATTCGCTAATTTGGCTGGTTATTTCGGTTGGGCTGCTCAAGCTCGTAACCAAGAGTTCAAGCATATGCCGGCTGCTCAATGGGTAGTAGAAAAGAAAGGTACATCTTCTATTGCGCCGATCTCAATTACGAACCGTGAGTTCTCTGATGATAGCTATAAGACTTCTTATCAAATTCCTTCTGATATGCAATTATTCGCAGTAGAGGGTAGTGCTAATGAGGTATTCTATTTTAATGGAAACCAAAAGGATACGGTTAGCTTTATTAAAGTTGACGAGGATCTTGTAAAGGATGCTAAACTGGGATATAAGTATGTATCAGAAAATGAAGCTAAGGTTCAAACTTATCTGTTTAACTATTTGCATGGATTGGCATTAGATAAATATCTTAATGTTCCGTCAGGGAAGGATTCTATTGTACGTGTAGATGAGACTGGAGCTAAAGCAAGTTTCCGCTTACAAGTGGTTGTTAAAGACGATAAGTATGGTTATGGCGATGGTTTGGTAAGAAATGTTTACCGTATCACGGACGGAAAAGGCCGTTATTTGACTTATGACGGGACAACGAAGAAGTATATGATGAAGACTTATCCTACTGATTATTTCTTGAAAGAGAATAATGATATCGAAGGAAAAGAATATTATACTTTGGTTGAGGCTAATTTGCGTTCTTCCTCTATGAACCAAACACAGGCACAGGCATGGTATCCGAAGGCGTTTGCTGGAAAGAAGACCACTGATACAGGTGTTAAGACATTTGAAGCAATGTATACACCGGATGGTGGTTCCGCTTCTTACGATGGATCTGGTTATTTATTACCTTATGCTGGAGCTTCATATGCCGTTACTGTTCCTATATATGATAAAGACGGTAATGTGTTAGTCGCTGATAATAGTAAAGTAGATTATTATACCTATCAAGCTAATACAGAGGGGAAAATTGTTTTAGCTAAAGTTGCGGATTCCCAGTGGAATTCACGTGCTTATGCCTCATTAAAGGTCTCTGTTGATGACAACACTTTGGATTTGACTCAAGGTTCTTTGAATGATAAATTCAATGGCTATGACGAGGTTCGTACATCTGCTTTCGCCGTAGCAATGGATGATTCTCCTTTGTACCGTCGCTTCAACAACGCCGCTCTTGGTGAGAATGTAAATGACGGTCCTGATAGCTTGACATTCGTTGAGAGCGTTCGTAATGAGTACTTAATGGATGAGTGGAACCCGAACTTGACTACGGAAACTGTTGATTACGCTGGTATCTGGAATAAGGATAAGGCTGAGGGTAAATTAGCGTTCCGTATTGATACGGCTTGGTTGAATCGTGGTCTTGGAAATATCAAACCTCAATATTTGATCTCTGTGGCTCGTGACGACCAAGAGGGTGTTGAGACAGTTCCTTGTACAGAGGCTGGTCCTCACGTTGACGCTAACGGTAACATTACAACAGATCCTTCTAAGTGTGTTCATGCTCAACATGGTCGTGCTGGCTTCGCTTATGGCAAATACTTGGTTAACTTCTCAGACTCTGCCCAAGCGTTCATCGATAGAGAGGCTAAGGTTAATCCTTATATGTTCACAACGAATTCTAGTGCTAATAGCAGCTATACCCGTGTAGGTTTTGTTAAGGCTATCCATGCTGGTGACAGCTTGTTCGTATTGACAAATGGTTTCGAGAATGTAGAACCGGCTAAGTTAGATACGGCGACAATCATCGCTAACTATAAGAAAGCTAAGCTGGAAAACTTCATCGTAGACTTGGTTGGTGACAAACATAAGAATGTAACTTGGTCATTCCGTTATATTAACCCGGATAAGGCTGGTGCCGTAACAGAAGAAGGTGCAGAGAACGCATTCTTGTTCGAGTCTAATGTTTATGGCGAGAAAGATCAAAATTATAGAACCGTAAATGGTGACGCTGATCGTGCTATCGCTCCGACATATGCTGCCGCATGGTTGAAAATGCATAATGGTTGTTTGGTACTGACAGATATCAATTCACAGTTCTCTTCCGCAAAGACCAATGGTGATGGCGCATTAATCTTTAATGTCGCTCAGAAGGATGAAGAAGATATGGTTACATCTAATGATAACATCAACAATGTTGAGGGTGTATCTGTAGTAGCTGGTAATGGTACTGTAACTATCCAAGGTGCCGCTGGTAAATCAGTAGTTATCTCTAACATCTTAGGTAAGGTAGTCGCTGAGACAGTTCTTACATCTGATAACGCAACAATTGCCGTACCTGCCGGTATCGTAGCTGTAGCTGTTGATGGTGAGGAAGCTGTTAAAGTGGTTGTTAAATAATTAAACAAATAGATAGGTCAAGAGATGGGGGTTCCCCCATCTCTTCCTTTAAGAAGATATTTATAATTCTGAAATTCCCGTGTGGAGATAGACTCTTCAAGTACACCGCGATGGTAGAACATGCGGGAGTATTAATACTAAAGTAATAAATTAAAAGCTCAGGTCACGAGAACTTCTGTGAAGAAATGTCGTGACCTTTTTTTGTACTTTTAAATCTCTTGCTATGCTTATATCTACTCAAGAAACATTGATCTATAAATCAATTAGTCCGGAAGACATTTATTGTTATACTCCCGGAATCACCGTGACTTCGACGGGACGCTTGGTCGTGACTTTCGACTTGGGCGGCAAGGGGGTAAAAGAAATCTATGCTTCTTCGCAGCTGTACACGGAAAGGACAAGACGGTTAGGTATCGGTAAGATTTTTGTATCGGACGACCAAGGCGCTAGTTGGTGTTTTATCTCGGATTTTAATTTTTGGCATGCCCGCCCTTTTTGTATAGGGGAAAAGATATATATCATAGGAAACGCGGGCGATTTATGTATTATATGCTCGGAAGATGATGGGAATACGTGGAGCGTTCCCTCGTTTCTCTCCCAAGGTGAGAAATGGCATTCTTCTGCCTGTAATGTTCTTTTCGCTAACGAGCGGGTTTACTTGGCGATGGAACAGCGTTTTTATAACTCGGAGATAGAAGGCTGGAATGTGGCGGGTTTGAGCCCTACCTTGCTATCTTGCTCTATTCACGATGATTTACTGGATGCGTCTTCTTGGCGAAGTTCCGATCCTTTTGTTTTCAGGGATAAGGTACATTTCCCGGGAGGGGTTGGCATTCCTTTTTACGAGTCATTGACCAATAAGCCGCTGGAATTGGCTCCCGGTCGTTTTAATGCGCCCACTGGATGGCTGGAGGCTCAAGTGGTTCAAATAAAGGATAAACATCATATTTGGTATGATCCGGAGGGGAAAACGTTCCATATGTTTCTTCGTGCGCATACCGGAGGGATTGGATACGCTTGTTTATTAAAAGTGAGGGAAGATAAGAACGGCCAGATGGTAACCGGCTTTCAAGAGACTCCTTCCGGACAGACCTTGCTTTTCTTGCCCTTTCCCGGTGGCCATTTGAAATTCTTTATAGTGTATGATGAAATATCCCGGTTGTATTGGATGGCATCCAATCAATCTTTCGATTCTATGCGGACGATAAGCTCATTACCTGAGACTTCCCGGTATGGACTCCCGAATAATGAGAGGCATCGTTTACAATTATTATTCTCGAAGAATTGTGTGGACTGGTGTATGGCTGGGATGATCGCTTGCCAAGGGAATGAATTATATTCAAGAAATTATCCTTCGTTATGTATCGTAGGTGAGGATATGCACGTGGTTTGCCGTGCGGCGGATGATCATACAAAGGACCCTCAATACTCTGATTGTATTACATATTATAAAATTAAACGGTTTAGAATGTTAATCTATTAAATGAAGTGATTATGGAAAAAGTACTGATTGTAATACCGGCTCGGTATGATTCAAGCCGGTTGCCGGGTAAGCCTTTGGTTAAGATTAAAGGTATAGAGATGATAAAACGGGTCTCGGATATAGCGGATTTTGTATGTCGCAAAAATGAGTCTTGTTCTTATTTGGTAGCTACGGATGATGAGCGCATCGTCTCGTTTTGCGAATCCCGGGAGATTCCGGTGATGATGACTTCCACGAATTGTAAAAGTGGTACGGAACGTTGCTATGAGGCGGTAAGGAAACAGGACACCAATCCCGGACTGATAATAAATCTGCAAGGCGATAATCCCACGTGTCCTCCTTGGATCTTGCAAGATCTGATTGATACATGGAGAAAGGAGAAGGCGGATGTCCTTACCGCCTCGGTCTTGTTGGGATGGAGCGAATACGATCAATTACTGGCGATGAAAAAGGAAACCCCTTATTCCGGCACGACGGTATTGGTGGATCGGCTGGGATATGCCTTAGCTTTTTCGAAACAAACCATACCCGCTATCCGTAAGGAGGATCAGGCTAGGGATCTTTTGCCTAAAAGCCCTGTCAGGCGGCATGTGGGTTTATATGCGTATAGCGGTCGAGCCCTCGAGTCTTATTTCTCATTACCTCCGTCTGTGTATGAACGCTCTTATATAGAAGGATTGGAACAGATGCGCTTCTTAGAGAATGGCATCAAAATGAGGGTCGTAGACGTCGATTATCGGGGACGTGAGACAACAAGCGGGGTTGATTCCCCGGAAGATGTCAAACGGGTTGAGGAAATACTTGAGAAGTATGGAGAGTTCGATCTTTCGTGACTTAGATGGAATCGTAGATTCTATTTTATCTCCCTACCATACTTTGGAGGAGGTTCTACCTTCTGGCTGTGATGCTGGTCCGGTATGGATGGATTTTGACTGTTGGGTAGACAGCCAAAAGGTGGATATGCGGACATCGGAATCACCCTTACTCTTGAATATATGTGGTATACCCGCATCCGGTAAATCGTATTGGGCGGAGGAATGGCTATCAGAGAATGGACCTTGTTTGCATATCGCTTTCGACGCTATTATGGAGGTATTATCCGGGTATCAAGCGGATTACTCGCTAGATAGGGAGAAAGCGTTCTTACGTTGGGAACTTCCTGCTCGTTTTTTAGGTTACCGTCTTCTTTTGTTGGGATTGAGGAATGGGTGGCCTATTTTATTTGAACATAGTAATGCGTTGAGAGAACATGTGGATTTGTATAAGAAGATAAAGAGTCTTGGATATCGGATTCATATGGTGTGCATCGATGCGACACCAGAAATGGTTATCAAAAGATTGGCTCGGAGGAATCGTTTTTTCCCGGAGGAGCAAGTGAAAAAACGTTGGGATTGCTTGATAGATTTGTTACCTGAATATCAAAAAATAGTAGATGACTTTAAATTAATACAACCATGGAAAAATGTAGAAAACTTGTGATCGTACGGCATGGTAATACGTTTCGTGCGGGAGAGACTCCGACTCGGGTTGGAGCTAGAACTGATTTGCCTCTGGTAGAGGAGGAACGAGCTAGATCTGCGGGACGTTATTTACGTGAAAAGGGGATTGTGATCGACAAGGTGATTTCGGCCCCCTTAAAACGCACATTGGAGACCGCTAATTATATCTTGGAGGAAATGAATGTGGATTTGCCTATCATTCAAGACTTACGTCTTAAAGAGATTGATTATGGGCCGGATGAGAATATGGTAGAAGATCATGTAATAAAACGTTTGGGATCTCTCTATTTAGAAAAGGAGGGAATGGACCGGAAAGACCTAACGGAAGATCGGATCGTGGAAAGGGGACTTTCCGTGATCGCCCAATGGAATGAGAAGGCTGTGGTACCGTTAGGATGGAACGTAGATGTAGAGAAACTGATAAGCGGTTGGCAGGATTTGGCGGCTAGTATCCCTGATGGTGAGACTTGGTTACTGGTCTCTTCCAATGGAGTGATGCGTTTCTCCCCCTATATTTTGGGAGATTATGAGGATTTCTGTGCGACACATGATATTAAGGTCCCGACAGGCGGGGTTTGTATATTTGATTGCGAGGGTGATCATTGGAGGTGTACGGATTGGGGAATAAAGGCTTATAAACTCTTTAAATGATAAATCATGGAAGATATATGGAATATAACAGCTTTGGTGGTTAGTGTATTAAGTGTGCTTTTGTCTCTTTATGCTTTAAGACAGGCTACCACTAAAAATACCTCGGATATGTATCTGTTCTTTATCTCGCAATATGCGAAGGAGGACATGAAATTGGCTTTACGTAAATTGAAAGATATAAAGCGGGGGGTATATCGGTTGGAACAATGGGAGAGTGATATGAAAAATAATTTGCCGAAAGCCTTTGAGTATGACGAGGCGAGACGTTTGGTGAAATATTTTTATGATACTTTAGCCTATATGAAGTTGGAGAAACTAATAGAGGCTCGTTTTGTAAGATTGATTTGCTTGAAGAAAGGGGCATGGCTTTATCTGGACACAGTCGAAGCCATGGAAAAATTTTTTGACAGTGGCTATGATAAAAAGCCATATGCGGTTATTCGGGATGTATGCGAAAATTTACGAAAGGAAGGGTGTTGTCCTCCTTAGTTCCTGTTTCCGGCTTCTGGTGATATTAAATAAAGTCCTGATCGAAGAAACGATCGGGGCTTTGATATTTATATCTTAATTTGCCATGACGATATTCCGCAAGTCGGAACAGAATTGGATATACTCATCTTCAGTAATTGGCCTCTCTGTTGTCAGGATGATTAACGCATGTCCTTGATAGGCGTTTCTATAAGGAGGATGGAGGTGGTCGTAACTGTTTTCAAAGAAACCACATTTCTTGTAGAACTTTAACCGGTTAGCTGATACCTCGTCCATGATAGGATCGATCTCTAATAAAATGATCTTATTCAGGCGTTTATTAAAATCCTCCAGTAATAAGCTGCCATAGCCTTGTCCTCTGAAGTTCTCATGAATGGCGAAATGTTCGATATATACATAGGTGCTAAAATCCCAGTATGAGATAAAGCCGATAAAGAGGTTATCTTTCAGATAAACCTCTAGATGATAGTTGGGAGATTGGAAGGCCTGTTCTTGTTGTTCTTCTGTTCGCTGCTCAAATAGAGGGAAACTTGCCGTATATATTTGCTCAAAGGTAGGATAGAGAGGATCTTGCTTTCGCGTTATTTCTAGTATGTCCATATGACTTCGCTTTATTTTGATGCGAAGATAATAATCTAAAAACATTGTCATGTCATATTAAAGCTTTATTTTTGGATGATCTTATAATTAAGATATTGTATACGATGATAGCGTGGTTTCGTTATATATGTTTAATTGTTAGCCTTATAATCACCCTGCCGGAATTACTTTCGGCACAACGTCTGGTTTCTCAACGTCAAGAGGATGTAGAGGCTGGTCTTTTATATAACGAGAGCGTCTATATCCTATCTAATTATTCTTGTCTATCCTCCAATTCCCCGGAAAAACTTTCTTTGGACGAGTTGCTGCGGAAGCAGATCGAAGGCTTTTATTTCTATTTGAAGCGGGATACGGAGACAAATGTATTGCTACTAAGGAAACCTGATGGTACGTTTACCCCTTTTAGTGAGTCATTGGAAGCCATTAAGACGGCCTTGGATGCGGACTCCACTAAGGTTATGACGCTTTTCCTTGATTTCTATGTCGAGACGGAGCTGGAATCCTCTTTTAAGGAAATAGGCTTGATGGAGTATGTGCTTGAATATGATACGAAAAACGGATGGCCATCCTTGAAAAATATGTTGAGTTCCGGAAAGCGACTGGTCGTTTTCGAGGTTCAGAAACATTTGAACAGTCCTTCATGGTTGCATAATATGAGGGATTTCGTGGAGCATACGGACGCTGATTGGGGAAACCAACCGGAAGGGGTTGAGAGTTTTGATGAGCGGCTGAAAAAGAATTTGTCTTTATTTACCGGATATAAGTTCTTGGAGACTTCCCGGGGAAATAGTAATGATATCTCGGCTTTAGCCCGGCAGACACCCTATTTAATAGAATCGTTTAAAAGAGCGTGGATCCGGGATGGAAGGGTTCCTAATTTTGTCTTGGTAGATAAGTATTACGCATGGTTGGATGTCTCGTTGGTTACTTTCCGGAATTTCGATATCATTTACGGCGTGGTTACGAATAACAATGAGTTGCTTAACTACGTGAATTGGGATGGGATGTCTAATTATACGACGGGTAAATATTGCTTTCCGCTAGAGCCCGGAGCCGAGTTGATGCTTTCGCCGATCTCTCCGGGCTATCGGATAGAGCCGGCTACGGTTTATGTCTCCGGTACCCAAAGGAAGGCTTTCGCCGGCGATTTTAAGGCTAGACCTTTGCGGATTGACGAGGATATAGAGATTTATTTACCGTTTGAGGGCGATGAGAAAGATGGTTCGTCCAATCATAATCTCACGGTATCTAGGAATGTCGAGTTTATTCAGGACCCTATACGGGGGCAGGTCGCTTCCTTGGAGAATCAGGCCCGTGTGGATTTGCCGACCGCTTCGGAACTTCATATGCGGGATCATGATTTCACTGTCGGCGTTTGGTTGAAAATACCTAAGTACCTGCCGGAGAAGGAGGATTATTGTATTCTGGGAGCTAAGAACAGTACTTATCAACAAGCGTTGCATCTGTTGATACGGAATCGGAAACCGTATATGGGATTCTTTAACAACGATCTGGTTGGTAACACGGAGATCGAGCCGGGCAAATGGTATAATGTCGTATGGCGGTATAATAAGCGGAATGGGGAGCAGGCTATATTCGTAAATGGAAAACTGGACGCGATCTCTTTTGATCGTCCGGCTTATCTGGGTAGTGATAGCTTATATGTCGGTTTCGTGAATTTCAGCCAGTCCTCGAACTTCGTGGGTGTGCTGGATAATCTTTGTATTTGGTCTCGTGTGTTGAGCGATAAGGAGATATTGGGATTGAGCAACCAGTTATTAGATTTACATATATCGAATGCGATTACTTGGTTGGATGTCCTTGGAATTGGGTTGATTTTGATGGTTCTGGTCTCGATAGCTTATCTAGGCTATCGGAAGGTGAAAGAAAAGCCAAGGCAGGATGAGGCTGATGCGGGAACGGTTGCGGAGGAGGGAATCGAGGACGGAATCGAGGAGCCGGATCGTTCTTCGCAAGAGATGCCGGAGGAGATCGAGAAGGTTCCGGTTCTGCGCAATTATATCCGATTGTTTGGAGAGTTCTATGTGTTGGACCGGGATGGAAATGATATAACCTCTCTATTTACCCCCAAATTAAAACAGCTGTTTATCTTGATTATGCTTCACTCTTCCCGTGGAGGTTTCGGAATATCGAGCAAGGACTTGACACGGATGATTTGGGGGAATGACAACCCCTCGAAAAGTACGAAGAGCCTTCGAAGCGTATCTATATTGAAACTCCGGAAGATATTGGAACGTATCGATACGGTCGAGGTCCTATTTAACGCGAATCGATATATTCTCCAGCTTTCGGAAGATGTCTATTGCGATTATTTGGCTTGTTTGGATTGGCTGAAAGATAAACGGGTACGGACTCAGCCGGACTTTGAATATTTCTATGATATTATCAGCAAAGGAGAAGTGTTCAAAGGGGAATCGTTTGATTGGATGGATGATTTTAAAAGTTATATCTGTAATAGTACGGTGGATGTCTTGTCTCGCTTTATCGACACTTACTCGATCGAGGATGAGGCGGATCGGGTGATCCAGATAGCAGACCAGATCCTTCTGAACGATCCTTGCAACGAGGAGGCTTTGCTCTATAAGATCAAAGCCTTGATTTACCAGAACAACTTCAAATTGGCCCGTTACGTGTACGACCGCTTTTGCGCTTTATACCAAGAGATGTATGGCGAGGCTTTCACCTCTTCTTTTGAGCAGGTCGTACCGTCTTCGCTGATGAGTCAGCAATCTCCCCAGTAATATTATAGTGTGCCTGCTCATTGGCAGACTGTGCCATCGCTATTGTCACACCTGTGCCATCGTTGTGGCAAGACCGTGCCACCGTTATGGCATGCCTGTGCCATCCGTGTGGCACTCCTCTGGCATTACAGTGACAAATGTATGCACCCCACTGATAGCGATCCTTTCGAATAGGGAGGCAGGTGCTATGCCTCTGACTTATCGAAGATTTTTATAAATATTTCTTGATTTATTTATGTCGCTGTTATTGCGTGAATTATGCTTTGTGCGGATATGAAATTTGCCTTAAATTAGCCCTAGGTTAATGTCCTGTTTAGCGTTCGTTAACTCATGGTTTACTGCTCCTCCCTATATTCGCTCTCGTTGTTTCGCACGAGGAAGCGAGGACGCGAAGTTGTGTTTTACTATATATTTTTTCTTACGATGAATATCGTAAAGGTTGAAGTCTGTAAGGGCCTTTCTTCTAAGAGTTGATATTTATGTATAAACTGAATAGTTATGAGTAAAGATGTGAACAATGGTCAGTCCAGACGTGAGTTTCTAGGAAGATCGGTCGCTGCTTTGGCGGCCGCGTCTTTCCTTCCGAGTGCTTTCTCTTGTACGGGGAAGAGTGTGGCGGCTCCCGCTCCGGTTGATACGGCGGCGGAGGCAGGCAAGGTTAACTCGAAGTTCGGTGGCGTGCAAATCGGCACGATCACTTATAGTTGGCGTTCCATGCCGGGTGGATTGGAGAATATCATCAAGTATTGCCAAGAGGCGAATATCAGTTCCATCGAGTTGATGGGAGGTGATCTGGAAGCTTATTTAGGAGCTCCGGAGAATCCGATGATGAAATTCTTCCGTCAGCAAGCTCCTCAACCCGCGGCGAAACCGGGTGAGAAACCTGCGGCTCCTCGTCGGATGGGTCCCCCGAAGTTTACTCCGGAGCAGCAGGCTGAGATCGATAAATATAAGGAAGCGGTGAAAGCGTGGCGTCTCGGGTTGGATCTATCAAAGGTAGAAGGTGCCCGTAAGTTATTGAACGAAGCAGGAATATCGGCGCATATCGTGAAGATGGAACCTTCCCGTATGGGTTCGGACGAGGAAATCGATTATGCCTTTAAGGTAGCCAAGGCCATGGGCGCTAAAGCCGTGACGGACGAGATTAATTTGGAGACGGCGAAAAGAGTCGCTCCATTTGCCGAGAAGCATGGGATGTATATGGCTTTCCATAATCATATGCAATATGCCGAAGAAGGGTTTAGTTGCGATCCGATCTTAGCGGTCTCTCCTTCTATTATGTTGAATTTTGACGCAGGCCACTTCTTTGGCTCTACAGGTATCCACCCGAATGAGATGATCAAGAAATATCATGATCGGATCTATAGTATCCACTTGAAAGACAAGACGGGGCCTACGACAGGGGACCAGCCGAATACGAATCAAGTATGGGGACAAGGGGAGATGCCGTTGGAAGACGTGCTCTTGTTGATCAAACAAGAGAAATGGCCTATCTATTGCGATATAGAACTGGAATATGATATCAAGCCTTGGTCTGACTCCGTGAAAGAGGTAGGCACTTGCGTGAAATATGCTCGACAAATATTGATGTAGATTATAGAATGTTGTCTTTGGTATGTCATTAATAGGTATAACGAAAGGGCCGGTTCCTGATGGAGCCGACCCTTTATTTTTCATTTATTGATCTCTTTTACCAAATTGGGCGCGCACTTAAAATGGACAATGGTTCTGGGGATCAACATTAAAGTCTCTCCGCTTTTCGGGTTTCTAGCCAACCTGCTTGTCTGCAAGCGGGGAGTATAAACACCGAAACCCTGTATACATACCTTTTCTCCGGCTCTCGTTTTCTCTAAGATGATGTTATTCAGTTCTTCCAATATGTACCGGATTTCTTCTTTGTCATTACCGACTCTTTTCGATAATTCCTCGATTAGCTGACTTTTATTCATATCGTATTATTTTTTGAGAAGTTTGTTCTTTGCTCTGTTGTTAAATATTTTTTCCTGTATTGCAAAGGCGATAAGCCCGTGTGCCTCCGAAAGAAGCGTCCCAACGAGGATTGGTTCGAGAACTGCGTCTTCTCAACAATCTCTTGGATATTCAAGGTAGAGTTGGTGAGTAATCCTTTTAATTCTAGGATCATATATTCCGTAATCCAATCTTTGGCGGATTTGCCGCTTACCTCCTTAACAACCATGGTCAAGTATTTAGGGGTGATGCATAGAGAGTTCGCGTAGAACGTCACGCTTCTGTTCACTTTGTAATTACTCATGACCAATTGAAAGAATTTGTGGGTCAGTTCTTTCTTGTGTACATCTATCGTTGCCGTACTGTCTAAAGAATTGACTTTATAATGGTTATATATATCAAGGAATAATATGCGAAGTAAGAGTATAACCGACTCTCTTCGATACTGGTTTTCCGGATCGACGGCTTTTCTTATAAGTAATTCAAAGAAGTCTACAAAGGAAAGAGTTTCCACGTCTTCCATCTTGAAATAGTAATGTTGCCTCATATAGAAAAAGAAATGTGGCGAGAAACGACTGATACCGCTTAATATATCAGTATAAAAGGATTCCGTGATCGTGAAATATCTGATTTGGAAATCTACGCTAACGTCCGTTAATGCGACCAATTGCCCCGGCAAGATGATGATGAGCTCTTTAGGGGTTATAATGTGCTTGTTGGAATAGATATCAATTTTAGCGTTTCCTTTTACACAATAGATGACAATCCCTAATCTTATATAAGAAGGGTAAGTGGTAATAGGGAGTTCTTTGGAAAGTGTAAAGATCTTGAAGTCCTTCTCCAAAGAATAATCAATACCACTATTCGGCTCAACTATTTTTTTAATATTTCCCGACATTCTTTTTGTCTATGTTTCTTATGTAAAATTATAACTTCGTCTTTTACTATATTTATCTAGTGGTTGTTTGGTATAATATTACAGAAATATAGGTCTCGTTTTGGCGTTTTTTAAAGTTTGGTTTAAATGATACCTTGAAAAATAACCGCTATTGGATGTTTTTGTTTGTAGGTCTAATACTTTTTTGCAAATACGGTTGAGGTGATGTTAGGGATAACTTGTATTCTCAGGGCTGTGCGAGCTGGATGGAATATGTGTTAGGAAATATTAGTAATTCAGGTTAAGGACAAGCGTGCGAGACAAGAACGGGAAGGATTGCCTCGCACGACAGGCTTAGGTCGTCTTTTAGATAAACTTGAGTATATCTTCTGCCTTTTCCGCTATATGATCGGGTGCGTATTTCTCTAATTCCGTACGAGGGCGAAAGCCCCATGTTACCCCACAGGAGGTCACTTTGCTGTTGATGGCGGTTTGCATGTCTACGTCCGAGTCACCGACATAAAGAGCGTACTCTTTGGATATGCTCGCTCGTTCTACGATCTCATTGACGATACTGGGATCTGGCTTCGCCTTTACTCCTTCACGCTGTCCGAGAACCTCCGTAAATTGTATGGAAGGGAAGAAATGGGCGATGAGCTTACGGGTAGCGGCTTGATATTTATTAGAAGCGACCGCCAGTTTTATCCCTCTTTCCTGCAACAAGGCTAATAACTCAGGGATACCGGGGTAGGGAACGCTGCGATCTGTGTTATGCAGATCGTAATGCTTCAAGAACTCTTCCCTTACCTTTAGTATATTCTCTTCCGTCTTTTCACCTTCGGGTAACGCACGTTCGAATAATTTGTTGATGCCGTTTCCTACGAAGAAGTTATACTCCTTTACGTCATGTGTCGGAAAGCCGTTTTGCCGCAACGCATGGTTCGTGCTATGGGCTAAATCCGCGATCGTATTTAATAATGTTCCGTCAAGATCGAATATTACTAACTTTTTCATTTTAGTTTTCTGGCAAAATTAATGGAATGTAGAGATATACTTTCTCTTTCGACTGATAAAATAGATGAACCGATTTAAAAATAGATAAAAGTATTAGGTCATATATAAGATATTTGTATCTTTAGGACAGGAATAGAAATCCTTTGTAATATATTGTATAACCTAAAATTGGAACATCATGGGAAAGAATCAATTAATTCACGGGAATGAATTTCATTTGCTGAAACAAGCTGAGATTCATAAAGCTACAGGTAAATTAGTCGAGTCACTAAACTTGGCAGCCGGTTCTACGGGAGGTTTTGATATTTATAAAGTTGTAGAGGCTTATTTTACGGATTTAGAGAAAAGAAAGGAGATCAATGATTTGTTGGGTATTTCCGAGCCATGTGAGACACGTGTCACGGAAGAATGCTTTTCTTAAATAAGCCGCAGTAGGAATAACATAGAAAAAGGAGATACCTGAATCAGATATCTCCTTTTATTATATCTCAAAGAAGAATCAATTACTTACCAGAAAGTTTTTCTTTCAAAGCAGCCAATTCCTCGATGTCACCTAATGTAGTCTTTTCAACCGGACCGGTTACCATTCCAGATTCCTCTTCTTTTTTACCACCACGTTTTGAGGATGCCTTCTTTTCAGAAGTTGCCTTAGCGCCTTTTTGCTCATCTTCAAAGATGCGGCTGTGAGAAAGGATGATACGTTTAGCTTCCTTGTTGAACTCGATTACCTTGAATGAAAGTTTCTCATCTACTTGAGCTTGAGAACCATCTTCTTTTACAAGATGCTTCGGAGTAGCGAAACCTTCTACGCCGTAAGGCAAAGAGATAACGGCACCCTTATCCAATACTTCGATGATTGTACCTTCGTGGATAGAACCAACCGTGAAGATTGTCTCGAATACATCCCAAGGATTCTCTTCCAATTGCTTGTGGCCTAAGCTTAAGCGACGGTTTTCCTTATCGATTTCCAATACTTGAACCTCGATCTCTGCTCCGATCTGAGTGAATTCAGACGGATGTTTGATCTTCTTCGTCCAAGACAAGTCAGAGATGTGGATCAAGCCGTCAACACCTTCCTCGATTTCTACGAATACACCGAAGTTTGTGAAGTTACGAACCTTAGCCGCATGACGAGAACCTACCGGGAAGCGCTCCTCGATGTTTTCCCAAGGATCAGCCTTCAATTGCTTGATACCAAGAGACATCTTACGCTCGTCACGATCCAAAGTCAAGATTACGGCCTCGATCTCGTCACCAACCTTCATGAAGTCTTGAGCGGAACGCAAGTGCTGTGTCCAAGACATCTCTGAAACGTGGATCAAACCTTCTACGCCCGGAGCGATCTCGATGAATGCGCCATAGTCAGCCATAACGACAACTTTACCCTTAACCTTGTCACCAACCTTCAAGTTCGTATCCAAAGCATCCCATGGGTGCGGAGTCAATTGCTTCAAGCCAAGAGCGATACGTTTCTTCTCGTCGTCGAAGTCCAAGATAACAACATTGATCTTCTGGTCAAGCTGAACGATTTCTTCCGGATGAGAAACACGTCCCCAAGAAAGGTCTGTGATGTGGATCAAACCGTCTACGCCACCCAAGTCGATGAATACACCGTAAGAAGTGATGTTTTTGACAGTTCCTTCCAATACCTGTCCTTTCTCCAATTTGGAGATGATATCTTTCTTCTGTTGTTCCAACTCAGCCTCGATAAGAGCCTTGTGAGATACAACAACATTCTTGAATTCTTGATTGATCTTAACAATCTTGAATTCCATAGTCTTACCTACAAATACATCGTAGTCGCGGATCGGCTTCACATCGATCTGAGAACCCGGCAAGAACGCTTCGATACCGAATACGTCAACAATCATACCGCCCTTCGTACGACATTTGATGTAACCTTTGATAATTTCGTCTTTTTCAAGAGCCTCGTTAACACGATCCCAAGAACGTGTAGCGCGTGCTTTCTTGTGTGAAAGGATCAATTGTCCTTTTTTGTCTTCTTGGCTCTCGATGTAAACCTCTACCTCGTCACCAATCTTTAAATCCGGGTTATAACGGAACTCGGACATAGGAACAACACCGTCAGATTTGAAACCGATGTTTACAACAACCTCACGTTTGTTCATAGAAGTAACGGTACCCATAACCACTTCTTTGTCTTTTACCGTGTTCAGGGTCTCGTCATACGTTTTTACAAGATCGTCCTTGCTTACTTCGGTGTAAGTCTCGCCTTGCTCGAAAGCGTCCCAGTTGAAATCTTCAACCGGCTGGATGTTTTTTAAATTTTCCATTCTTTAATTGTTAATACTAAGTTTGTTTTAATTAGTAAGTTAGACTTTATGTTGTCATCTCTCAAAAATCGGGGCAAAGGTAATGCTTTTTTTCTGATTGACAAGAGTTTTGAGGGGTAAAAACATTCATTTGGGCCGTGTTGGCTGTAATTACGGAAAACTGTTGATTTTTATTGATATTTATTTTGTAAGTTTGCGAATTGTAAGCGATAAATCAATGAGTAGAGGATTTTTAAGAAAGTCCAGCGTCAATACTTTTATAGGAATAGTGTGGATTTTGTTTGCGGTGGGCACAAGTGCGCAGAATGCCGTGAGTAAATTTCGTGCGGATAGCATACGCCAATCTTTATCACGTATCCAAAAACCTCAGGGTAAGATACCCCTTCTTAAAGAATTAATCGGCTTGTACTGGCAATTGCCGGAGGAGGTGCCAGCGTTGAAAGAGATAATCGATATCGCGATGCCTTTGGATTCCATCGGGATCGTATACGATGCGATGGCTGGCTTGAGTCGTTATTATTATAATGTAGAAAATAGGGATAGCCTATTATATTGGGTGGGGCAATTGGATTCGTTGGCCTCAAAAAGGCATGAGAGTCCCAGAGGGTTGTTTTTATCCGGTAGCTTGGTTTGTCAGGATTATCTATGGTCCGGCAATTATGAGCTGGCTATGGACAAGGCCATGCAATATCTGGATTTGGCCCGGGAAAGTAAGAACGATTACGGCCTGCTACGGGCTTATCGCGATCTAGGGATGGTGTACCAGCGGATTAAGAAAGACAGTGACGCGGTAGAGATCTTCGGGAAAGGCCTGCACTTATTGAAAGGGGAGAAGGCGAATCCTGCTTTCCGGATTATGTATTTGTCTAATATGTTGGAATCTACCCTGCTATTAGGACGTTTGTCCGAGTCGGAGGCGCTCTTGAAACAGTATGATCATTTATTGGATTCCTTGGAAAGGAAGTATAATGGGGAGGGAAAGATTTTTCCGGTAAAACGTCATCGTTGCTTGATGAGTTGCTATTATTGCGAGCTGTATACCATGAAAGGGAATTCGGGAAAGGCACAGGCGTATTTGGATCAGGCGACCGCTTATTTGGATAGTTCTTTTGGGAATAGGGTGGAGGCTCAATATCTCCGGACAAAATCATTTTATTATTGGAAGGAGAAAGATTATAGGCATGCGTTGTCCGCTGTCAATCTGGCTTTAAAGATCAATCGTGATCTGGATAAGTTGGAGATGAAGAAAGCGATATTGCAATCATCCGGCCAATTGCAAGAGGCGGTCACTATCTATGAGGAGATCATCAATAAGACGGAGACGATCAACACGGATGCCTTCGACCGGCAAATCGAGCAACTCCGTGTATTGAATGACTTGAATGACCTGGAAAAGCAAGATCGGGAGTTGAAGCTGAAATCGGAGCAAGAAGCTTTGAAGCAGAAGCAGATTGTCGTATCTATCGGTCTTCTATTGGTCTTGATGGGCCTACTCTATATGTTGTGGCGTATTTATATGCATACTAAGAGGTTGAGAAATGAGTTGCTTCAGGAGAAAGACTCCTTGATCGCTTCGGAGAAGCAACTGCGGGTCGTGACGAAAGAGGCGGAGGCGGCGAACAAGAAGAAAAGCGCCTTTATCGCCAATATCAGCCATGAGGTGCGTACGCCGTTGAACGCCATTGTCGGGTTCTCGGAATTATTGGCGAGTAGCGAGTATAGCGAGGAGGAGAAGATCCGGTTTGCCGGGGAGGTGAACCATAGTTCCGAGCTGCTATTGAATCTGGTGAACGATGTCCTGGATTTATCCCGTTTGGAATCCGGCAAGATCAAGTTCAGCGTGAAGCCAAACGATCTGGTCGCCTGTTGCCAGAGGGCGTTGGATTCGATTCGCCATCGGGTGAAGCCCGGGGTCCGATTGACGTTTACTCCCTCGCTTGAATCTTATACCTTGAATACGGATGCCTTGCGTTTGCAGCAGTTGTTGACAAATTTGTTGTCGAATGCCGCTAAATTCACTTCCGAGGGAGAGATTAATCTCTCATTTGCCGTGGATGAGAGCAAAGGTGAGGTTCGTTTCTTCGTTACGGATACGGGCTGTGGAATCCCTGAGGATAAGTGTAAGAAGATATTCGAGCGTTTTGAGAAATTAGACGACTTTGTTCAAGGTACCGGTTTGGGACTTTCTGTTTGCCAGATCATCTCGGAACAGCTTAAAGGTTCTTTATCCGTAGATGTCTCTTATAAGGGCGGTGCCCGGTTTGTCTTTATACATCCAACGAATTTAATTGAAACCCCTATATGAGGCTGATGAATCTATTCGATAACGGGATATCCATACGTATAGGGGTGGTTATTATGATCTCCCTTGTATTTTGCGGCTCGATGAAATCTTCCACGCCTCCTCCCGGCAAGGATCGTTTAACAGAGATCGACAGCTTGGAGAAGGTATTACCGGGCTGCCCGACGATAGCGTCTACTTTACCCATATTGCAGCGGTTGGCTTTGCTTTATCGGCAAGAGCCCAAAATGAAAGATTATTATCAACGTCTTTATGAGAACGCAATGGCGGTGGATTCCATATCTATCGCATATAGAGGATTGAAAGGTATGGCCGAGTATTATTACAATCAGTCTAAGCGTGATAGTTTGGTCTATTGCTGTAATATCGTAGATTCTATGGCGAAGGCCCGCCATGAATATCCGTATGTCTTGTTTGAGGTGAAGAGTTATTCCAGTCAAGATCTCCTTTGGCTAGGGAATTATGAGTTGGCAATGAGTGAGGCGATGGATCTGTATCGGTTGGCGAGCAATCTGAATCATAAATACGGCTTGCTTCGCTGTTCGGAGACTTTAGGGCTGATTTACCAACGTATCCGTAGGGATAGCGATGCCGTAGTCTCTTTTCAGGAAGGTTTGGATTTATTGAAGGATATAAAAGATGTTCCCGATATCATGGATACTAAAATCCGGTTAACTTCTTATCAATTGGAAAGTAGTGTCCGAACGAAACAATATACGTTGACGGAACGAATCTTGGAACAATATAAAGCCCTGCTGGATGAGCAATATGAGATTAATCAAGAAAAAGGTGATGTTTTGCTACTAGAGCGGGAGTATTGGCTGCTTTATTCTTTTTACACGAGCTTTTATCTTTCGAAAGGAAATTTGGCAAATGCCAAGAAAGCGTTGGATAAAGCCTCTTCCTATGTCGGCAATAGTTTGGTAGAGGAGGACTATGCGATCAATACTTATCTAGCGGTTAAGGCTCGTTATTATAAGGCGGCTGGAGATATCCCGTTGGCACTGCGTTATATAAATGAAGTGTTGGAGACAGAGCGATTACCCGAAGATATTCAGTTCAAGGCGGATATCTTAAAGGAGCAGGGCCGACTCGAGGAGGTTATGGCTCTATATGATGAACTTTATAGAACGCTGACGAAAAGGCGGGGAACTTCTTTTCTTCGGCAGGTAAATCAATTGCGGGCCTTGCATGAGTTGCACGAAAAGGAATTGAAAGAAACAGAGTTGGAGGAGGCCGGGCAACGTATCGCCCGGAAACAAGATTTGTTGATCTTTATCCTATCCATATCGGTCGTGTTATCGATCCTCCTCTATATCTCGTTTTTATACTACCGCCATCTACGATCCTTGAAAAACCAATTACAGCGAGAGAAAGACTTGCTTTTGGAATCCCAAAGACGATTGATGAAGGAGAAAACCCGTGCGGAAGAGGCCAGCCTGATGAAAAGTGCTTTTCTCGCTAATATGAGCCATGAGATCCGGACCCCGTTAAATGCGATCGTAGGTTTCTCCAGTTTGCTGGTGGAACCTTCTACCGATGCGAAAGAGCGGGAGGAATATTCGTCTATCATCCGGAATAATACGGATTTGATGTTGAATCTGGTAAACGACGTATTGGATTTATCCCGGATGGAGACCGGAGACCTTCATTTCAATATCAAGGATTATCCGCTTTTGGAGTGTTGCCAAATGGCATTGGAGAGTGTGCGCTACCGGATGCCGGATAGGGTTAAATTGACTTTTTCTCCCGCTGGGGAACCAATCGTGGTACATGTAGATAATCTGCGCCTGCAACAACTGTTGACAAACCTGTTGACAAACGCCGCTAAATTTACGGAGAAAGGTGAGATTAACCTATCGTTCCAACTTGCGCCGGATCGGGAAAAGGTATGCATAGCCGTTACGGATACGGGTGCCGGTATTCCCCTTGAAAAACAAGCTGCGGTATTCAATCGCTTTGAGAAGCTGGATGATTACAAACCCGGTGCGGGTTTAGGGCTTTCTATCTGTCTTTTGATCGCCGAGCGGCTGAATGGTTCCTTGTCCATAGATTCCTCGTATACGGACGGAGCTCGCTTCGTGCTTATCCTTTCTTGTGAAATAGATTCCTCAATTTATAATCCGCCAATAGAAGTATGAGCGTGATGGCCCCTATGTATAAATAGAAAGCCAAGGCCGATGTGCTTATCGTGGGGACGGCTATCTTGGGTATCTCCATATATACGAAAGATACGATCGCAAGGGAAATCATGATAAGCGAGGCCACGATCGCCGCTAACAGGCTGAACCGTTCGTCACGTTTCTTCGCCTTTGCGGACTCAAGCATGATTTGTCGCATTACGTTCGAACGGAACGAGGCGGGAAGCTCCTCCTCCGGTATGCGTTTGAATAAATCCCCCAATAAATCGGGTTGTTCCTTATTTGTGTTTATCTTACTCATGATCCATTCCTTTTAATAATACAAACAATTTTTTTCGGATGCGATGTAGCTTGACTTTAATATTCGAGGCGGTCAAGCCGGTGATAGAGACCAGTTCTTCTATTGTCTTTTCTTTCCAATAAAAGAGCAAGATCAAGGCCCGTTCGTCCGGTAGAAGTTGTTCAAGGGCGACTTCCAATCTTTGAACCTGTTCCGTGGATTCGGTTTGTCCGAACAGGTTCGTGACCTCCTCCTCCGATACGTTTTCAAGTGTAGTCTCCTCAATCGCTAGAAACTCATATCTCTTCTTCCTGACCGATGATATCGCCGTGTTATAGGCAATCCGGTAAATCCATGTGGAGAAACTACAATCCCCTTTGAATGAGGCTAGGTTTTTGAATACCTTCATAAACGTATCTTGCGCCAACTCCTCAGCCTCCTCTTGGCTTCGTACCACTTTGAGGATCAACGAGTGAATCGGACGGCTATACTTGTCCAAAAGGCAAGCGAAACATGCCACGTCCCCTGCTTGTATCCTTTGTATGTAATATGTATCGGTATACAATTCCATTGTACTTAATGGACGCAAGCCGGGCAAATAGGTTACAACTTGCGGTAACAAAAATAAAAAATATTTTTCAGCCCGGAGGTGTAACCTATGGGAAACTGTTGCGTCAAATTAGCAAACAAGATGAATGAATCAATTAAAATTATACAGTTATGATGGATTTTATTTCTGTTCCGCTAGTTGTCGGAATCGTTTGTGCAGGTATTTACGGATTATTTGAGTTGTTTGTTCGTAGGAGAGAACGTTTGGCGATTATCGAGAAGATCGGTGATAAACTGGATGCCTCTGCTTTCGATGGCAAATTGGGACTGCCTAACTACATGCGAAACTTCTCGTTCAGTAGCTTAAAGGCCGGGTGCCTTTTGGCGGGAATCGGATTAGGTTTGTTGGTAGGCTTTATTATTAATATGTGTATGGCGACAAATTCTTATTATGATGATGGTTGGTACAGGCATGAGGTAGCGGGTACGGCTTATGGGGCTTCGGTTCTTTTGTTCGGGGGAATCGGCTTGATAATAGCCTTCGTCATTGAGCTGAAACTAGGTAAGAATAATAAATAGCCATAGGCTTGCCTGTATAGACGTAGCGTGCTGCATGCAGCACGCTACGTCTATACTACAGGTAGATCTCCCCGAAGAATTCAGGACAATGGAAATTAGGCTCGGGAAGGTCGATCGGACTCCAACTTACGAAATGCGGATTCATTGTCTCATCGGCGCATTTATAGAAGTTCCCTAGTATTTTCTCCGGCAGATTACTAGGATCTAACCCCATCAACTTGAGTGGTATGACTACGATCAAGTTCCATGTATGAATACCTTTAATCTCCTCGAATGCCCTTCTTCTCACGGATGGGAGTCTTATGATGCTTTTATACTCTTCTTGCGAAAGCGACGTCTTGATATCCCGTGAGGTACGGCGGGCGGCATCGCAAGTCCCGATACAATTAAACTCGAAATTCATATAATGCGAGTCACCTTCCTTTTTCATGAAAAACTCCACGCAACTATCCTTATGGACCGAGGAATTGTCCATCTCATAAGACGCCTTTAGCGAATTACCCTGCACGCTATATCGTATATATAGATTTTTCTCTGTCCGAGCTATATTAAAAGCGGTGATCGGCTTATATGGATACTCATGCCAATTGGCATGGGTGAGGAACTCACGTTGGGATTGCACCTCAAGAATCGGTTCTATGGATGTTATATCGAGTACATCCAGAACGGGGATAACAGGAACTTTCAGTCTTTTCATTTTAACTATAGATTTGAAGTAAAGGCCATTGTAAGTAGGAGGTCAATAAAACCGATAGGGCACCGATAATAGACAATACGATAATGACAGAGCCCACGATCCGGTTCAGTAACCAAATGCCTCTAACGTTGAACCATTTTCTCAGTTTTCCAATAATATATGTTATGCCGAACCACCAAAGAACGGCCCCTAACCCTATGCAAACAATGCCCAATACCAGCAGCCAAAACGAATGTTCAGGCAGCACGAAACCAAACCGGGCGAATAATCCGATATAGAGCAAGACGATTAACACGTTGCTAAAGGTAAGTAGAAAAGCTGTAATAAAGTCTTGCGTGAAGGATAATTTTTTTTCCCGTTGTTTCTTTAGGTTCCGTACCGGGTTGCTTTGGAAGATATAATACCCGAAAATGCCGAGAACGATACTTCCGATCAATTGCAGGGGCGCTTGGTTCGCTTCCACGAAATTGACCACAACTCCCATGCCCAGACAAGTCAGTGCCGCATAAATCACGTCGGATAGTGCGGCCCCTAATCCGGTGACGAACCCGTGCCAACGTCCTTTATTTAGTGTTCTTTGTATACAGAGCATACCGATGGGGCCCATGGGGGCCGAAACCAATACGCCTATAATGATTCCTTTACTAACGATTCCTAGCATTAAGTTGAGTCTCTTCTAGTTTCTCGGGCAAAGATACATCCATTCTGCGATAAAAAAAAGGTAAAAAACGTAAGAGACTGTAGGGACGAGGCTCGCTCGTCCCTTATTTCGGGAGATTGGGACTGTACAATAGGGTCGTATCGAGAGTCATCAATTTACCGTCTTTCACGAATGAGTCTCCTCGCTCGGACAGGTGTTCTGCCATCGCCTCGCGTAGTTCGGACAACTTATTCTGATAGGCTGCGTCATCCCCGGAAGTGTCGCACCCAGACCGATTCCGAGGGATGACTTAATGAAGTTTCTTCTTTCCATTATTTAGCCTTGATTGTGTGATCCCGAACTCCTTTTAAGATTCCCTGCAATTGGAAAACGATCTCCGGATGTTGCAAGGCCTTGTTTCCTTCCTCGTAGACCTTCGTCATGTCGTATAACTGAGGCTCGGGGGAATATCCGGTCTCAATCTTCTCATATTCCATGATAGCGGAACCTACGCTCGGCTCGATATATTTCCAATCTTTCGTACGGACGGAAAGTGCCTTATTAAGCGCTTGCTCGATTACCCACGGGCGGTCTTCCTTGCTTTTCCCGATCCAAGTATCCAGATAATCATAGCTATCCGGCGCGCTTCCTTCCGGAAGACGGGAATTCGTCAGTGAGGCAAGGGAGGCGAACCAGTCGATCTGGCTCACTAGCGCATCTGATACGGCGGCTTGCTTGATCTCCTTTGGCCAATGTACGATAGCCGAGATACGCGTTCCCCCTTCGAAGGCACTGTATTTATTACCTCTAAGCGGTCCGGCGGGTTTATGATCGCCTAATAGCTCCACGGCCCGGTCCGCGTAACCATCGTCTACGACAGGTCCGTTGTCGCTTGACAAGATGATCAAGGTGTTTTCCGTCAATCCCATCTCATCCAATGTTTTCATCAATTGGCCTACGCTCCAGTCGAATTGCTCGATAGCGTCGCCCCTCACGCCCATCGGGTTCTTTCCCCGGAAACGGTCGTGCGGGAAGCGGGGTACATGCACGTCGTTCGTGGCGAAATACATGAAGAAAGGCTTCTCTTTATTCTCCTTAATAAAATCGATGGCGTGTGTCACGATAGAATCGGCGATATTCTCGTCTTTCCAAAGCGCCTTGCCGCCACCTTTCATGTAACCGATACGGCTGATTCCGTTTACGATGGATTGGTCGTGCCCGAAACTAGGCTTCTGGTTGTATAATAATTCCGGATTATCTTTTCCGGTCGGCTCTCCGGGAAAGTTCTTCTGGTAACTGACATAGATCGGGGCATCCGGATCGTAGTTCGCCACCTGCCCGTTCTCGATGAATACGCAGGGTACGCGGTCTGCCGTCGCCGCCATGATATAGGAATAATCAAATCCCAGATCGCCAAGGGCGGTGGGGAGTGGGGCGTTCCAGTCTTGCTCGCCCGCTTTGTCTCCTAGGCCAAGGTGCCATTTGCCGATAGCGGCCGTGGCGTATCCCGCGTTCTTGAACATATCGGCTATCGTATAACGCTCCGGTCGTATGATCATTCCGGCGTTTCCCGCGGCGATGTCCGTTCCCGGGCGGCGCCATGCGTACTCTCCGGTTAGCATGGAATATCGGGAGGGCGTACTGGTAGAGGCGGTCGCGTGAGCGTTGGTGAAGCGGATACCGTTCTTGGCGAGCCGGTTGATATTCGGGGTTTTCACTTGTGTGCCGTCGTAGCATTCCAAGTCTCCATATCCCAAGTCATCCGCGTAGATGAACAATACGTTTGGCGTTCTAGGTGTAATGTCTTGTCTCTGTTGGGCTTTTGCGATACCGGCTGTAAGAAGCGAGGCACCGATCCCTACGATAAGTGTTGATTTCATGTTGTTTATTATTTAGATGTTCTTGTTGTGTATCTGCGATTTCTTATTCATGGCATGTTCTATGGACATTAATTGAATTATATACAAAAATAACCAAATTATTTCAGAATAAGGGTAACCACACCAAAATATCTATGAGATGGAGCTTAGGAAGAAATGCTTTTTGGTTCTGGTTAAAAGGGGGGCTTATCGTATATTTTCATGTACGCTCTTGCTCCTTATCGTATGATGCTGTAAAAAGTCGTACGTGTTTCCCGAAAAACATGTACGACTTTTTACAGAAACACGTACGTGTTTTGCGAAAAAGATAATCACGTTTTTAAAGCATTAATGTTCAATTGTTTATATATTCGTTCCATTTATGTACTTATTGTATTGAATTTGTCTTGGAATACAGTGTGTTCTTTCATTAGAAAATCCGCTTTTCATCTTTGTAAATGGTTCATCAAAAAGGATATAATCTCATTGATTATAGCTATCTTTGCTACCTATAAGAAAATTTCTTGTATTTATTTGACTGACAGGTTGTAATTGAGAAGTAATAAGTTGTTGGTAATGATTTGGTGAAAGTCAAGTTGCACTAATAATCTATGCTTTGCTTACATTCAAACACACTCTATGCAAATATAGAAGAGATTTTGTTAATAACCAAAATATTCAGAAGTATTATAACAGAGACCAAGAATCCTTTTCTGTCTCTGCTATAATTTAAGATTTAGACTATTTCTTTTTTCTCTTATTTGTATTCAGTTTTTGAATATCTTTCTCCAACTCTTTGATGCTTTCCAATCGCTCCAACTGTTTTTGAACCTCCTTGTATTTGTCATACTCATCAGCGGCTTTTTGCAGTGCCAATTTATGAGAAATGGACCCAGCGTGTTCCAGTATATTTTTGTCATTCATCGTAAGCACCTGCTTCAGTTTCTCAATCCAATCCCGCATATACATTGGTTTGTGTTGTATTGCTTGAGTCTCTGCATAAGCGAGGAATTGTTCTACGATTAATTTCAAAATCCCAATTTCCTCCTCATTCAGGTAGTTCTTCCCAATTTCCACATCTGCTTTACGAACCTTGTTAGGCAGAGATGTTGATGTCAGTCCCATTTGCGGCAATGCGGCATTTGCCCGATAATAGATCAATTCCGCTGCAGTTTTACCACTAACCGCCCAAAGAAGTTTGTTTTGTATCTCTTTGTAAAAGGCAAGGGTCATTTCATCGGACGGGTCATAATCAATACTAGTGGCGTAAATATCCTTGATTTGTTGATAGAAGAGCCGTTCAGACAAGCGAATCTCTCGAATCCTGTCTAACAGTTCTCGGAAGTAGTTCATGGATGAGCCGCTCTTGAATCGCTCATCGTTCAGAGTAAATCCTTTGATGATATAATCCCTCAAACGTTGCGTTGCCCAGATACGGAACTGTGTACCTTGCATAGATTTCACCCTGTAGCCGACTGAGATTATTACATCCAAGTTGTAATAATTAACCTCGTGGCTCTGTGTCTTATCTTCAATCGCACCATGCTGAGTGGTTGTTCGGAATTTCCGAACAACCATATTCTCATTCAGCTCTCCTTCCTCGAAGATGTTTTTGATATGCTCACTTATAGTAGATTTAGCCTTTCCAAACAGAGACCCAATCTGTGTCTGCGTCAGCCAAACCGTCTCCTCCGAGAATAGTACATCGACTTTTATCGTACCATCCTGAGACTGATATATGATAATTTCATTTTGTTGTTCCATGTATACTTCTAAATATTGGAATTACCCTTCATTCCTTGGTTGTTATTTATTCTATATCTTTACTTTGCATAATGTGTCCTACTTGCTACTATTAAACAATTCTTTTATATCAACATTCAGTAAATCAGCTATTTTAGCGAAAGTTTCAACGGATGGTTGGATAGAATTGGAGCACCATCTTGATACTGTAGCAGGATCTTTTCCCAATTGTTCGGCAAGCCATTTTCCTGTCTTTTGCTTCTCTACTAAAACGACTTTTAATCTATTGATATGCTTCATTCTAACTGATTTAACTTGATATTTCATGCAAAGATATTGATTATTCCCGATAATGGCACAATCTTTAGTGAGAAACAGATAAGTTAGTTCTTATATACAGTTATCCACAATCTAAATTTCAAAGTGGTAGAATTTGACCACTTTAGAATAAGTGCGGGACTGCCGTCTTTTTGAATGCTATTTTCATTGAACAGGGTATGCCGCAGGGTGAGCGGCTTGTCAAACTCAACCAAATAGCCATTCACCAAATGAGCATATTGGAAAGCGGTGGCAATAAGAACCGAAAGTTGCTGAAATGAAGGATGATGAATTATGGTTCAAAACAAGGTTTACGATTATATGGTTACCATTTTGAGGGGATGAGACGCAGCACGCTGCGTCTCTACAACTGGAGACAAAATTGGGCGAAAAAAGTAAGTTAACTTCGTTGGCAAAGTAAGTTAATTAAAATACCGAAGTAAGTTAACTTACTTTGCCAACGAAGCTAGCTTACTTTGAAAGTGAGGCATTGGGGGTTGGAAATCAAATAAAATATTATACATTTGCATGACTGGATAAGTCAAAGCAAATAATAGGTATCAAACAATGATAAACTAAAAAACATATGGATTATCTTAGGTTGAAATATTATTAATACGTATATTTGCGACAAGAAAAGGCTTTTAAGTTAAGAGCCTCGTGTTGCGAGTGATATTTGTTCCATTGATTGAAAATCGGCAAAATTTTCTTACAATTCCCAATGGACAAAGAAGGCCCCGCAACCCTTTACCGACTATACGTGTTATCTATGCTGCCGTAGGTAGTAGAGGTATGTTATTGTATATAGATAAAGGGGGCGTGTGGCTGACTTTACTGGGAGTTGGGTCTTTGCCGAACCTTCAATCATGTAAATGTTCAGTCTGCGCCCTTTCCTTATATCTTAATGAAAGGACCACTACTTAACAAAAGCCATATAGCGCTCGTCTTTACGAAGGACATCTTTTCTAAAACATGTCCGGATCTTGTAAATCTAATAATTAATCATGTAAAGTGAATGGCTTATGGACGCTTGTAATATTGATGAGATCCAGAATCTCTTTATTTACTACTCCGCTTGTTTCAGCAAGTATTTTCCAGAGTTAGGGTTTTATTGTAATGAGAGGGAATTCCAGATACATGGTATCGTGCGGAGATATAGTGACATTACGGGAGTGTCCCATGATGGCTCTTATTTCTTAATTGAGATGCGAAAAGAATACCTGATCTACTTACCGTTATTGGTCGGTTCCAAATTCCGCATTTTAACTAAACAAAAACAACTTTATTCGTAATACAATCTTATGCTTATGCCAGAACTCATATCCATAGAAGAAGCCGCCCGTATTACCGGTTTCCCGTACGAGGAGATTGAAGATTGGGTAAAATCCCGAAAGATAACCTCTTTCCATACGAGAACCGGTACACGTATGGTAGATCCTGAGAACCTACGTGATTTCATTGCCCATATCGAACATCTAGGGATTCAAAAACTATACTTGCAACTGGTCATTCAAGACAAGGAGGAGGAAGCCGACGAGATTATCGCCCAGTACGACGATTACCTTTTCTGCCTACGATCCTTAAAGAACATCTCTCCCCTACTTAAACAAATCATCGCCGAACTATCCACATTTATAGATGATAAGCAAGATCGGTATATATTCACGGAAATAACCTCTGGGGCAAAAATACTGGATGTAGCCAAACGGATCTCCCTACCGGTCACAAGCCTAACCCTGTCTCCCTACATCCGTAAATGCCTCCAAAAATTGGAGCTGGAAACTATGGAGGACCTATTGCGCTACGCTAGGAAGAAAGGGCTCGATTCTTTGTTGAAGATCCCGGGATTCGGCCCTCTCGGTTTAGACCAGTTAAAATTTCAGCTGGAAAAGCATAAGATCATGAATAAGGCCGGAGACTCGGATCTCTATCAATACATCATCAATGAGCCGGATAGCTGAACACAAAAAGAGCCTCTCTTCACAGGGAGGCCCTTTTTATGTGATGCCGGAAATAACCAATAAAAACTTCCCGACACTACGGTGTTAATCATCTTATATGCTTACATAAAATTAGCAGAAGGCTTTGGTTTGCGATATACTAATAGTGTTACATTCTTTTTGACATTGCAAAGATACGTCGGCCTATAAGGGTGCGCAATACCTATATGTATGTAAAAAAGGAGAGTTCATACCTATTAATTGTTATATTTTTCTTCATGGCCGGTGAAATGGCGTAAAAAAGGCGTGAAACCAAGTGGAATCACGCCTAAATCTATCTATGCCTTTATTTTTAATGGGCAATCTTCAACTGATTCTCCAAAGCCTGTTTTATATACCCGTTAATCGTAGTTCCCGCCTCTTGCGCCAATGCTGCGATTCGGCTATGTATCTCTGGTGAAATACGGATATTTAACGTGCCGCTATAAGGTTTACGAGGTTCCACGCCATCAGCCAAACAGCCGGCAAGATAGCTTTCTACTCCGGCTTCAAAATCCGCACGAAGTTCATCGATAGTATTACCTTCATAAAGAATTAAATCTTTACTCATTCCAAGTACCTTTCCGCAAAGACAGTTATCAGCCTTACTGTACTCAACAGAACCTTTATAACCTTTGTATTCCAAATAGTCCATATTGAATCATTTCATTTAATTAAACCATTACTTTTTAAATGCTGATATATCGCTTTCATCATCCACTCCTTCATAATACTACCCGGATGCGGTTTATGAATATCAATATATTGTCCCGTCTGTTCATTTTTAAATCTCACGCGAGAACCTGACGTTGCACCTTTATTATGCTCGTTATAGCCATAAGAAGAAAGCAATTTTAAAGTTTCCTCGTAGGTGAAATCTTTAGGTAGTTTACAAAAACGCTCGATCAACTTTCCTTTAGAACCCATATCCTTGTTCTTTCTGCAAATGTAACTAATATTAGTTGCAAAACAAAAGAATATGGAGGAAAACTTCCCGACACTACAGTGTTAATCATTTAATGATCTTCTCGCTTGTAATAACTAACGCTTACCTCTGAAATAATACAAAACCGTATTTTCCAAAATTAACTATCAAGTTGTCTTGCGGGTCAATAATGGGGCCTATTCGGTATGACGTCTTGAAAATATTCTTCCGGGATACCTATGAGTAGGTAATTAGGGTCTCATTTTACCTACTTCGGGCGATTGTAGCAAATTCTCAGCCCCTGTAATTTTGCCAAAAATTATAAAACGCAATGAGAACGTTAACAAATTTATTAGCGATTGGATTACTTTCCTTTACCGCTCTACATGCTCAAGAGAGTAATATGAGCTCTACCGTAAAGGCATCGGAGATGTATGCCGACGGTTTTTCTAAATTCCGTTTTGGAGGATATGGTGAGATGGCTGCCAGTTATATGGATTATGACTGGAATTGGGTGACACCTCAAGGTACATCACATATGAATCGGGCTACTGTCTCTATCCCTCGTTTTATTTTAGCTTTTGATTATAAGTTCTCTCCCAAATGGGTACTGAGTTCCGAGATTGAGTTTGAGTATGGAGGAACAGGCGCCGCACGGGAAGTGGAGTGGTACGAGGAGAATGGAGAATATGAGACCGAGATCGAGAAAGGTGGCGAGGTTGCCTTGGAGCAGTTCCATATCTCTTATCTGATGAACAAGCATTTAAACTTCCGTTTTGGACATATGATCGTACCGGTAGGCTTGACCAACGCACATCATGAACCCTTGAACTTTTTTGGTGTATATCGTCCGGAAGGAGAGACTACCATATTACCTTCTACTTGGCATGAGACGGGTGTGGCTCTATTTGGTGATTTAGGAAATTTCGATTACGAGTTACAAGTCGTTTCCGGTCTGGACCCACAAGGTTTCCGTATGGAGAACTGGGTTGGCAAAGGTACGCAAGGCGCTTTCGAGGAAACTCAATTTACGCATCCTGCCTTTGTGGCTCGTGTCAACTATAATGGAGTGAAGAAATTTAAAGGCTTACGTGTGGGCGCTTCTTTTTATTATAACCAACCCTCTAAGAATAGTAGCAAACCGCTGCGTAACCAAGGTGAGAAATATCCGCTTACCATCGTGACGGCGGACGCTCAATATAAAAGTCCGAACAATAATTTGATCGCCAGAGGTAATATCGTTTACGGCCATCTGGGCAACAGCAACGCTTTGACAAAGGTAAACAATAACTCATCTTCAGCTTCCGGATATCCTAATTCAACCGTGGCGGAGACCGCTGTCAGTTATGCGGCTGAGGTTGGCTATAATGTAGGTTCCTTCTTTAGTCGGAAAGCCCCTAGAATTTATCCTTTCGTTCGCTACGAATATTATAATCCGATGCAATCCGTGGAGAAAGGCAGTAATAAACTGGCGGATAGACGTCTTCAAAAGAGCGTGATTACGGCTGGCCTTAACTATTACGCATTGCCTAATCTGGTCGTAAAGGCGGATTATGCGCACCGTATTGTAGGTAAGGGTGATTATAATAGCCAGAATATGGTTTCTGTCGGTATCGCTTATATCGGCTGGTTCTTATCAAGATAATAGACTATTAACAAATATATATGTAAGAATATGAAAAAAGTACTTTTATTACCCATGATGTTGATGGGTGTGGCTTTGAGCTTCACTTCTTGTGGAGACAACGATGATCCGGGCAAGGACCCCGATGTTGTAACTTATGACTTTAAGAATCTTCCTGCGGATTCGGGTGCAAAACCAACAGAAGATCAGATGAGTGCGGTTGTCGCTACTTTCGTTGATGAGGTAGCTTTGCCTACCTATAAGGACATGTTGACAAAGATGACCGCCTATAAAAATGCGGTAGACAAGTTCATCGCGTCTGGTTCTAAGAATGATTTAGCGGATGCCTGCGACGCTTGGCGTGCGGTTCGTGTACCTTGGGAACAAAGTGAGGCATTCTTGTTCGGTGTGGCGGATTTGGCACAGCTCGACCCGAGCTTGGATAGCTGGCCTTTGGATAAGAACGGTATAGAGGAGATTATAGCTACAGGAGAATTCAGCAAGATTTCAGGAGCTGTAGACGAAGACGCGGAAGATGGTCCTCAAAATTTACGTGGATTCCATACGGCGGAAAAGATGTTATTCTTAGACGGCGAGCCTCGTGATCTGGAAACAAGCCCGTTCGCAAAGAATGAATTGGAGTATTTGAAGTTAGTGTCCGAACGTATGTTATCTGATACTCAAGACTTATACAATGGTTGGTTGAAAGGCTTAGGAACTTCGGATGTTCCTTCTTCTTATGCGGAGGCTATGAAGAAACATGACGGTTCTGCCTATTCCATTGGTAATGTGTATCAGGCGATTGAGCTTATGCTGAATGGAAATAATGGTATGGCTGGAATCTCCAATGAAGTAGGTTCCGCTAAGATAACTGACCCGGTGACCGCATGGAATGGAAGTAATAAAGACGCTACTGACCCGAATAACCCCGGTGTCTTGGCTGTAGAGTCTTGGTATAGCTGGAATTCCTTGGACGACTATAAGAACAATATCGTAAGTATCAAGAACGCTTATTTCGGCGGTCGTGATTTGGATGAGGAATCCGCTTCCGAGAGTAGCTTGCATGCGTTGACTAAAATGATTAATCCTACGTTGGATAGTTTGATGGTAGTTCAAATTGATAAGACAATCGACGCTATCAATGCGATCGGCTATCCTTTCCGTAACAATCTAGGGGATACGGAGCATATCAATACAGCTACAGAAGCTTGCGCTGATTTAACGACAGGTTTGGGCGTTGTTAAGTCTAAGTTCACGAACTAATCGGACAAGCCGATACGATGAAACGAAGATTACTTCTATTATTCGCTTTATCCGGTAGTCTGCTGTGTAGTTGCGAATCCGAGGACTTGGAAAATTGGCAGGTTAAGAAACCCAATGGGCAGGTAGCTTCCGAGAAGGAATTGTCCGCGGGTATCTCAACCATTTTCTCCAATGCCCCGGATGCGTACGATACGCAGGCAAACTGGGTTACGGGCGAATTAGAGACGCGATTTAATCGTGGTGATGGATTGTACGACGATGCTCGCGGTGTTGAGAATGTGGATGGTGGAGGACTAGGGCCGCTTTATGCCGGATATTCTTGCGGTTCCTGTCATAAAAGTACCGGGCGGACCCGTCCGGCTATAGCCGATGGAGGTTCCGGCCCCGGCTTCTCATCCATGCTTATTTATATATCACGTAAAAGTGGCGGCTATTTTCAAGATTACGGCCGGGTACTACATGATCAAGCGATATACGGAACGAAACCGGAGGGAAGGGTTAAGATTACTACTACTTCCCAAAAATATACGTTCCCCGATGGGGAGGAATATGAGTTGGTCACCCCTCATTATGAGATAAAGGAATGGTATGCTGATAGTATCCCGATGTCGGATTTACGGATTTCCGTACGTCAACCCTTACGGCATGTCGGAATGGGGCAGATGATGGCGCTCGACTTGGATATGCTAA
Organism: Parabacteroides sp. AF19-14; assembly: GCF_003635485.1. Lineage (NCBI taxonomy): Bacteria > Pseudomonadati > Bacteroidota > Bacteroidia > Bacteroidales > Tannerellaceae > Parabacteroides > Parabacteroides sp. AF19-14. The sequence continues at coordinate 225,586 of NZ_QTMJ01000002.1, read as the reverse complement.
AGCAGATCGCTGCTAAAAGCAATTATCCGGAATATGGTATTAGTGGACGTATAAACTATGTGATGGAAAAGGGAAAGAAGCAGATCGGTATCTCTGGTAATAAGGCGAATCATGCCGACTTAACGGTGGAATTGGGATTCTCTTCCGACCTCGGTGTAACGAACGATCGTTTCCCGCATGAGGTAGGAGAAGGACAGAGTAATATGATGGGTTTTGCCATGACCGGGGCGCAGGTCTCTACGGAAGATATGGAAGATGTGGATTTATACCTCCAGACCTTGGGGGTACCCGCCCGTCGGAATGTGGATGATCCTACGGTTCTTCAAGGAGAGCAACTTTTCTATCAAGCGAAATGTCATTTATGCCATGTGACTTCCTTGAAGACACGCCCTCGCGGATCTGTCCTTTTGAATAATACGGAATTGCCTCAATTAGGTAATCAGGTGATCCATCCTTATTCGGACTTTTTATTGCATGATATGGGGGTTGAGCTAGGGGATGATTATCCCAGTGGCTTGGCCAACGGTAATGAATGGAGGACTACCCCGTTATGGGGATTGGGATTACAAGAGGTCGTAAACGGCCATACCTATTATTTACATGATGGCCGTGCCCGGAACCTGACGGAGGCTATTATGTGGCATGGTGGGGAAGGGGCTGCGTCGCGTACCCTATTCTCTCGCATGACAAAAGACGAGCGGGCCGCTTTGATTAAATTCCTACAAAGTTTATGAATAAATAACGCATAGAATCGAAATGAAAAAAATATATAGGACGTTGCTTGTGGTGCTTCTATCAGCGGGTGTTTTCTCCGTGAAAGCTCAAGATACAAAGAAAGAGATGGATGATAAATATGTAGAGAACGATGTGGTTTCACTAGCGGGAAAGAAGGGCTTTTCCTTTTCTACCAAGGCTGGTGACTTTTTGTTTAAGCCCTATGCGTTGGTACAGGCAAGCGCTTGCTACAACCGGTATGACGACCAAGGGCTGGAAAGCCATTATGCCAAGAGCGTAGCGAACTCTGGTTTCGCGATCCCTAACGCTATTCTCGGTTTTACGGGTAAGGCTTTTGGACGGGTTACTTTCAATTTATCGCTGAATGCCGCTAAGAGTGGAGGGGCCTTATTGCAACAGGCTTGGTTCGACGTAGCGATCAAGGAATCGTTTCGTATCCGTGTCGGTAAGTTCAAGACACCGTTTATGCATGGCTATTTAAGTACTTTGGGGGAGACGTTGTTTCCGGTACTGCCTTATTCCGCTTCCCAATCCGTATTGCTTCCTTACGACGTGAATTATGTTATACCGAATATGTCCACGGGATTCGACTTGGGTGTACAGGTACATGGTTTGATCAATGATAAATGGAATTATCAAGTCGGTATTTTTAATGGTACGGGTATCGACGTGAATTTGGCGACTAAGACAAACTGCGATGATCATAAATGGTTGCCTTCGCTGTTATATGCGGGTCGTCTGGCCTTTATGCCGAAGGGGGAGATGCCAACGTCTCAAGGCTCGCCGGAGAATCTGAACGACGATAAGATGTCTATCGCCGTATCTGCCTCTTATAATGCGGAGGCTGAGTTCTTGACCAGTAGCGACACCCGTGTGGGCGTTGAGTTCGCATGGATCAAGAACCGCTGGTATGTAGCAGCCGAAGGTTATTATATGAATATGCATTTTACCAAGATCATGCAAAAGCCGGATAAGAATTTCTGGGGAGCTTACGCTCAATTGGGCTATTTCATCACTCCGAAATTACAGGGTGCTTTGCGATATGATTTCTATGATCGAAACGCTACGGATGAGGGTGGTTTGTTAAATATGCCCGCCGCTGGTTTGAATTATTATTTCTTTAATAATAATTTGAAACTACAGGTTATGTATCAATATTTAGGTCGTAGCGGTCATGCTACGCAGAATGACCGGGATGAGGACGCTATTGGATTGGCTCGTCACTCCGCTACGGCTATGTTGCAGTTCACGTTCTAATCTTTGGGTATGAAACTATATAGTCTATATATAATGTATGCCTTATTCCTGTTATTCGGGCTGGGTTGTGATGAGGGTAAGATTTATCCGGATGAGACGGTTGATTCCGGGCGAACCGCTACCGTGTCACTTTCTTTCACTGGCCTGAAAGCTTGGCCGAAGGAGAATATGCTCTCGTTATGCGCTTTTGGCGAGGATAAGTCGAAACCTTTGCAAACCCAGCGTATCAGTAAGCCGGCGGAAGACGGCAAAAGACTAAAACTCCGATTGAATAATGTCACTCCGGATACGAGGAGTATAGAGGTCGCTGTGATTAGTAGGGGATTGCGGTTGGTTTACTCCTATTATACGTCTCCGGTGGATGATTCGGACGAACCGCTTGATTTGTCTGTGGGCGAATTGGATTTAGCGAGCTTCAAACGTGTACAAGCGCAGGTGTTCGACTTGAATTGCCTGTCTTGTCATGGCGGGGGATCGGGATTGGCCGGTCAGCTGGATCTTAGGGACGATGTAGCCTATAAATCCTTAGTGAATGTCAAGGCGCCCCTTTCGGAAGAGGGTAAGAACTACGTGACCCCGGGTGATATAAACGATAGTTTCTTGCTGGATATATTGGAGGATGATCCGGTACATAAGGATATGTTCAATAGTTCTGGGAAACAGGAGGTCCTTGCTTTGATCCAAGGTTGGATCTTAGGAGGGGCATTGGATAATTGATAAGAAAGAAAATGATGAATTATACGAGAAAAATAGATACGGATAAAGCGGTAGAGGTTCAGATCTCTTCATTCACGGGCAAAGGTGGAACAACGGAATATCAGGTGATGGTATCGATTACAGATCCTTGTTTGTCTTTCGTGGAGCAATTGCAAAACCTTTTGCGGGTTTATGTGACTGTCGTGAAAGAAGAGCTATCGAATGACGCTACCGCCGTTTTCCGCCGTTATTTTTTAAGTGATGCGGCTAATCAGACGGATAACGTGATGGAGTGGGAGTGCGAGAGCGCCTTTTGTCCGCTCTCTATCGTGCAGCAACCGCCTTTGAATGGAACAAAGATCGCTATGTGGACTTATTTGCAAACGGGCATGTCGGTACAAACGCACGATTCCGGTTTACTGGAAGCATCGCATAACGGTTATAGGCACCTCTGGGGGGGAGGTGCCTTCAATAAGGCGGCCAATTCGGAATACCAGACCCGGCTTTTATTGAATGACTATGTGATGCAATTGATGGGGCAGCGTTGTACGTTGGCCTCTCATTGTGTCCGTACTTGGTTCTTTGTGCAAAACGTAGACGTGAATTACGCCGGTGTGGTGAAAGCCCGGAAAGAAGTTTTTATCACGCAGAATCTTACGGAGAAGACGCATTATATCGCTAGTACGGGTATCGAGGGACGTCATGCCGATCCCTCGGTGTTGGTACAGATGGACAGTTATGCGGTGGATGGGTTGGAGTCGGGACAGGTTCAGTTCCTTTACGCTCCCACGCACTTGAATCCTACTTATGAATATGGAGTAACCTTCGAGCGGGGTACGGCTGTTACGTATGGGGATCGTAAACAGGTCTTCATCTCGGGTACGGCGAGTATCGATAACCGGGGAGAGATTGTCTATCCGGGCGATATCGTAAAACAAACCGAGCGGATGATGGAAAATATCAGCGTGTTGCTGAAAGAGGCGGACGCTACTACTCGTGATATTACGCAGGCGATCACCTATTTGAGAGATGTGGCTGATTATGCGGTGGTTAAGAAGTATTTTGAGGCGCATTACCCGGATTTGCCACATTTGATAGTCTTGGCCCCCGTTTGCCGTCCCGGATGGTTGATAGAGACTGAGTGTATAGCGGTCGTGCCGATGGAGTCGTCCTTTAAGCCTTTGTGAAATAATAATAAATGTACGAGATATGGAAGAAAAAGGAGTATATTTGGCTATTCAAACACCAAGACAAGTTAGAAAGAAGCCTATGTATAAAAATGGAATGTACCGGGAAACCGATAAAATGAGTGATCTGATCTGCGAGAACTATCCGATGGTTTTAGTCATGAGCCGCTTTGGTATAGCGCTCGGGTTCGGAGAGAAGAATATCGGGGAGGTTTGCCGGCAGAATGGGGTGGATGCTTGTACTTTCCTGACGGTCGTGAATTTCTTGGTCGAGGAAGTGAATACGCCTGTCGAGAATATCAGCAAATGCCTGTCGATCGAGAACTTGATCCGCTATTTGCATAATGCCCATGATTACTTCTTGAACTTCCGCTTGCCACATATCCGTCGTAAATTGGTAGACGCTATATCCGGGTGCCCGGAGGATGTCGCTTTTGTGATCACGAAGTTTTTCGATGAGTATGCGGAGGAGGTAAATAAACATATGTCTTATGAGGAACGTGCTGTTTTCCCTTATGTCCGTAATTTGTTGGAAGGAAAGAGAGATCCGAAATACAATATTACGATCTTCCGCAAGCGTCATGATCAGATCGAGATGAAGATCACGGAGTTGAAAAATATCCTGATCAAATACTATCCGGGAGCGGGTACGAATATACTGAATAGTGTCTTGTTCGATATTTTTGCCACGGAGGAAGACTTGGCTTCACATACCCGTGTGGAGGATTATTTGTTTGTACCGGCCATATTGGCTTTGGAAAAGCAATTATAAGCATGAATCGATGAGTACAAATCTAAAGATCGCGATAGCCGAACCTTCTGTTATCATAAGGAGCGGACTGGAGAACCTGTTGAAACGGTTACCGGGTTTCCGTATCCAGATGGTGGAGATTCATTCGGTGGAATCTCTTTTCGACTCGCTTCGTATGCACAAACCGGATGTGTTGATCGTGAACCCGGCTTTGCCCGGCTATTTCACGTTGCGGCATTTGAAGGAGGAAAGCGGCTGTGCCGAGATGAAATGTATCGCTTTATTATATTCTGTCTCAGACAGTATGTTATTGCGTTCGTATGATGGGCAAATCAACATATACGACAGCCCCGATGAGATCAAGGGCAAGCTGGAGCGGTTGAACGCCGAGGTACTTCCGGATGACGAGCCGGAAGGGGATGACGAGCAGCGCTCGTTAAGCTCGAGGGAAAAAGAGATCGTAGTCTGCGTCGTGAAGGGTATGACAAACCGGGAGATAGCGGATCGTTTGTTTCTTTCTACGCATACGGTCATCACCCACCGCCGTAATATCGCTCGGAAACTTCAAATTCATAGTGCCAGCGGTCTTACGATCTATGCGATTGTCAATAAGCTGGTCGAGCTGGGCGACATCAAGCGGGAGTGATCCCGCGCTTGCGGCTTCCGGTCAGGGGGCTCGCGATTCCTTAGGGAGCGAATTGAAAACAGCTTAGTAAGCAGGCCGGCATCAGCTTAGTAAGCAGACACCCCCTTTACTTAGTAAGTAGACACCCCTACTGCTTACTAAGTAGATGACGCTTTACTTAGGGAGTTGTTTTTTCCTTGCTTTATAAGTTGTTGGGAGATATGAGCGGGAAATCCTGTCGCCCTATTTAATGTACGCACGTACATTATATTATATATAAAAAACGCAAGATTTAAACGATCATCTAAATCTTGCATTTGCAAAGGTACGCGTTTCTTTTTATCGCGCAAGGCTTCCACAATCTTTTTTATCCCTTTATCCGCTTTCTTATCAATAGGATAGCCTAAGCCTTACGAACTTGCCTTTTTCTTTTACGAACCCTTGTTTTCCCTCCTTGAAAACGACTAGTCTAAACGATCGTTTAAACTAGTCGTTTTTGAAATGATAGTGGACGATCCGTGAAGTGGATAAGTACTTAATTAACACTATTATTAATATTAAATTTTCGATTTATGAACAAAAAGTTTTCTACACTTTTGTGCGCTAGCTTAATGTTATCGGCATTTTCTGTGCAGGCACAGTCGGCCTTTGACATTGAGAATAGCCCGAATGGAGGGGATGCTAGTCCTACAGAGTATCTGAAAAGTGCGACCCCGTCAGAGGTGTTCCAAATTCGTTATGATAATGGAACGATTAACGATTTGACTGATGATTTGGTTTTGATCGTGGACAAGGTAGGTGGTAAGTACGTTTATCGTGCGGTCAGCCCAGATCAGATTCCTAACTTGAAAGCATCCTTGTGGTGTTTGCAATTGACACAAGAAAATGCGGGTAAAGAGCCTATTTATGATTTCATAAACAAAGAGACGGGGCTTCCTTTGGCATTTGATAAAGAGGGAACAGCCGAGGTGGGTCAAAGTTTTGCCGGTTGGGCATTCTCCTCTACTTGGGCGAAAGGTGCAGGCTTGTCTGATAGAGGTGCTGGTAAGAAAGGTTTATCCATGTACACCTATATCAGTACGGATGAGGTGTTGCGAATCAAGAAAGCCGCAGATTTCGCTACTAGCGGTAATATTGACACAGAGAAGGTCTATGCGAATCAGGCAGAGGCGGAACGTAGAACGAATACGGCTGCTGACGCTATTTCCTTCAAATTGTACGATGCCGGTTCTTACGTATTGAGCGCAAATGAGTTGAATGCGTTCTTGAAGGAGAATAACTATATGTTGAAATTTGAACCGGATGATTCTTATGGAGAGAATCCGTTCTCTAATACTCAACTTTATGCTTTGCCTGCGGTAGGTGACGCTACTACACATAATTTCTTGTATATAGCTTCTAAGGCTTCAAAGAAAAACACGGATGTTGAGACGATGGAGAAGGGTACCTTCTTGAAGGTGGATACCTTATCGAATGGTGTAGGCATCGAGTTCTTGAAGTTAGGCTGGACGGATTTGACAGCGAAAGATAAAAATGGCAATTTGGTGAATAATAACGTTGCTACTATCTCACGAATTCCTGAGCAACACAAATTCTTGTTCACTTACAAGCCGACTTCCGATGAGATCTTTATCCAAGTAGCTTCTGCCTTGCATCGTGATGATACGGCAGAAAAGAAAGGAAATTATTGGAATTCTGAAACGAATACCCAGGAGGCCAGATTCCGTAATGATTATCCACAGTCTACTGATCCGAATCGACAGTATAAGTATCATGTGTTGAATTGCCCAATACCAATGAAGGAGTGGGCTGAAAGTACTGCTGTTGATGAGCATGAGGCAGATATGTTGTTTATCAAGTTGAATAACTTTACAAAGGCGGATCGTGTTGTTACTGTTGGTTTCCAGTCTATTAACACGAAGATCAGCTTCAATACGAAAAGTTGCGTGGCTCCGAACTTGACTTCTATCGAGGAGAATATTTATGTGATCTACAACGAGAAGGGTCAAGTATTGGCTGCTCCGATCCACTTGAACGATGATAATGGTGACAACAAGGTTCATTGGGTAACTTTGGATGCTCAAGATCCGAACCACATGCCTGCTTATCAATGGATTGTAACTAAGGTTCGTAACACGGATAATACGACGAAGGCTGAGGCTATCAAGACTTCTCCTGTTGTTATCCGCAACCGTGAGTATCCGGACTTGTGTACGGCTAACGTACAATTCTCTGAGGAGAATGGTAAGATCGTGGCAAGTGACGTGAAGATTAATAATAACGATATTACTGATTTCGTAATCAACTTCAATGGTAAGGCAGAGGATATATTCGTGCCTGTTCCACTTGAGAACAAGAAGGATTCGAAGTTGGGTTACCGTTTCTTAACGGAGGATTCTTTGAAGGTGAACAAATATGTATTCAACTATTTGAACCCGTTCACTCCGGATTATTGGATCGCCAATGGTTCTGATAAGGATTCTGTGAACTATGTGAAGAAGACAGCTGATCGTTACAAATTGGAGAGTGGTGTTACTTCTAAATATGGTTACGGTTGGGATAAGAATAATGATAGCCAAGAGGCTAAGGTCATGAAACGTTTGAACTTCGTTCGTTTGGAAAGAACAAACTACGTGATCAAGAGCGTAGATGGCAAGAAGTCAATGGTTGAGTCTTACAACGAAAAATACGGTATGGGTGTTACTAACTATGACACTTATAATGAGCATAAAAGCATCGAGCCGTATATGGTGGATACCTTCTTCTTCAAGGAGAACAACCACTGGGAAGGAAAGCATTTCTATGCGATCGTAGAGACTTCTCCAAAGTGGGATAATGATGAGTATTATTATAAGAATGGTTTGAAGGTTGCTGCTAATGGTACTATTTCTGCTGGAGCCGTACCGACTGGTACAAAATATGTACGTCCTATCATCCGTAGCTTGGCACACACGACTTATAAGGTAGGTACTGCTGATGACGGTATGAGTGCTGTATTGAAAGTTCAGAACTTAGAGGAGACTCGTACTTCTGCCTTCACGGTAGAGCCGGATCAGACACCGTTGTATCGTCGTTTCAACAACGCTTTGTTAGGTGAGAACGCCGGTGAGAATATGGATGCTACAGATACGTTGTTCTTCCGTGAGAAGATCCGTGGTGAGTACTTGATGGATGAGTGGAACACGAAGTTGCAAGACTCTAACGTAGACTACGCCGGTATTTGGAGCGAGAATGAGGCTGCTGCCATGAATCCTGCTTCCAAGGGTAAATATGCGTTCATCGTTGATACCGCATGGGTACGCCGTGGCGCTGGTTTCGTGAAACCGCAATACTTGATCTCTGTAGATCGTCACGACCAAGAGGCTATCGAGACGATTCCTTGTAGCGAGGCTGATGGTACTCACTTCTATATCGATGAGAAGGGTAACGCTCACTCTACGGATAAATGGCATTGCCAGCATGCTACGAAGGGTCGTCCGGGCTTCCATTATGGCAAGTACTTAATCAGCTTTGGTGACTCCGCTATCGTTAATAGCCTGGATAAACCGTATATGGATATTAAGGGTGGTTACACTCGCGTAGGATTCGTGGAGGCAATCCACTATGGCGACAGCTTGTATATCTTGGATGAGGAGTTTGTTAAGGTTGCTAAGGATGATCCTGCCAAGTTGAGCGTAGAGAAGATCATCGCCGCTTATAAGAAAGCTGGTAAGAACTTGATCGTGAACTTGAAGGGTGACAATCACAAGAATGCGACTTGGTCATTCCGCTATGTAGATCCTATGAAGGCTATGCAGGCATACGCTGACGGTGTAGAGGGTGTGAACAATGAGTTCATGTTCGAGTCTAACATTTACAATGAGACGGCTGCTGAATCTCAATATATAAGTAATGATGTTTCTAAGGAAGGTAAGGCTACTCATGGTTTCGACCATGCGGTTGAAGGCTCTATCGCTCCTAGATATGCGGCTTGGTTGAAGATGCAGAACGGTTGCTTGGTATTGACTCGTGGTGATTCTAAGTTTGATGATGCTAAGACTGGTTCTGATGGTGCATTGATCTTCAACGCTTATCAGGCAGCTGAGAAGGATATGGTAACTTCTAACGACGAAGTAGCTGTAGAAGGTGTATCTGTAGTAGCCGGTAACGGTACTGTAACTGTTCAGGGCGCCGCAGGTAAGTCTGTAGTTATCACGAACATCTTAGGTAAGGTAGTCGCTGAGACCGTTCTTACTTCCGACAACGCTACAATCGCTGTACCTGCCGGTATCGTAGCGGTAGCTATCGATGGTGAGGAAGCTGTAAAGGCTATCGTAAAATAAGAAGTATAAAGAGATAAGATAAATCAAGAATCATTCCCGTGCGGCAAGGTGCCAAGTAATCCGCGATGGAAGAACAGGCGGGAATGGATTAATATTAATACTAAAGTAATAAATTAAAGTTCATCCGCCGCTCCCTCCGTGAGGAGCGAGGGCGGTAAAAGAATAAGCCCCGGCTGGTTTGTCCAGTCGGGGCTTTATTCGGTTGTTTGTCTTGTTATTGTTTATAATTTCGCTTTCCATTCATTCATCAACTCGGTAATGGTTTCCCGTACCGAAGTGATCTTATTCGCTCGCCAAGCGTTACTGCCGGCGAAAGCGTATCCATTCTCGAAATTCCCTTTGAAGGCGTTGTACAAGGCGGTGACGATACAGTAAGGGCTGCGTGATATATCGCACGTCTTGATACAGTTGAAGGGACAAGCTTTCGGTTGCTTGATTCCCGCCTTTACTTTCTCAAGGAAACTGCAATGGATGGCTCGTCCGGGCATGCCGACGGGGCTTTTGATGATCTCTATATCCTTCTCCTCTGCCTGTATATAGGTCTGTTTGAAGGCTTCCGAGGCATCGCATTCCGTGGTGGTAACGAACCGGGTTCCTAACTGAACGCCTGATGCTCCAAGGTCTATCATGCGTTTGATATCTTCACCCGTATAAATGCCTCCTGCCGCGATTACCGGGATCTTTTTGTCGTATTTCTGCTCGAAATGAGATACTTCCTCTACGACTTGAGGTAATAATTCTTCCAATGAGAAATGCTGGTCTTCCAACTGGTTTTCCTTATATCCCAGATGTCCACCCGCTTTCGGGCCTTCTAGTACCACCGCGTCCGGAAGATAATCATAGTTATTCTTCCATTTCTCGCAGATGATACGTACGGCACGTGCGCTGGAAACGATGGGAACCAGCTTGGTGACGCTATCTTTCTTGAGGAAAGAAGGCAAGTCCAAAGGCAGTCCGGCACCGCTGAAAATGATGTCTACCTTTTCCGCTATACTGGTCTTTACCAGTTCAGCGAAGTCGGAAAGAGCTACCATTACGTTTACGCCGATGATACCTTTCGCTTTTTCCCGGGCCTTGCGGATCTCTTCCGCTAACCCGAGATTCCCAGCTTCCGTATAATTGCTGGGTGACAATTTCTTATATAAAAGTCCGAGACCGGCTGCGGAGATAACGCCGATCCCACCTTCATTTGCGACGGCCGAGGCTAAGCCGGAAAGAGAGATGCCTACGCCCATTCCACCTTGGATGATTGGAATACGAGCCTTTAGGTCTCCGATTGTTAATGTCTTCATTAAAAAAATAAATATAGTGTTTTACTAAATGCGAGGCAAAGGTAGCACAATATCCCAATAGATGCGCGAAATGGACCGGAATTATCGCGCAAATATTCTAGTTGTGTGCAATGTATGGAACGAACCGATTATTTTATGTAAATTCGTCCCTCAATAATTAGGCAAGACGTCTGTAACAGGATTGTAATGTATGTGAAACGGGTGTGAAACAGGAGCGTTGTAATTTTGCGACGCAAATATTGTTTTTATAGTTAGGAATGAAATTAGGAAAAGTTATAGCGCTCATGTTAGTGCTGTTTCCATTCAGTATGGGAGCGCAGGAGGTGGATCAGTCGGTGGAAAAACGTATCGATTCCTTGGCTACGGAAGTGACTACCTTGGATAAGGTAGTCCGGAAGCTAAGCAAATTCAAGGTTTCCGCTTATATCCAAGGACAATACCAATATGGACAGAAGGACGCTACCTTGAAGGTGGGCGATAAGAACGAGAACTTGGATAAAGGGTTTAACCGGATCGGTATCCGCCGGGGCCGTATGAAGTTCGAGTACAATGATGGGATCGGAACAGGTGCTGTCCAGATCGAGGTGAATGATAAGGGAGTGAGTTTCCGCGATCTGTATATCGTTATCAAGGACCCTTGGACGAAGCGTAGCCAGTTGATGGCTGGTGTGTTCAACCGTCCTTTCGGTTATGAGGTCTGTTATTCCACGAGTTCTCTCGAATCTCCGGAGAGAGCGACTATTATCCAGTATTTCTTCCCGGATGAGCGTGACTTGGGGGCGATGCTTACCTTACGTACCAAGACTACCAGCCCATTGAGTTTCTTGCGATTGGATGCCGGTCTGTTTGCCGGAAACAGTATCAACCGGGAGACGGATAGCCGGAAAGATTTCATCGGGCGTCTGGGTGCCGAGAAGGCGATAGGCGACTGGGGAAAATGGGGAGCCGGTTTCTCCTATTACCATGGTTTTGTCTACAACCCGACTACCGAGGCGTATGAGATGCGTGGCAATCATTTCGTTAAGAGGGATATGGGAGAGACGGGTACTTATATGAAGCGCCAGTATTTAGGTTTGGATGGACAGTTTAGTTTGCTTTCATCTTTAGGAAAGACCACTCTCCGTGCGGAAGGTTTGATCGGTACCCAACCCGGTATCGCCGGGAGCAGTAAAAGCCCGAACTACAGTACCCGACCGGAGAATTTGCCGGAAAATTCTTTGTTTAAGCGCCCTTTCCTTGGTTACTTCTTTTATTTGGTACAGGATATAGGCGCCTCTCCTTTCTCCGCCGTATTGAAATATGACGTTTACGATCCGAATACGAAGGTGAGTGGAAATGAGGTAGGGGCGGAAAATAGCTTCACCTCAAAAACCGACTTGGCTCAAAGCACGATAGGTATCGGCGGTATCTATAATTTCAATAAACATATCCGTCTACAAGCTTACTACGAGTTTAACTTTAATGAGAAAAGTAACCTCGTGAAGGGCTACGAGAACGACCGGAAGGATAATGTATTGACAGTCCGTCTTCAATATAAGTTTTAATTCATAGGATTGTAATATCTGTTTCATCCCATTGAAATACCGAAGTATTTATTTTGTATCGTAAATAAAAGATAAATACAAAGTAATGAAGAAGACGATTTTATTAGCTGCCATGGCAGCGTGTTTGTTTGCTACGAATGTGTTTGCCCAGAAGATAAAGGGTAGCGATACTTGTTTGCCTCTTACCCAGACTGAAGCCGAGAATTTCATGAATAAGGACAAAGCCGCTAAGATCACGGTGACGGGTGGTGGCTCCGGCGTGGGTATCTCCGCTTTGATGGAAGGCACTACGGATATAGCGATGGCTTCCCGTAAGATGAAATTCGACGAGCGCATGAAGTTGCAAGAAGCCGGAAAGAAAACGAAAGAGGAGGTGATCGCCTACGACGCTCTGGCTGTTGTCGTGCATCCTTCCAACAAGGTATCCAATCTGACCCGGGAGCAATTGGAAGGCATTTTTACCGGCAAGATCAAGAATTGGAAAGAAGTGGGTGGTGCGGATATGAAGATCGTGGCCTATTCCCGCGAGACTTCTTCCGGAACCTACGAGTTCTTCAAGGAGAGCGTGTTGAAAAATAAGAACTATATGAACGGTATCTTGAGCATGCCGGCTACAGGTGCCATTATCCAAAGCGTAAGCCAGACGAAAGGAGCCATTGGCTATGTAGGTCTTGCTTATTTGAATAAAGAAGTGAAGCCGATCCATGTATCGTATGATGCCGGAAAATCCTACGTGGAGCCTTCGTTGGAGAACGCGAGGAATAAGACCTATCCGGTTGTCCGTCCATTGTTCTACTACTATGAGACGAAGAATGCCTCAAAGGTGCGACCGTTCATCGATTATGTGATGTCTGCCGAAGGACAAGCGACGGTGAAGAAGGTTGGTTATATCCCGGTAAAGTAAGCGGAGAATCCGGACAGCGTTGTATGAGCACATCATACAACGCTGTCTAAGGTGCTTCGACAGTACTGTCTAAGGTGTTAAGACAACGCTGTCTTATGTGTTGGGATAAGATTGTCCGTCCGTCTCTTCCAGAAACTGATCCATATACAGATTCTCGCCATCCCATACGATATAAGAGAAGAATTGCATCCAATCCCCGGCTATGAGAATACGGGAGGTACGGCTTAACATCAAGTCCAACATGATGTGGCGATGGCCGAAAATGAAGAAGTTTATATCGGGATGCGTCTTTAGATATTCCTTGGCGAAAACAACCATATATTCTGCGTCTTCCCCTTGATACTTTTTAGCCTCTTGCTTTTCCAGTCCGCTCTTCCGGCTGTTGAGCGACCAACCTAAAGCGAACCCGAACGTCCAGCGGGGATGTATTCCCGCATATAACCATTGGCAGAACTTATTCCGGAAAATAGCCCTGATCAGACGGAATGCCTTACTCCGGAAATCTACCTCATCGCCATGCCCGAGGAAGAAACGTTTCCCCAATAAATCGACTGTCAAGGTATCCCGATGGATGATGGCGCCTATCTCTTTCGGCAAGTAGTCGAACATCCAGATGTCATGGTTACCGATAAAGATATGTATTTCTATGCCTCTGTCCGCTAACTCGGCCAATTTCCCCAGAAAACGTACATGGCCTTTCGGCACGACGTATTTGTATTCGTACCAATAGTCGAATAGATCTCCCAGAAACCAAATGGCGGAAGCGTCTTCCTTGATGTTATCCAGCCAACGTACCAGTTTCTTCTCGATGGCTAAAGGGTCCTTGTGGAAACGGGCTCCCAGATGTGCGTCTGAGGCGAAATATATTTTCATAGAAAACCTAATTCCAGTTTAGCCTCCTCCGTCATCATGTCCTTGTCCCATTCCGGCTCGAAGACGAGGTTTACCTCTACATTGTTCACCCCATCGACCGCTTCTACCTTCATACGGACATCTTCCAATATGAAATCGGCCGCCGGACAGTTCGGGGCGGTGAGGGTCATATCGATGCGTACATTTTTTTCCTCATCGATATCTACCTTATATATAAGCCCAAGATCGTATACGTTTACGGGTATTTCCGGGTCGTATACCGTCTTCAGCATAGCGACGATCGCTTCTTCTGTTTGGAGAAATTCGTTGTTCATCTTCTTTTGTTTTATACGCGAATATACATTAATACTTCTATATACTAAACCGGGGGAAAAGAGAATTTGTTTCACCGGACCAGCCTTCCTTCATCCGCATAGCTATAATAACCGCTATCGGACAGGATGATATGGTCCAGTATCCTAATATCCATCAGCTTCGCCGCCTTTTGGATACGCTCGGTCAAGGCATCGTCGTGCGTACTGGGGCGGAGGCTACCGGATGGATGATTATGGCATAGGATTATACCGGAGGCCAAGGCGTTGATCGCCGCTTTTAATACCAAACGGATATCCACGGAAGTCTGGTTTACTCCGCCCTGACTGATTTTTACCTTTTGTATCACCTTATTTAATGGATTGGTTAGAGCGATCCAGAGTTCCTCATAAGGTAAATCGCATAGTTGGGTACGGAATAGGAGATAGGAGTCTTTGCTGCTTCGGATAGCATCTTGAGGAGACGCCTCTGAGGTTTCCCGCCGTTTCCCTAGTTCCATAGCGGCGCAGATCGTGACCGCCTTCGCCTCTCCGATACCTTTAAAGCCGGAAGTTAATTCTTTGATGGAACGTTTACCCAATGTATTCAGATTGTTGTTTACGGAGTGAAGTATCCGTTGAGAGAGTTGTACGGCCGTCTCCTCATTGTTGCCGGATCCGATCAGTATGGCGATCAATTCGGCATCGCTTAATATGGAAGCGCCTTTTTGAAGCATTTTCTCACGGGGCCTGTCTTCTTCGGCCCATTCCTTGATGGAAAGTTTTCCTGTCTTTTCTTTCATAGTCGGGAAAGGTTTATGATTTGGTTAAAAAAATAGTTCCCGCCTGCTTATCAAGCGGGAACCGTATATTTTGACAAGACCCGGATTACTCGCGGATACGGCCTACGTAAGAACCATCAGTCGTATTGATCTCGATAATCTCGCCCTCGTTGATGAACAACGGAACGCGAACTTCCGCGCCAGTCTCTACGGTTGCTGGTTTCAAGGTGTTAGTAGCTGTGTCACCTTTAATACCCGGTTCTGTATAAATAACTTTTAATTGAACTTTTGTAGGCATGTCGGCGAAAAGAACCGTATCGGTAGATGCATCAGAAACAACGTCTACAATTTCTCCCTCTTTCATGAAATCAACGCCGTTGATCAAGTTTTTGTCGATGATCACGTCATCGAATGTCTCTTGGTTCATGAAATGATAATGCTCGCCTTCCGTATAAGTGAACTGATACGGGCGACGCTCTACACGTACATCTTCCAACTTCTCGCCGATGTTGAAACGACGCTCGATCTGACCGCCTTTTACAACATCTTTCAATGTGGTACGCATGATGGTATTACCTTTACCCGGTTTTACGTGAAGGAAATCGACGCAGAAATAGAGTTTTCCGTCCAAACGGATACAAGTTCCTTTCTTAATGTCTTGTGAATTGATCATATTTATTTTCTTTATTTATATATGTTATAGAGTAATCCTTAACGATTTTCGGGTGCAAAAGTAGTACATTCCTGCTAAAGTAGCAAAAAGTTTTGCGTATTTATATGGAAAAATAGTTGCAAATCAACCGAATAACCGGAACCAAGACCGCTGTCATGATACCCATCAAGCCAATCGCCAGTCCGCTTAATGCTCCTTCGATGGCCCCGATTTGAATGGCCGCTGCTGTTCCTACTCCATGGGAGGAAGCCCCTAACGCCAGTCCTTTAGCGATATGGCTATCTATTCCCAGTACCCTCATCACGATAGGGCCCACTATACTGCCAAAGATTCCTACCGCTACGACGATGACGGCGGTAAGTGAAGGTATGCCGCCCGCTTTCTCCGCTATCCCCATAGCGATCGGGGTGGTGACGGATTTCGGCTGGAGCGTGGCGATCAACGCTTGGTCGGCTCCCATCAATTTACCGATGATGATTACGCTTACGATTCCGACAATGGCCCCGACAAATACGGAAGTCAAGATCGAAACGACATTTCCCTTTAGATATTGGATTTGCTCATATAACACATAGCCAAGGGCCACTACGGAAGGCCCCAGCATAAAATGGATCAAATGACTGCTTTGCTGGAACGACTCATATTGAATGCCTAGGACTTCCAGTACCACGATAATCACGAAGATGGTCGTAAGCAAAGGATGCAAAAGACTGATATGGACTTTCTTGTAAAGAGCCAAGGAAGTCAGGTAGGTACCAATTACCAAGGTAAGAGCGAAAATCTCGGAATGCGCCAGATTATCCATGGTCTATTTTCCCTTTTCCAGTTTTTGTTGCACCAACGCTACGCTGGCGATGACTAAAATTGTACTTACTACGGAAGCGATCAGCAGGACTGCCCAATACTCGGAGATGATCCCGAAGGAATTCATAAGCCCTACACCGGCAGGAACGAAGAATAATCCCATGTTTTGGGTAAGAACCGTGGAAAGACGTTTCACCTTTTCAGGTTTTACTTTCTTGAACGCGAGGGCTAAAAACAATAGCACCATCCCAATTACGCTACCCGGTATGAAACCGTCGATAAAGTAGCTGATAAACTCTCCCGTGAAATAGAAGAAGAGAATGTAAAATGCTTCTGTTAGCATAGTTTTTCTACCTTTTTTGATAACCGCTACAAAGATAACAGTTATTTCGTAGATATGTTCTATAACATATTATTTTAACATAATAGGGGCGGGGTTCGCCCACCCGTGGCATCAAGCTAACGCGGAAGTAATGAACATATAAATCATCATACCGATAATATCGTTGGTAATGGTGATAAACGGTCCGGTCGCCAAGGCCGGATCTATCTTCATCTTATCTAAGGTCATGGGAACTAACGTGCCGAATATACTGGCGAACATTACGACGGCGAATAGGCTTAAAGATACGGAGGCCGTAATCCCCCGGTCTCCCAGCATGAAGAAGTTGTAAATGAACACGACCAGACTGATAATGCTGGCATTGATTAACGAGACTACAGACTCTTTTAGGATTTGCGGTACGATATTCCCTTCCTTCAAGGTATTGTTTGCCAAGCCCTGTACCACGATAGCGGAAGATTGTATGCCTACGTTTCCACCGGTACCACCGATCAGCGGGATAAATAGCGCCATCTTCGGGTTAGTGGCGAAACTGCTCTCGAAACCACCGAGGATAACGGAGTTTCCCAATCCTCCGATCATGCCGATCAGCAGCCAAGGTAGGCGGGCGGCGGTTTGGGTGAATACATTATCCGAGGTTTCCACGTCTTGCGAGATACCGGATGCCAACTGGTAATCACGCTCGTGTTGCTCGCGTACCTCATCCATAACGTCATCGATCGTGATACGTCCTACCAGACGTCCGATACTATCGACTACGGGCAAGGCTACCAAGTCGTATTTCTCGATCGTCTCCGTAACCTCCTCGATACTGTCGCTGTCGCGAACGGAGATCGGGTCTTTTTTCATGACGTGCTTGATCTTGGAGACAGATGGGTGGGTGATCAGTTTCTGCAAGGGGAGCACACCTTTCAAGCGCTCGTCGTCATCCACTACATATACATAATAGATCTCGCTCATCTCCTCCGCTTGCTTGCGCATCTCGTCGATACATTTGGGCATACTCCAATTCTCGTTCACCACGATCATCTCGGTACCCATCAAACCGCCGGCGGTGTCCTCGTCGTATTTCAACAAGTCCACGATATCACCGGCCTGCTCTACGTCCTCGATATGCGAAAGGATCTCCTCTTGGGTATCCTCGTCCAACTCACGCATCAAGTCAACGGCATCATCCGTTTCCATGTTATCGACGAAACGCTTGGCGATAAGCTCATTGGGAAGTTCCTTCAATAACTTATGACGGTCTTCCTCATCCAGCTCCATCAAGACATCCGCCGCTTTGTCGCCATCCATCAATAGATAGAGATAAATGGCCTCTTGCAAGTTCAGTTCTTGATAAAGCTCGGCTATATCGGCAGGATATAGTTCATGAAGTACCTCCTGTGCCTTCGCGTCATCTTTGGCCTCGATGATGCTTTTCAGGTTCTCGATGTAATCTTTCGTCAGTTCGATCATTGGACTCTTATATTATTATAGGACATCACCAGCCTGCTTCTCCAGATGCTTTTGGCTGATCAAGGTCAGTTCCACGAATTGCTCCACGGATAACTGTTCCGGGCGCTTGTCGAATATCGGCAAGGCGTAATCCGGGCAATCTTTACCCAATAGGGGTTTCATGGAATTACGAAGCGTTTTCCTTCGTTGGTTGAATGAGGTCTTTACTACGGTCTTGAATAACTTCTCGTCGCATCCCAGCTCCTTGCGGTCGTTACGAGTCATTTTCAATACGGCGCTTTTCACTTTTGGAGGCGGATCGAATACTTTCTCACTGACGGTAAAGAGGTATTCCACGTCGTACCAAGCTTGGAGCAATACGCTCAAGATTCCGTACGTCTTGCTACCGGGACCCGCCGCTAGGCGTTCCGCTACCTCTTTTTGTAACATCCCCGAGCAGCAGGGAATCTGGTCCTTATAATCGAGGACCTTGAAGAATATCTGGCTGGAGATATTATAGGGATAATTACCGATCACACAAAACTGCCCCGGAAATAGCTTCGAGAGATCCAATTTCAGGAAATCCTCGGCGATGATACGTCCTTTCAGATCGGGGAAATTCTGGTTCAGGTAATCTACGGATTCCATGTCCAACTCGACAACGGTTAAATCATGTCCCGCCTCCAGCAAGAACTGGGTAAGGACTCCCATTCCCGGTCCGATTTCCAAGACCGGCAAGGATTTGAAAGTATCGAGTGTGTCCGCAATGCGCTGTGCTATTTGCAGATCCTTTAGGAAATGTTGCCCTAATGCTTTTTTTGGCTTAACTAATCTCATCCACTTTTCGGTGTAATGTGTTTGTTTTTAAATATTATGCTTATCTTTGCGGATGCACAAAAGTACAATAAATAATTTAAAGTTCCCTATACCTAATGGATTTTAAGAGCATTCTACGTACGTTTCTGAAGATAATTCTACCTTTAGCCTTCGGCTGTTTACTCCTTTGGTTTTTGTATCGGAAAATGGATATCACTGAGATTTGGCGAGTAGTCAAGGAGGGGGTTCGTTATGATATTATTCTGGTTTCTTTACTGTTCGGCTTGTTCGCCAATATCGTCCGTGGCTTACGGTGGGGGTTACTGATCAGTTCCTTGGGCGAGCGCTTCAAGATGAGTAACGTGATTTACGCCGTGCTGGGTAATTACGCCGTGAATCTGGTATTGCCCCGTGTCGGCGAGGTATGGCGTTGCGGCATGATCACGAAATACGATAAGATCTCGTTTACCAAGCTGTTAGGTACGCTGTTGATCGACCGTGTGAGCGATACGATCATGGTCGGTTTGATAACCTTGATGATATTCATATTTAATATAAGCTTCTTTACGAGTTTCTTCGCTAAGAACCCGGCTTTGCTCGAAGGGTTCCAATCCATGTTTAATTCGATATGGATTTACGTGGCGGTGATAATTTTTGTCGCTGTAATTTGGTTTGTATTCACTTATATGAGTAACTTTACGCTGGTACAGAAAGCCAAAGGCATGTTGAAGAATGTATGGATCGGTATGAAGAGTATCTGGTACATGGAGCATAAGATGCGTTTCGTGATAGAGACGTTATTGATTTGGGGAGGTTATTTCTGTTACTTTTATATTACGTTCTATGCTTTCGACTTTACCAAGGACTTGGGTATCGTGGTCGGGCTGATCACGTTTACGATGAGTAGTATCGGCGTGGCGGTGCCTGTTCAAGGTGGTATCGGACCATGGCATTTCATGGTGATCGCTACCTTGGTTTGTTTTGGCGTGAACGAGAATGACGCGGCGGCGTTCGCCTTGGTCGTTCATACGGTACAGACGGTATGGACGGGATTGTGCGGATTATTCGGAGTGGTAGCTTTACCGCTCACCAATCGGGAGAACAAGGAGGCTCCGGTCGCTGTTTCGTGATGAATACAAGATATGTATTAAATATGAACTGAACTAAATTATTAACATCTATGTCAGCAGAAATCAAAGATCTATCTCCGAAGCATGTATGGGGTTATTTTTATGACCTTACGCAAATCCCCCGTCCGACCGGACATATGGAGGCAGTAACCCGTTTTATGATATCCTTTGGTAAAGGATTGGGATTGGAAACCCTGCAAGATGAGGTGGGTAACGTATTGATCCGTAAGCCGGCTACGCCCGGAATGGAAGGTCGTAAGACCGTGACATTGCAGTCTCATCTGGATATGGTTCCCCAAAAAAACTCTTCCGTAAAGCATGATTTCGAGAAAGATCCGATCGACGCTTACATAGACGGTGATTGGGTGACGGCCCGTGAGACGACTTTGGGGGCGGACAATGGCATGGGCGCCGCTCTGGCGATGGCCGTGTTGGCGGACAATAGCTTGCGTCACGGACCGATCGAGGCCCTGTTTACGATTGATGAGGAACAGGGAATGGACGGCGCTTTCGGCTTGAAGCCGCATTTCTTAAAGGGTGATATTTTATTGAATTGTGATTCCGAGAAGGAAGGGGAGTTGTTCGTAGGTTGCGCAGGTGGCGCTAACGTGAATGTCTCTTTCCAATTTAAGGAGGATACTTATATTCCGGAAGGTGACGTGGCTGTCAAGGTTAGCTTGGCTGGCTTGAAAGGTGGTCATTCCGGTGTGGATATTCATTTAGGGCGTGCGAACGCGAATAAGTTGATCTTCCGTTTCTTGAAAGAGGCGGTATGCGATTATGGCGCTCGTTTGTCTTCTGTGGCGGGTGGTTCCTTGCCTAACGCAATCCCTCGTGAGGCTTTTGCCGTGATAACGATTCCGGGTGATAACGTGGAGTCTCTTTGGGAGCTAGTGGCTGATTACCAAGATATGTTCCGTACGGAGTATATGGGTGTGGAGGATAAGATCGATTTCGTTGCGGAGATGGTTGAATTGCCGTCTACGTTGATTCCGGAGGAGATACAGGATGATTTGATCAATGCGATCGAGGGTTGCCAGAATGGTGTGATTAGCATGTTGCATGATTTCCCGGGTACGGTTGAGTCTTCCTCTAACTTGGCGATCGTGAAGACATCTGATGAGTTGATCGAGGTGAAAATCTTGGTGCGTAGCTCATCCGAGTCTCGCAGGGATTCTGTTTGCTCAAGTCTGGAAAGTGTATTCGCTTTGGCGGGGGCTAAGGTGGAGGAGTCCGGTCATTATAATGGCTGGCAGCCTAATATCAATTCCCCGATCTTGAACTTGATGAAATCTACCTATCTGGATTTATTTGGTAAGGAACCTGAGGTGAAGGTGATGCATGCCGGATTGGAATGCGGTATCATCCAAGGTGCTTATCCGGATATGGATATGGTTTCTATCGGACCGGATTTGGAATACCCGCACTCACCGGACGAGCGAGTGAATATTCATTCCGTACAGAAGATCTGGGAGTTTATTACAGCTACATTGGAGAGAATCTAAGGATCTCTTTCCTTATAGATATTAAACAAGCCCTCCAGCCTTTGTTCTTCTAACCATTCGGTTAGCGAGAATAGGACTGGAGAGTTTATTTTTATAGTTTCTCTATATCCTCAAGAGAGAGCCCAGTGTATTTTTGGATAATTGAGTGGGATAATCCATCCGCTTTCATGTTGCGGGCCGTAGATTCTTTCCCTTTCAATATCCCTTTCTCCTCTGCGTAATCGATCGTATTCTTATAATCCCTGTATCGTTTCAGAGCCTCGTCGTATTGTATGCGTTCTTCCTTGCTGAGGTTTGCCACGTCGGCTACTTCCAGCAACTTATCGAAGACCGCCTTTTTCGCCTTGAACGGCATTCTCTCTAAAGTGTCCATATGCTTCAATAAATAAATCCAACGTTCAAAATCATTCTCGCACTCGTCCGGTTCTCTCCGAAGAACAACTGGTTCAGGAAATCGATTAGTAACTCCTTGTGTACCTCCTGCCCGAATATCCGGTGAAAGCCGAAATCGGTGAAGGGATTGATAAATTTCCCCATAGTGTTTATAGGTTTTAGTGATTAATATGAAAGGGATGGTTCTTTTCCCATCTCTTGCGGTAAAGATACGCTTTTAAAAATAAACACGTACGTCTTTTTGAAAAAACATGTACGTGTTTCCGGAAAAAGACGTACGTGTTTTTTGAAGGTCATAATGTTACCGTTATATCTAGGACTTTGAAAGAATCAGATGTCTTGAAAACGGTTGTTGACTTGACTTTTTGATTGATATAAGGCTTGAATCGTGACAATCCCTTTTTGCTAGCATCGTGAAATAGGGGGAAGGGGGAGACGATAATCGGGGTTTTTTATGGAAAAGTATGGCTTTTTACGCACGATATACGGTAAAAGCCTGCGCATATAGTCGCGTTGGGTAACGCCTATACTGCCGTTGGGCATTATAAACAGTCACGAATAGGATTGGCGGTAGTCGTGAATGGGCATTGTAACCCTGTTAGAACCCAGTCGTAACCCCATGGAATAGCCAAAAGAAGTCAATAGATATGAATTACGATGAATTAATTTCGCTAGAACGGAAGGCGGTTTTTGGACATTGTTCTGCCAATGAGTGGATTACTGATTTTTTCTTGCGTATTTGGCGATGAGTTGTACGTTGGCCTAGGAAAATCGATTCTTGGGAGGTTCAGTTTACAATTTGTCAAAATGTCAAAAAGGAAAGCTTTTGATAGATGTTAGACTGAATGGAGAATATTATTAAATATGTACGTGCGTACATTGATATTTATAAGGTATAAAACGATTAGTTTAAACCTTCGTTTAAATCTTGCATTTGCAAAGGTACGCGTTTCTTTGACACTTGCAACCCTTACCCATTATTTTTTCACATCCTTATTAGCTTTCTTATCAATACAATAGCCTATCACTGACAAACCCGTCGCTTCCTCTTACGAACACCCTTCCGAAGATCTAAAAAACGCAAGATTTAAACGAAGGTTTAAGCTAGCCGTTTTTACGGTGAATTGAATGCCTTCGAATGATTTAATAGCTTGATTATCTTAATAAACACTAGTATTAATATTAATTTCAGTATTATGAACAAAAAGTTTTCTACTCTTGTAGCTGCGTTTTTGTCACTGGGAACATTCGCAACCATGAATGCTGCGAATGTAGACGTGAATCCTACCGCGGTAACAGACGTAAAAGGTACGAAGTACTATTTCTTAGGCACTTCCACAACGGAAGCTTTGCAAATGACAAAGCATGACGGAAAGGATAGTGTTAAAGTTGCGTCTCTTTCTAATTTGGACTTCGCTCATGCGGATTCTATGTTATGGCAGATCAAGAAAGTTAGCCAAGAAGTTTCTGGTTCTGCTGTTTACACTTTCGTTAATAAGGCTACTGGCTCAACATTGAAATTCGCAAAGAAAGATGGTGCTACATCTATTATTGCGTCTGGTTTGGATCAATGGGCATGGACTCCGGGGCAAGCCTTGTATAACAAACAGGGAAATGATACTTACACTGTAGCTTTAGTTGGTGGCCAAGTAAAGGTGAAAAAGGCAGGTCAGTCTGCCGGGCAGGTGTTGACTGTTTATTCGCCGAAGGCTTCCGCTATGTCTGCCGCTGATTTGAATGATTATAGCGGAGCTTATTTCGAATTATCTTTTGCCAGTGATGTAAAGGATAATCCTTTTACAGGTAAGAAATTGGTAGCAGAGGGAGACGGTGAGTTTTATAAGTTAGCTTATTACGGAGTAAAGGCCGGTT
Source organism: Parabacteroides sp. AF19-14 (assembly GCF_003635485.1). NCBI lineage: Bacteria > Pseudomonadati > Bacteroidota > Bacteroidia > Bacteroidales > Tannerellaceae > Parabacteroides > Parabacteroides sp. AF19-14. The sequence continues at coordinate 201,355 of NZ_QTMJ01000002.1, read as the reverse complement.
ATAAAAAAGATAAACCTGTTTATATCTACGTGGATAATGCTTACTACTCTTATCAATCTGTTTCTGATAATGGTAAGACGGGTGCAGGTTACAAGTTTACGACTGACACAATCGTAGCGACAGCTCCTGCGGATAAAGAGCAGAAAGACTTTGGTAAGTTGTATGTAGAGGGAGCGAATATGTTTAAGGTAATCAAGCATATTGATGACGTAGCTGGTGATCGTTTCGATATTCGGATCAAGGATGTTCCTTATACAACGGATAATAAAGCATTCACTAGCTATTATGCTCAGAACGCTAATGCTATTCCGTATGTAGCATGGGCTTCTTTCGCTGGTGGTCCTAAGGTGTTGTCTACAGGTATCTATGAAGCTGATTTACGAGTTCCTGAGTATCCTGTTATCACTTTGAAAGAGGGTACTAAGGCTAGCTTGAATACGAAGGTTGCTTATATCGTAACGGATGCCCGTGAGACTATCAAGAGTATTTCTCGTGATGGCAATGAAAAGTTGATTGCTAATCCGTTTAAGGGACAAGCGTTTGGTGCTGATTGCGATAATAATTTGGCTAAACGTCAGTGGGCTAATTCTGGTTGGTCTGAGCAAAATTTGGAATATGGCGAAGGTTATTATTACTTACCTATCTTGACAGACGGTAATGAATCAGTTGCTACTAACCACTGGGTTGTTTCTGGAGAGAATGGCTCATATACAATCAAAAACCGTGTAATAGAGGGTAACTTGACTGTTGGAGAAATAGAGGTTGAGAATCGGAAGTTATATGTTGTAGGTGAGAACACGTATGCTATCGCCGGTACTGCCGATACAATCAAGATGGTTCCTGTAACGAATGTAAGCAAATATGTAGGTTACAAACACTTTGATGTATTGAGTACATTCCGTGTAGCTCTGAACGTTGTATCTGAAGGCTTAGGAGATGATATCTTCGTAGTAGAAGGCAAGGATGATGCTACGGCTGTTAAGTCTGGTATCACGGCTGATGAGGCTATCATGTTCTATCCGGAGGCTGTTCATGTAGAGGGTAATGGTGTATATGGCACTGACTCTTTGACTGTTTCCGCTTATCGTCTGAAAGCTGATAATGGTAAGTATTTTGATATTGAATACATGGCTTCTGCTAATCATGCTTATGCGTTCTTGGAAACAGGTGTTGAAAGCCAGTATAAAATGATTGTAGCGGATAAAGTAAGAACTCGCATTAATACTGCTGATGGCTTTTGGAATTCGAATGATTTTGTTGTAGTTGATAAAGAAACGGATCAGGTTGTTGAGATTATTGATGAAAGTGAAATCCAATGGAATTCGACAACTGGTAAATATGAATTGGTAGACGAGGATTCTGACAATAAGATTTCTTATGAGGCATATTACCGATTGAATGACAGGAAGGTCGCTGTAAATGTAACGACTTCTACTTTAACTCAAGCTGCTAAATGTTATGAAAGTCGTGACTTGTTCTCTTTGGTAGAGGGCAAGAAGGATGCTTATGCCGAGATGTCGATGGGACATAAGATCATCTCTACAATCGCCGATGATGGCAAGGCTGTGACGATGGATGGCGAAGGCTTCGCTAGCACATTGCGTGAAGGTCAATCTTTGGGCGAGAGCTCTGCTGTAGTTCCGGAGAACTTGAGCATGTGGTTAGATACGGCTTGCTTGGCTGATCCTACAATGCCGTTGTATTACATCGCTACTTCTCGCGGTTTGTCAGATGAGGACAAGGCTGCCAATAAGATGAACTATTTGGTTTCTTTGACGGATTCTGTAGCCGATAAGAAATATACGGTTGTAAGTGGAGTTAAGAAAGTTCGTTTAGGATTTGTTAAGGGCGAGATTTTCGCTACGGATACATTGGTGTTTGGTCCGGAGAAGGCTGATACTGTAGATGTTGAGGCTAGCCCGGCTGCTGTAGCGTTTGTATTGACAGACAACGAGGGTGAGTACATGATCGAACTTCCGAACTTGACTCGTACGCAACAGAAAGTTTACACTGGAGAGGATGGACAATATCGTGATCCTAATAATTATAATTATGCGGTTGACGAGTGGAACAACCCGATCATGGAAACTGTACCTGAAACTGAAAGATACTTCGCTGTAAACAATGACGTAATGTACTTGACGAATCGTGCGGGTGCTTACAAGTTTACGGTTGAGGTTGTAGAGGCTCCGACATCTAACGAAGGTATCGAGGCTGAGTCTGCTGTTAAGGTTATCGCTGGTAACGGTACTGTAACCGTACAGGGTGCAGCTGGCCAGACTGTAACAATCGCTACCGTATTAGGTAAGGCAGTTGCTGACGAGGTAGTTGCTTCTGATAACGCTACGATCGCTGCTCCGGCTGGTGTAGTATTCGTAACCGTTAACGGTGAGACTACGAAAGTGGTTGTTAAATAAGCACTATTGATATAGAATGCGAAAAGCATTTGAAGAAGATATATAATTCTAAGATTCCCGTGCGGAGATTCGTCTTCAAGTAAACCGTGAGGTTGAACATGCGGGGATATTAATACTAAAGTAAAAAATTAAAGCTCTCCGTCAGTATTTCCGTGAGGCAAGAAAGCGGAAAAAGAATAAGCCCCGGTCGGTTTCTCGATCGGGGCTTTTTGCCTATTCTTTATAATTGAAACCCAATTAGGAGATTTGCGGGAAATGCGCTATCTTTGCTTTCAGTTTTAAAAGGAGGATTTATCATGAAAGCAACCATCTCATTAGACGGTATTTTAGCTTTTCTAAAGTCATTGTCACTGAGTGCGAGCAATAAAGAATGGCTAGCTGAAAAGCTTATAGAGGAAGCTCGTAAAGAAAAGAAGGCCGCTCAAAGTGAATCTTATGAAGACTTCATTAATAGAATGTGTGGGGCTTGGAGGGATGACCCACGTTCGACAGAGCAGATAATTGCAGATATACGTGGTTCGCGCCAGTTTGATGTGACGCGTCATATTATGCCGTTGACAGATGAAAAAGAGTAAGTATTTATTGGATACTAATATCTGTATATCCTTATTGAGAGGTAACAGGGATGTTGCTCGAAAGTTGATAGGGATAGGTGAAGATAAGTGCTTCTTATCGGTCATTACATTATATGAGTTGATGTTTGGTGCCTATAACTCTGGACGTAGTCAACAGGAAATTCTTAAGGTGAAAGAATTTGTGAACCGTTTTCCTGTTGTCTCGTTGATGGACTCTGCCGAGGAATATGCTTTTAGAAAAACTCAACTTCGTGCTTCCGGCATTATGATTGATGAATTCGACTTGTTGATAGCAGCTACGGCTTTATCTGGTAATTATATTCTAGTGACAGATAATATAAAACACTTTCAAAGAATAACAAACCTTAGGCTAGAAAACTGGATCAAGAGATAATATCTCTTCTTGCGTAATTATGATTTGTTATACATGAATAGGAAAATTAGACAATGGCCAGCGATGATATAAAACAGGCATGGAAAGTGCCGGAACCTACGTTAAGGAGGTTGCCGTGGTATCTTGCGTTCGTAAAGTTGATGAAAGGGAAAGGAGAAGCGTTTATCTCATCCACCCAGATCGCTAAGGAGATAAATGTAGATCCTAGTCAGGTCGCTAAAGATCTCTCTTTTGTGAATATCTCCGGGAAGACGAGAGTGGGATACGATATTAACGCATTAGTTGACGTACTGGAGGATTTCCTCGGTTTTACATCCCAGCATAAGGCATTTCTGTTTGGGGTAGGGAGTCTGGGCGCTTCTTTGTTGCATGACACCGGACTGAGTCAATATGGATTGGAGATCGTGGCGGGCTTTGATGTTCGTGAGGATTTGGACGGGAGCATGATTAATGGCATTCCCGTTTTTCATATGGATGATTTTCCTGCCAAGCAAAAAGAATATGGCGCGACGATCGGGGTGATCACCGTGCCGGTGGAGAAAGCGCAGGAGGTGACAGACCGGATTATCGAGGGAGGAATCAAGGCTCTTTGGAATTTTACCCCCTTCCGTATACGGGTGCCGGAACATATCGTAGTCCAGAATACTTCTATGTATGCGCATTTAGCTGTTATGTTTAATCGATTGAACTCAATGAATCACTAAAATATGAAGATTATCGCCGTTGGAATGAACTATGCCGCTCACAATAAAGAGCTGCATCATTCGTTAGAATTATCAGAGCCTACTATTTTTATGAAGTCGGACTCCTCTTTGTTGAAAGATGGGAAACCGTTTTTTATTCCGGATTTCTCATCGGAAGTTCATTATGAGACGGAGATCGTGGTACGGATAGACCGTTTGGGGAAAAATATAGCCGAGCGTTTCGCTCATCGTTATTACAATGAGGTTACGGTCGGTATTGATTTCACGGCACGGGATTTGCAGAATAAATTGCGTGCGCAAGGATTACCGTGGGAGATTAGTAAGGCGTTTGATAATTCGGCTGTGATCGGGACCTTTATTCCGCTGGAGCAAGCGGGGGATGTAAACCGGCTTCCGTTCCATCTGGATATCAATGGCTCGAAGGTACAGGAAGGTAATACCTCGAATATGCTGTTTTCGGTAGATAAGATTATCGCGTACGTAAGTCGCTTCTTTACGCTGAAAATAGGCGATTTGATTTATACCGGAACACCTGCTGGCGTAGGTCCCGTGAAGATCGACGATCATCTGGAGGGATATCTTGGCGAGCGGAAGCTTCTGGATTTTTATGTGAGATGAGAAGATTAATATATATATTCATTATAGGTCTATTACTTTGCTCATATACATGGGCGGATGGTAGCCGTTATGCTTCTAAATCCCTGTTATCGGAGGGGAAATGGGTGAAGATCCGGGTGGATAAGACCGGAATCTACAAATTATCCTATGCGGATTTGAAGAATATGGGTTTCTCGGACCCATCGAAAGTCTCTGTCCATGGCTATGGAGGATGGCCCTTGGAAGAGGATTTCAGTAAGGAATATATCGATGATGTCCCTTCTACACCGGTTTGGCGTGGGAGTGATTACCTGTTATTCTACGGGAAAGGGCCGGTTAAATGGGAGTATGACTCGTCGAGCCAGACATTCGTGCATACGAATAATCCTTATTCATTGTATGGCTATTATTTTGTGACCGATGCCACTCCGACGAATGATATGACTTCCGTGGCTCAAGCGAGTGGTGCGACTAATCGGATCACGACTTACGATGATTATTTGGTGCATGAGCAAGAATTAGTATCGTTGGCGAAATCGGGTAGGGAGCTGTATGGGGAAGATTTTAGCGGAGCTACCCCCCGAACCCTATCAACATTCTCTTCAATTCCGGGAATCACGAATGAAGACGCTAAGGTAACCATGAGCTTTGTATCCAAAGTCACTTCCGGTACGGGAGTCGCTTCTTTGAGTATTAATCAGTCTAATGTTCTGGACGTTTCGATCCGCTCGAATAGAGAGGAATATGTGAAGGCGCTAGAAGGGGTAAGCACGGCGGTATGGAAAGGCGAGAAGAGTGAGAAAAACAGTGTGGTCGTGTCTTATAATTCGGCTTCTCATAACAATGTACGGTTAAATTACGTTCGGTTACATTTTAAGAGGACTTTGCAGCCGTATGGGGCCTATACTTTTTTTCGTAGTATAGCTTCTATCGGAAATGTTTCCCGGTTCGTGGTACAGGGCGCAAACGCGAATACCTTGGTCTTTGATGTGACGGATGCTCAGCGGGTAAGACTGATGGAGACGGAATTGAATGGCTCCGAACTCACTTTCTCTATTCCTGCCGGTACCTTACGGGAGTTCGTTTTGGTACGGACGGATCAGAGCTTTATCTCTCCGGAGGTTGTCGGTGAGGTGGAGAATCAAAACCTACATGCCTTGGAGCAAAAAGACATGATCATCATAGCGGCTAAAGCTTTCCAAACGCAAGCGGAACGGTTGGCGGAGGAACACCGGGCAACAGACGGATTGACCGTGGAAGTCGTGGATCCTCAGTCGATTTATAATGAGTTCTCAAGCGGTGCGCCTGACGCTACCGCTTACCGCCGGTTCATGAAAATGTTCTACGATCGTAGCGTGTCTGCCGGTAACGCTCCAAAATACCTGTTATTGTTTGGCGATGGTATTTACGACAACCGGGGAATTTGCTCGGACGTGAAAAATATAGCAAGGGATAATATGTTGCTGACCTATCAGTCGAGAGCGTCCTTGTTTGAATATTCAGGATTGTTCTATAATTCTAATTTCTCGTATGTAACGGATGATTATTATGGGCTATTGGATAATGTATCCGAGGAGGCACTTGATAAGCCGAACAGTATTTGCATAGGTGTAGGACGTTTCCCCGTGCGGACGGTAACGGAGGCTACCCAAATGGTAGATAAGGTAATCGGTTATATGCGGAACGAGGACAGAGGCGGCTGGAAAAACCAAATCACCTTCGTGGCGGATGATGGTAACAATGCGGATCACTATACGAGTAGTCATGCGGAACAAGCTGATGAGCTGGCCCGGTTTATAGAGGAAAATCATGGGGCTTTCCTAACGAATAAAGTTTATTTCGATGCGTTTAAGCGAGATAATAGCGGAACGTATCCGGATGTACGTAAGCGGATCTCTGAATTATTGAAGAAAGGGCAACTGTTGATTAACTATACGGGGCATGGTAATACGACCGCTTGGTCTGACGAATACGTGTGGACACAGACGGATATCTTACAATCTACTTATACGAAACTACCCATTTGGGTGACGGCGACTTGCGATTTTACCCGTTTCGATGACGTGAATACCTCGGCGGGAGAATCTGTTTTCTTGAATGCGAAAAGTGGAGGGATCGCATTGTTTACGACAACCCGTGTGGTTGTATCTAGCGGTAACTCGGCACTGAATAAGGAACTTTACCGCAATCTCTTTGAGAGGGAGAGTGACGGACGGGCCCGTACCTTGGGCGAGGCCATGATGGAGACCAAGCGGAAACTGTCTGGTATCAATAAACTTAATTTTATTTTGATAGGTGACCCTGCTTTGAGAATCTCCTATCCGGAGTATAAGGCGCAAGTGACAGCCGTGAACGGCAAGGCCATATCAGATGAGCCTTTTACGTTTAAGGCTTTGGAGAAAATAACGGTGGAGGGAGAGATCTTAGATACGAAAGAGGGCTTGGCTAACGATTTTACCGGTATCCTAAATGCTACGGTGCTGGATAGTAAAGCTTCATTGACCACCTTGGGCAATAATACGAATGAAAAAGGAGATACGGTCCGCTTCTCTTACACAGATTACCCGAATACGATCTATATCGGACAAGATTCGGTACGGCAAGGAAAATTTAGTTTTACATTTATGGTACCGAAAGATATCTCTTATTCGAATAAGCAGGGAAAACTGAATCTCTACGCCTCGGATGAGGTGAACAAGCATGAAGCACAAGGATCTTTCTTGAATTATATCGTTGGCGGTACCGCTGATAATGCGGAGGCAGATACGATCGGCCCTGAGATCCGGCAGATTTACTTGAATGATTCTAGTTTTGTAGAGGGTGATCAAGTGAATACGACTCCTTATTTTGTCGCTAGGCTGTGGGACAAGAGCGGTGTGAATATAACAGGTAGTAGTGTAGGGCATGATATCATGCTGACGATCGACAGTATGCCTTCCATGAGTTATAACTTGAACAATTACTATGCACTATTACCCGATAAAGAAGGGGAAGGACTTGTCCAGTTCTCCATCCCCGAGCTGGAGCCGGGAATGCATACGGCCGAGTTTAAGGTGTGGGATATCTTAAATAACTCCACGACCTATACCTTTACTTTTGAGGTGGCGGAAGGGTTGAAACCTAATCTGATCGAGATGTATGCCACCCCGAATCCGGCACGGGATCAAGTGGAATTCTTTCTGCATCACAATCGTCCGGAGTCGAACTTAAAGGTGACGGTTATGGTTTATGATATGACCGGTAAGTTCCTATGGAGTACCGAGAAGAGCGGTTCCTCCGAGTTGTTTAAGGCTTATATCGTAACTTGGAACTTGACGGATAACGGTGGCAGGCGGTTGCGCCCGGGAGTTTATCTGTATCGGGCGGCGATTAGTACGAATAACTCGAAAGAGGCGACGAAAGCGAATAAATTAATCATTCTCGCACAATAAAGTATCGGGTAATTAGTTTATAATAAGCATGGGGGTATGTTTATTACCCTCTAGGAATGATAAATGTAAATGTATTTTTAGAATAGAATATATGGTAAGAGTTTCAAGATTCAGTCTGTTACTAGCGGTTTTCAGCTTTTTGACGGCATTTACGGCTTTATATGCCCAAGGAGGCGCAGACGATGTTAAACATAAATTCGCCCCGATTAATACGGCGATACCGTCTTTGTCTATCGCGCCCGACGCTCGCGGAGGTGCTATGGGTGATAACGGTGTGGCTACTACGCCGGATGTGAATTCCCAATACTGGAACCCGGCTAAGTATGCTTTTAGCTATAGTAAGGCCGGAGTCGCTTTATCCTATACGCCTTGGTTACGTAAATTGGTGAATGATGTGGCTTTAGCGTATCTGGCCGGTTATTATAAATTAGGCGATAGCGATATGCAGGCGATCGGAGCTTCTTTGCGTTATTTCTCTTTAGGAGAAGTACAGGAAAGCCGGGATGGAGGAATGGGTAATCAGCTCATATTGAATCCTTATGAGATGGCTTTTGATGTAAGTTATAGCCGTAAATTATCGGATGTGTTTTCTATGGCAGTCGCCTTGCGCTATATTCGTTCGGACATGGGTGCCTCGTCGGATGCGGATATGGTTCCGGATAACGCTTTTGCCGCTGATATCGCCGGTTATCTGGAGAAATACGTGATCTTAGGGAATAGCGAGTGCCTGTGGAGCTTTGGTTTTAATGTCTCCAATATCGGTACGAAGGTCTCTTACGACGGTGGAAATACGAACCAGTTCTTGCCTACGACACTGAAGGTCGGAACCGGTTTGCTGTATCCGATCGATGATTATAACCAGATCGGTATCTATGTGGATTTGAGCAAGTACTTGGTTCCAGTCGAGCCTAGGCAGGATAGCGGGGAGGATGAGGCCGATTTCAACAAACGGAAAGAGGATTATAACAATATGTCGCCGATCACGGGTATCTTCAAATCATTCGGAGACTCGCCGAATGGCTTCAAGGGCGAGTTAGAGGAGATTATGGCCTCTATCGGTCTGGAGTATAATTACAATCAGCAGTTCTTTGTTCGTGGCGGTTATTACTATGAGAATAAATATCAGGGAAACCGTCAGTACTTCTCAGTCGGCGCAGGTTTCCGCATGAGTGTTTTCCAGTTGGATGCCGCTTATCTGATCAGTACGGTACAGAGTAACCCGTTGGACCAGACATTGCGCTTCTCCTTGTCGTTCGATATGGATGGAATCAAGAACCTTTTCAGATAAATGGGTATGAAGATACGTGTAGGTTTTGGTTATGACGTCCACGCCTTGGTGCCGGACCGGGAATTATGGCTGGGCGGGATTAAGATCGAGCATACGTTGGGCCTATTGGGACATAGCGATGCGGACGTGCTGATCCATGCGATCTGTGACGCTTTATTGGGAGCGGCCAATATGCGGGATATCGGTTATCATTTCCCGGATACGGCCGGTGAATATAAGAATATCGATAGTAAGATCTTGCTCCGGGATACCATGAGGCTTTTAAGAGACGCGGGCTATGAGTTGGGTAATATCGATGCCACCGTAGCCGCCGAGCGCCCTAAATTGAATCCCCATATCCCTCTGATGAAGAAAACGCTGGCCGAGGTCATGAACGTGGACGAGGAGGATATTTCTATCAAGGCCACCACCACGGAGAAGCTGGGCTTCACCGGACGGCAGGAAGGGATCTCGGCTTACGCTACGGTCTTGATACAGCGCATGGGATCGTAAACCAGAAAGTACTCCCTTTTCCTTCTTCCGACTCTACGCCGATCTTCCCGTGAAGATTATCTAGGATCGTTTGGCAAATGGATAGCCCGAGTCCGGTTCCTTGGATAAAGGAATCGAATTTGGCGAAACGCTCGAATACGTGCGGGAGGTTCTTCCGCTCAATACCTTTTCCGGTATCTTTTACGTAAAAGTATAATCCATCTTCCCTCTCCTTGTATCCCATGCGGATAGACCCTTGGAACGTGAACTTACAGGCGTTCGTGAGGAAGTTGGTGATCACTTGGGTCAAGCGATTCTTCTCGGAATAGATAACACAATCCTGTTCAGGTATCTCGCAATAGAGAGTGACACCGTCTTTCACCCGGCTTTGGAAGGTCTGGTATAAGCTCCGGAATAGCGTGGATACGTTGAACTCGGAATAGATGAAATCCATTTGCCCGGCCTCGATCTTCGATAGATCCAGAATATCGTTCACGAGTTGAAGGAGAAGTTCGTTGTTCGTCTCGATGATCTCGCAAAATTCTTTTGTCTCCTCGGAGGGGTTTGTTTGGGCGAGCAGGTTCGAGAACCCTACGATAGCGTTCAGCGGGGTACGTATCTCGTGGCTCATGTTCGCTAGGAAGGCTGATTTCAGCCGGTTGGATTCCTCTACCTTCGCTTTGTCCCTCAATTCCTGCTCCATCAGCTTGCGTTGGTGGATCAGGGCAGTTCCCCCGATCAGGTAGATAGGTTTACCGACGGGATCGGTCTTGCCGGTGATGGCGTAAATTTCTATCCATATATAGTTTTCCCCCGTATCGTCTAGGTAGCGGATTTCCTCATCTACCGGTTGGCCCTCGCCGGAGGCAAGTGCTTCCATCTTATCACGGAGCCGGTCTAGGTCATCCGGGTACACGCCGCTATAGAACTCATCGGGCGACATCTTGAATATCCCGTTTACGCCTTTGTCACGGGCGGATCTTTGGGTGAGGTAGACATTATTGCACTCTATGATCTCGGCTCTTACGTCCCACGTCCATGTCATCATGTTGCTGGCTTTCAAGACGAGTTGATATTTCTGGTTTAAGTCCTGCGCTTGGCGTGCGATTCGTAGTTCCTTGTCTTTGCCCTTTTGCTTTTGGATAAAGAGGTGTACCCGTAATATCCCTATCGTTATCAATAACACCAGAATGACGAGTAGGCTTATGATATGGACCTTGTATTTCTGAAAGAAACCGGGAGGCTCTTGGAAATAAGTGGCGTTTGGGGGATATAAGCCGGGATCGATTTGGTGAAGCAATAGGTGTTGGTAATTCAGGTAAGTCTTCGGGGTTTCCGAAGTCAGGGTAGAGATTTCTTTGCAATCTTTTCCCGAGAGGATCATTTCGATCGTGTTGGCCGTCACCTGCGCGTAATCCTCCGGAGAAACATAATATCCCCCGGCGAAATTCCCGTTTTCTGTTTGTACGTCTTGCAAGGTAAAGACGGGGGGAACTGAGAAGCTGTTAATCATTTTCTGGACGTTATCGACTAGGTAACGATTCTCGTTGTCCTTCTGGGTCCTGTACCATGAGTAATAAAGGACGCCGGTCTTATTGTCGAAAGAGGCCAGCCTGTCCAATAAGTTCTCGGTGGAAATGGAAGTCGTAGACAGCGGTTCGAATTGGATGCCCGGGAAATCTTTCCGTAGCACGGCCTCCACATCCGCTTTCGTTTGCAGACTTATATAACGATGGTCGAAAATAAAGGCCAGCTTGGTTAATCCCGGTTGTAGCTTTTTGATTAGCTCGATCGTCTGCTTGATATAGACTGAGTATTTTATAAAAGTGGCGTTATAGCCTTTTACTACGTCCGTGATGGGGGTTAAGGTCTCGAGCGCGTTGGTATCCAGATCTATCAGATATTCTTCTTTCGGGTACATATTATCTCTGGCATAGCAGATGATAGAGGGAACATCTTTCCATTCCTTGTCAAACAACGGGCGGGTGATAAGCCAAGAGGGATCTCCTATGCATACGACTAAGGTGGGTGGCACAGGTACTCTCTCTAGGATCATTTTTCTCTTCTCTTGAAAACCTTCCATCGTGCGGATTCCGGGGATCTGTAAGGGAATCGCCTTTACGGTAAACCCTTCCTTCCCGAATTTATTTTCTATATCAAGATAGGTCTGTTTCGTCCAGCTTTCCTCGAAGTTGATGGAGTGCAGTACGACGATCGACTTGCCTTCTGAGGGTCGTGCGCCCACGCCCAAATGGATACAAAATAAAAGTAATATGAGAGGAATTGTATTTTTCATGGTCGATGATTCTAAGCGATATAAGCATCAATAGAAAATTTTGTAGCAAATGTAGTGAATCCGCTTTTATAAAGCAAAGGCTTTGTCTGTCATCTTCATAAAATAATGGTTTTGATACGGATACGTGTGCGACTCCTCGTTGAGACATATGATGTTTGGTGGCGTATAATATTTTTGCGCTGGACAATCGTACTGAATTTTATTTCGAAAAAATATACAATAAGTCTGTTTTTTACCTGTTATAATTGCATAATATTGATATTTAACTATTTATGTAAACGAGACTTGGTCTCTTCGAATTTCTATCCATAGTATTTTGAATTACTATGTATAGTAGATCGGGTTTACTATAGATAGTAATCATGATTATTAGGGTATCTATTCTAAGGAAACATATAATGTGTACAATAACAAAAGATATTCCATATCTCTGGATAGCGGCATATGGTGTTCTAGTGTGTTAGATATTAAAGGTTCATTCGATAAATCTTTATGATGAGTTTTGAAAATGGAAATTATTCTTGAATATGATTGATTTATTTTGCTGTATTAATATTTTTTTCACGAACTTGCAACCGTACTTTTTCTAAGTCTATTTCCGCTGAATTGTGAGCATAATCTTATTATATCAATCTAAAAACACAAGAAAATGAAAAAATGTGTATCTATTCTAATTATCTTGTTGGGGGGGATTGGATTGTACATGCGGATGATGGAGACTTGAATTTTAAGTATAAAAGAAAAATGATTATTGATTTCGCTAAGAGATAATTGAATTTGAGGTTTACTCTGCCAGATCGAGTGTTTGAGGCGCTGATCCGGCAGAGTTTTTTTTGTGGGTGGAAGGAAGAAGTATTCTGGTTACTCTTCATTTTTGAAAACATATTTTACTAAGATTGGATTCTCTTCTTCCGAGTGCGATTGAATGATTCTTTGCTGATCCTCATTTCTTAGCTTCTCGGGAAATAGATCATTTAGTGGAAGCCCTCCTTCCGGGGTACAAAGGATGAAGTCTTCTCCGAAGTAGATCGGGTAAAGTTGCAAGCCTTCCTTGGTTCGCTCGAATTGAAGCAAATCATGTTTTTCCCTATTATAGAACAAGTGGATGTATTTGTTTTTACGGACAACCATGGCATATCGGTATCTCCTGTTTTGCCCTTGTGAATCTATTACATAATTTACGCTCTTGGAGGAATAGGCGTCCTTTACGTATTGGATTTGTTCTTGCTTGCTCATATTGGGACGAAACTTTAAATTCTCAATGTCATTGTTTAAATCTCCGAAATCCCAGCGATAAAGCTCAGTCAAGGTCGCTCCTGAAAGTGAATAAATCGTGTTAGTCAAAGATCTGCGGAGAGCGTGTGGGAATGGAAATACACCCCTGCAAAATATATCTTTTCTCTCTTCCGGGAAGTATTCATCGATTATCTCATTTCTTGATAGGGAATAGAACTTCAGGCGATTGTCATTATCATAGGTGAAGAAAGCGATCGTATCCTTGTTTTGGAACTGGAAAGAATTGTAGGTTCCAGTAATATCCGGAAGTCTCTTTTTCTCGATGAATTTACCCCCTAGGTCATAGAAAAAGAGAGCGTTGCTGACGGCGCAGAGTACTACAAGATTCCTGCGGACTGTATCGATCGCGAAATCAGATAGATTTAGGTACTGCCCCGGGCCGTCTCCTTTTTCGTTAAGCGCGAATTGGAAACGTCCCTCCCGGTCGAAAACGAAGATTTGGGATCTTCGATAATCATGGATATAATATCGGTCCTCAAAAAACTTGATCTGGGTTATATCACGGATCAGCGATTCCGGCGTTGTCTCCAGTGGGATGACTTGGATATCGGAGAATAGGTCTTTTGTGGAGATCTTATCTCTCCTTTCCAGATTCACGGTGATGATATCTGATTCCATATTTCTCTTTTCTTTAGATCCCGTACAAGAAAGAAAGAAAAATATGGATATCGCTGAATAGTAAATCAAACTACTCTTCATCTTATTGCTAGATTTAAGTGAAACCAAAATTAGAATATGTAAACGTAAGAAATAAATTATAATATTGGGTCACAAAAAGACGTGTTTTATTTCCCCGAAAAACATCATTGGGAGAAAAGAAATGCTTGTTTGCCTATTTCGGGATAAATCCGTAGCTTTGAACCATTAAAAACAATAGTATATATGAAGGATAACGACTGGAAAGATCGATTAGGCGTAATGTACTCCACGAATCCCGATTTTCAATATAATACGGGAGATACGGAGGAGGAAGATACGTTGCCGAAGGAGAAACAAGCTTTGCGTATTTCATTGGACAAACGGAACCGGGGAGGGAAGATGGTTACCTTGATCACCGGGTTCCGGGGCACTTCCGAGGATCTGACCGCCTTGGGGAAACTCTTGAAAGTGAAATGCGGCGTAGGCGGCTCCGCGAAGGACGGGGAGATAATCATCCAAGGGGACCTGCGTGCCAAGGTGTTGGATATCCTCCGGAAAGAGGGCTATTCGAAAAGCCGTACGATCTAATCCCCGATCGCTATGCTAACAATCTATAGGGCTTCCGCCGGGGCGGGCAAGACGCATAAATTGACAGGGGAGTACCTGATGTTACTCTTCTCCCAGCCGGGCGCTTTCCGCCGGATCTTGGCCGTGACGTTTACGAATAAGGCGACGGATGAGATGAAAACCCGTATCGTCCAAGAACTTTATCACCTTGCTTCCGGCCGCACGTCCGATTATATCCAGCTACTCTCTTCCGCCTATTCCTTAACGGAGCGGCAGGTGAGGGAGCAGGCCCGGAAGATTTTGGTCGCTATCCTGCACGATTACTCCGCCTTTAATATCAGTACGATCGACCGCTTTTTCCAGCAAACGATGCGTGCCTTTACCCGCGAGATCGGTTTGCAAGGCGGCTATGGCATCGAGATGGACCAAGAACTGGTCTTGACCGAGGCGATCGATAACCTGCTGGCCGATCTGGAGAAGCCGGAGAGCAAGGATTTGCTAGGTTGGTTGCTGCGTTTCGCCGAGGACAAGATCGAGGATGGTGGCGGCTGGAGCTTGCGGAAGGATATCATGTCGCTCAGTCGGGAGGTCTTTAAAGAGAGTTATAAGGCATTCAGCGAGGAGGTAGGCAGAGATATCGCGGATAAGCAGGCCCTTAATGCCTATAAGAATGAGCTATACGCCATTATCCGCTCCGTAGAGGCGGAGGCGAAACGTTTAGGAGAGGAGGGAGTGGCGTTGTTGAAACAGTTTGCGTTACAACCCTCGGATTTTAAGGGGGGAAGCCGTTCCCCGTTTTTCTATTTCGAGAAGCTGGCGAAAGGTGAGATGAAAGAGCCGACAGCCACGTTCCAAGCTTTGCCGGATAATCCGGAGGCCTATACGACCAAGACGACTCCACCGGGTCTCCGGCAGATCATCGGGTGTGTATATGAGGAAGGGTTGAATGCCTGCGTAAAGAATATCGTATCCCTGTTCGCCAACCTGACGGCCTATAACACGGCTCGGGAGATCGTGCGTTATTATTATACGTTAGGGATCTTAACCGATATCTCCCGGCAAATCGCCTCTTACCGGGAAGAAAAGAATGTGATGCTGATCGCCGATACGACCGAGTTGCTGAATAAGGTCATCAGTGGCAGCGACGCCCCCTTTATCTACGAGAAGACGGGTACGCACGTAGATCATTATATGATCGATGAGTTCCAAGATACCAGCGGCATGCAGTGGAATAATTTCCGGCCCTTGGTGGAGGAGAGTCTGGCGAATGGTAGGGCGAACTTGATCGTTGGCGATGTGAAGCAAAGTATTTATCGTTTCCGTAACTCGGATTGGAAGCTATTGGACGAGCAAGTCCGCAGGGATTTCGAGGAGGAACAGGTCCGTGAGGAAACCCTGATGGATAATTGGCGAAGCTGCCGCCATATCGTGGAGTTTAATAACGGGTTCTTCACCACCGCTCCGGCAATCCTGCAAGATCTATATAATGAAGCGTTGAAAACCTCCTCATTAAACGAGGAAGAACGCACGGCCTTTTTCACGAAGATCATGACCGCTTATGATAAGAGCATTCAGCGTGTCCCTCCCCCTTTCCAGAAGAAGGACGGACATGTACGGATCGATTTCTTGTCCGGCGATGAGGAGAAGAAGTGGGAGCAAGAGGCGATGGAGCGCTTGCCGGCTACCTTGGAGCGCTTGCAGGATAACGGTTACGCGCTAAAAGACATCGCCATACTCGTGCGTACCAATCAAGAAGGCGCTTTAGTGGCTGATACGTTGCTAGCCTATAAGGAAGAGCATCCGTCCGACCGGTACAATTACGATATCATCTCCGATGATGCCCTGTTCGTGGGTAGTTCTCCGGCGGTCCGTTTCCTGATCGCCGTATTGCGCTATTTGCGAAATTCGGAGGACCGGACGAACAGGAAATTGGCGATGTATGCCTATCAAGTATTAACCGGAAAATTCGGGGAGAGCGAGGCGGACGAGTCTGTTTTCCAAAACCTTCAGTCTATCTCCCGGCAATCCTTGTACGAGGTAACCGAAGGGCTCTTCCGTAACTTCTCCGCTTACTTCCCGGAAACGGAACAGGTATTCGTGCAAGCCTTTCTGGATATGGTTTCCGAGTACGCCCAAAAAGAAAGCGCAGATTTGAACCGTTTCTTGAGATGGTGGGACGAGACCGGTTATCGAAAGACGATCGCTACCCCGGATGGGCAAAACGCTATCCGCATCTTGACCGTACATAAATCCAAGGGCTTAGGTTTTAAGGTCGTTATCATTCCTTTCGGGGACTGGGAGATCGACCATAAGCCGACAAAGCCCGTTATCCTTTGGTGCCACCCGGAGAAGAAGCCGTTTGACCGCCTGCACTTAGTTCCTGTCCGTTACGGACAGATCCTGAGTAGCACGATTTTCGCCAAGGATTATTTCAAGGAACGTTTGCATGCTTTCATCGATAACTTGAACACCTTATACGTCGCTTTTACCCGTTCGAAAGAAGAACTGATCGTATTCTCCCCACGTCCGAGGAAGATCAACAAGGAAGGTAAGGTTGAGAAGATAACTTCCATCGCCGATCTATTGTGGGCGGGGGTGGAGACGGAGATCGGGGATGATACGTTTGAAATGGGTGAATGGTGGCGTCCAGCTTCGGGTAGAACGGCAGAAGATACCTTGGAGGAAATCCCCATGAGCCGCCTGTATTCCGTTTCCCCGGATGATCGTTTACAATTACGCCTGCATGGGAAAGGGTTCTTTTTCGATAATGCTAGGCGGAAGCACGGTACCTTGATGCATGAAGTATTGAGCCGGATACGTACGCCGAAAGATATTCCCGCTTCGGTCGAAAGTTATCGGTTAGCCGGGGTGATTAATCGGGAGGAAGCGGTGGAGTTAATCGACCGTCTGGAAGTATTATTGCAAGCGGAGGAGGTAAAGGCTTGGTATGATGGTTCCGCCCGTGTCTTGAATGAAGTGGATATCCTGTTCGGTAAAGGCTTGTCTAAACGTCCGGACCGGGTGATGATAAAAGGCGACAAGGTAATTGTCGTGGATTATAAATTTGGCGAACGGCAAGATAAACGCCATCCTAATCAGGTAAGAAATTACTTGCAATTAATCCGTAAAATGGGTTTCGAGCGGGTCGATGGATACCTTTGGTACGTAGAGTTAGGTAAAATAGAGGCAGTGAATAAGTGATATATTTTTGATATTCGGTAAAAATGAATATTTTTGCAGATTCTTAGTATAAAACGATACAGTCAAAGAAGAATGAAAGTACATAAAGAAGGAACTGGTTTACTACTTACGTTGTTTACAATATTATTTATTGTGAATATAACTTTGTACCATACGGTAGGTAAGGGTATGCTGTTTTATTCTGTCGCTTTTGTTTCTACCGTATTGTTCCTATTGGTATTAAACTTCTTCCGTAGTCCTTTCCGTCGGTTTCCTTATGATTCGGAAGGCTTGGTGATCGCTCCCGCCGATGGTACGATCGTTGCCATCGAGGAAGTGATGGAGAACGAGATCCTTCATAAGAAGTGCCTACAGATATCTATCTTTATGTCTATCTTCAACGTACATGCCAATTGGTTTCCCGTAAACGGTACCGTTAAGCATGTTTCCCACCAGAACGGGCGTTTTATGGCGGCTTATCTGCCGAAGAGTAGTACGGAGAACGAACGTTCGGCGGTCGTGATTACCACGAGGAACGGGGTGGATGTCTTGGCTCGTCAGATTGCCGGGGCGATGGCACGCCGCATCGTTACGTATGCCAAGCCGGGAGAGAAATGTCATGTGGACGAGCAAATGGGGTTTATTAAATTCGGTTCTCGCGTGGATGTCTACCTGCCGGTAGGAACAGAGGTGTTAATAGAGATGGATCAAAAAGTAACAGGCAATCAAACGCCTATAGCCCGTTTGTCAAAATGAGTATAAGAAAATATATTCCTAATACAATTACGTGTCTAAGCCTTCTGTCCGGTTGTGTCGCCAGTGTTATGGCCTTGCACGGAAATCTTTTATCTGCGTTGATTTGGATTATTATAGCCGCGGTCTTTGATTTCTGCGATGGCTTTGCCGCTCGTTTATTGAAGGCTTACTCGCCGATGGGAAAGGAATTGGATTCCTTGTCGGATATGGTAAGTTTCGGCTTCGCTCCGGGCATGGTGGTCTATTGGTTGTTGGGAGAGGCTTCTACGGCTTTGCCTTTTGGCTCTTTGAATACGTATATCCCTTATCTGGCGTTCGTGATCCCTACGTTTTCAGGTTTGCGTTTGGCTAAGTTCAATATTGATGAACGGCAAACTACCTCGTTTATCGGCTTGCCGGTTCCGGCGCATGCTTTATTTTGGGCTTCGGCGGGGTATTCTGTTTTA
This sequence comes from Parabacteroides sp. AF19-14, assembly GCF_003635485.1. NCBI lineage: Bacteria > Pseudomonadati > Bacteroidota > Bacteroidia > Bacteroidales > Tannerellaceae > Parabacteroides > Parabacteroides sp. AF19-14. Next base: position 182,298 of record NZ_QTMJ01000002.1, on the reverse strand, counting down.
CCGGTTGTCCATGCGAATGAAGGCTTGTTCGTGTTGGTGACTGTTATCTTGGCGTTTATTACCTCCTTGCTGTTGGTGTCTGAGATACCGATGTTCTCGCTGAAGGTGAAATCCTTAGCGTGGAAGGGTAATGAGCTTCGCTATATATTGATCGCTTGTGCCATTATTTTCGTGGCGTTATGGGGATTCTTGGGAATCTCTGGAACCATCCTGTTATATATAGTCTTGTCTATTTTTAACAAAAAGGGATAAACAAGAATTCTTATCTTTGTGTTTGTGATAGTAAAGAATCATTTAAGTATCGGATTATGTTTAAGTTTTTGTTTGTAATATTCTTTTTCTTTATCCTGTTGGTGTTTCTGATGGGTTTCTCCATCTTGCGTACCTTTAAGAACATCTTTTTTGGTAGCGGAAACAGCACTCGTAAGGGAGAACAACGTCGTCAAACAAATAGCAATACTTCCGGACATCGTTCTACGACTACTACCGCCCGGGACGATGATGATGATCGTACACCTTATGTGCACCGTAAGAAGATATTCGCCAAGGATGAAGGGGAGTATGTGGATTACGAGGAAGTTAAATAGAGCTTAGCGTCTTTGCTTAAAGAAACGCTGCATTTCTTCCGCGCACTCTTTTTCAAGGATACCTTTTTTGATAATCGCTTTCGGATGGAAGGCTTGAGGGGCGAATTTGGAGAAACCTCTTTTATCATCGGATGCCCCGTATACGATCGTACTTAATTGTGCCCATCCGATCGCGCCGGCACACATTATGCAGGGTTCCACGGTTACGTATAGACTACAATTTGTCAGGTATTTCGCTCCTAAGACTCCGGCGGCGGCCGTAATCGCCAACATCTCGGCATGTGCGGTCACGTCGTTCAAGCATTCGGTTTGATTATGCGCCCTCGCTATGATCTGGTTGTTGCAGACGATAACAGCTCCTACGGGAACCTCACCCTCGGACGCTGCCGCACGAGCTTCCACCAACGCTTGCTTCATGAAATATTCGTCATTGAAAGGATTCATCTTCTCATCTCATTTTCGTTGAAAAGAGTCGGATAATCCTCCTCCAAGGTCTTGAGGATGTGAGAAAGGATCGTCTCTCGGTACCAACGGGACTTATTCTCGATCTTGTAGCGTGAAAGGTAACGTTTTACCGCTTTATGCTCTTCGTCATTCAGCATAAAGGTCACTTTGTGTACCCTCGGATGATTGGGGTGAGCCGATGAATATTTACGTTCTTCTCTCATACATTTGCAAATGTACGAGTGAATAGCCGAATAACAAAGAAAATGGCTATATTTGTGCAAATTAATGCGATGGCAAGACAGAACGATATGGGTCGGGAAGGTGAGTCTGAGGCTCGTGCCTATCTGGTAAAACATGGATATAACGTGTTGCATACCAATTGGCATTGGCATCATTATGAACTGGATATTATCGCTGTCAAGGAAGATGAGTTAATCGTGGTGGAGGTAAAGACACGCTCTGAGGATTTTTTGCTTTCACCGGAAGATGCGGTAGACACCAAGAAGATTCGGAGGATTGTCGCCGCTGCGGATGCCTATGTCCGTTATTTTAATATAGACTTACCAGTCCGTTTTGATATCGTGACATTGATCAAGAAAGAGACGGGTTTCCTGATCGACCATATCGAAGATGCTTTCTATGCTCCTTGCCGTTAAAAGATAAAAGTTATGAATATAGAAGAAGTACGTGAATACTGCCTTTCCTTGAAGAATACCATCGAGTGTTTCCCGTTCGATGAGGTATCGCTGGTCTTTAAGGTAGAGAATAAGATGTTCCTGCTGCTTCCTTTGGATGCGGAGGAGCCTCATGTCTCCTTGAAATGCAGTACGGACTATGTGGAAGAGTTACGGGAACGGTATACGGCGGTTGAGCCGGCTTATCATTTTAATAAGAAATACTGGAATAGCATTTATCTGGATCGGGATATGGAGGACGAGGAGGTTAAACGTTGGATCTTCCACTCTTACCGGGAGGTGATCGCTAAACTACCAAAAAATATAAGGGAGATTTATAATGATGAGCACTGATAATGAATCTCCCCGCATCTTGCGTGTGGTGGAAACCACTTCTACGAATAGCCTGCTTCGTGAGTTGATCATCAAAGAATCTCTTCCGGAAGGAAGTGTAGTTGTCGCTGATTTCCAGACAGCCGGACGTGGGCAGATCGGGAATGTCTGGGAGTCTGAGGCGGGAAAGAACTTGATGTTTAGTACAGTCCTGTACCCTACGTGCATCCCGGCAAATCGCCAATTCTTGATTTCTCAAATAGCGGCCTTGAGCGTGAAAGAGACGTTAGACTTATATACGGATCATGTCACAGTGAAATGGCCGAATGATATTTATTGGAAAGATAAGAAGATTTGCGGAATGTTGATCGAGAACGATCTATCAGGGCATAATCTATATTGCTCCATCATCGGGATCGGCATAAACTTGAATCAAGCGGTGTTTCGGGGAGATGCTCCGAATCCTGTTTCCTTGTTTCAAATAACAGGCAATGAAGTAAACCGGGAAGAGGTTTTAGATCGTTTCCTCTCAGTATTCTATCGCTATTATTTATCTCTCCTCCAAGAGGAATACGAGGATATTCGTATCCGCTATCAATTCGCGTTGTATAGAAGGGAGGGCTATCATGCCTATAGGGATGAGGCGGGAGAATTCGAGGCCTGTATCCATGATATTGAATCAACCGGGCATCTTTTGCTAGCGTTACGGGATGGAAGCATCCGTCGTTATGCTTTTAAGGAGGTTTCTTATTGTTAGTGACCTCTCTTGGCGCAAATCTGGGATTTTTGCGAGGGCTTTCTCCTATGTTCTTCTTTCCATCTAAGTAGCTCGTTTATAGAATCTCTTTTCATGTTAGTCGTTTGAGTGATCACAAAAAATGAACGAATTTGAAGGATGAGGCTTTTGATGTAGGTCTGATAGGGATGATGTGTATTGGGATTGGGTGTGAGGAAGGCTCGGTAACGGGCGAGGATTTTGGGAGTAGTTATACTTACTCGGTTGGGGAAGTATATATCCTTTGGCACTTGCAGTATATATCCTATGGGGAGGTAAATAGTACTTTGTATCCTTTCAAGATACGGTAATTCCAGTGGAAGTAATCTTTATAACATAAATAATAATGTACGTGTACATTATATTTATGTTGATTGGTGGTTGAGGGATTATTATGCTTGGCCTTGGTTAGAGAATGGCTTTTATGGAGTGGGGGATATAGGTAAGGGATGGGTAGTTCGTGGTTATAATCCGCTATTTCGTAATGAATAGCCTATTTGATTGATAAGAAAGCGTGTAGGATGACAAAAAAATAATAGGGAAGATTTGCGCGAATCGAAGAAACGCGTACCTTTGCAAATGATAGATAAAGTCGGCTGCCAATATTATGGTTTTGTGAAGGCAGCCCAATGAACGAGCTTATTACACTTTAGTATTAATATTAAATTATTTAATTATGAACAAAAAGTTTTCTACTCTTTTGGCTGGTGCTGCACTGTTAGGTGCGGTCTCGGCTAATGGTGCCATTAAACTGAATGAAGGAGCGAACAGCGGCCTTTATCAACTTAAGGCCGGTACGCAATTCTTGAGCATTACAGAGACTACGACGGGTGCTGATGAAATCAAAATGGTTGATCACACTTCAGCAAACTTAGGTGGTACAATGTGGTGCGTAACAGTTAACTCTGAGAATCAAGGACAGAATCCAAAGTTTGACTTTACGAACAAAATCGGAAAATTCTTAGGTCTTGACATTAACAAGATCGCTGGTAAGGCTGAATCTCCGTTAGTTTCTGTTCCAGCTGTTGTAGGTGGTGACCTTTCTGGTTGGAAATTCTCTCCGGTATTTAAGAATGGTGTTGAGAAATCAGTAATCTATTCTTATTTCACGAATGACTCTGTAATCGGTTTGAAAGTGAACGGGTCAGCGATAGAGATGGTTAAAACTATTGCTACCTCTGCTGGAATCACTGCTGCTAAGTTTACTGAGTTTGAATTGGTTGAAGCTGATAAATTACCTATTTTAGGTGTCGATGAGTTAAACACTATCTTCGGTACTCAAGATAAGAAAGCTGGAATCACCTTGAAGTTTACTCCGGATGTATTAGGTGATGGTGCTGTGAATCCATTTGTTGAAAAGAAGTTTACTGTTGAGGCAACAGCTGATGCTGCCGACATTTCTACTACTAAGGCTTATTTCCATGTGTTGAGATCAGACTCTTCTTATTTGTATGTGGATACTGCTTATACGAATGCGGTAGGTGGAGCTAAGTTCTTAGCATACAACTGGAGCAAATTGAAAGATACGTATAAGACTGGCACGAAGACTCATGCTACTCCGAAGGATTCAATTGAAGCTTCTGATTTGAAAGACCAATATAAGTTTATGTTTACTTATTGGCCTTCAAACGATAGCTTAGAGATCCAAGTTAAGCAAGTCACATTGAAGGAAACATCTGCTGGTGTTGCTGTTGATTACTGGAATGATGCTACTGCTGCCAAAGAGACAGATCAGCATATCTCTTTGCAAGAGTTGCTTAAAGATAAGGTTCGCATCTTGACTGTCGATAAAGATCAAAATACTAAGATCGAGTTAGGTTTCTCTGGTTGCAAGGCTATGCCGACAACTAAGACAACTGTTGCTGATGGCGTTTATTTGATCAAAAACAATAAGACGGGTAAGTTCTTGGCATCTCCGATCCATAATAACGGTGGTTCTGCAGAATGGGTAACTTTGGATTTGCAGGATGCTAATCATATGCCAGCTTATCAATGGGTTGTATTGAAGAATAATGTAACCGATAAGAATAATATCTCTCCGGTTAAGGCTATCAACCGTGAGTTCGATAATACTGCTGTTAATATCGCTTCTATGCAATTGAACAAGGCTGAGGGTGCTTCTTATATGTATGTTTCTGCAGCTGCTGGCGCGATAGCAACAACTGACTCATTGGAATTCATTCCTGTTGCTAAGGAGATTTATACTAACAAGTATATTGGTTACAAGCACTTGACTGAAGATGAGTTGATCACTAACAAGTATACATTCAACTATTGGCATCCGTATGCAGATGATAAGTTCATTGGTGTTAAGGACTCTACAATGAATGTATTGGAAGGTAAGAAGGCCTTCACTATCAAGTCTTCTTATAAAGAACATGCTTATGGTTATGCTCCGACTGATGAGGTTGCTGGTAACGCAGATAAGAAGATTACAGGTCGTATCCCGGGCTTGGTACAGCCGGTAAGAACAATGTATATCATCATGGACGGTGATAAGACATTCCGTAATCACGGTAGAGCTGTTGAGAACAAGTATATCTTGAGCAAGCACTATGCTGATACAAAGACTGACTCTGTTTACTTCAAGGAGAATAATGATATTAAGGGTATTCACTATTATGCTATTGTTGAGGCTGCTGAAGATGGTAAGATTAATTCTGCTAGCCAAGAAAAGGCTGGTGTATCTGACTACGATGCTACCGCTACTTTGAAAGCTCAAGTATTGGGTGAGACTCGTACCTCTGCATTTGCTATCGCTCCGGACAACACTCCGTTGTATCGTCATTTCAACAACGCCGCTTTAGGTGAGAATACTGATGACTCAACTGATAGCTTGATCTTCGTTGAAAAGATCCGTAAGGAATACTTGATGGATGAGTGGAACAAGAACTTGACAGCTGAGACTGTTGATTACGCAGGTATCTGGGCTAAGGATAAAGCAAATGGTAAGTTAGCGTTTACTGTAGATACAGCTTGGGTTAAACGTGGTTCAGGTTTGGTTAAACCTCAATATTTGATCTCTGTCGCTCGCGATGATCAAGACGCTATTCCGGGTGTTCCTTGTACATATGAGCATAATCACTATGATAACGCAGGTAACAAAGTTGATGCCGCACATTGTTCTCACGCAACTCAAGGCCGTGAAGGCTTCATCTACGGTAAGTACTTGGTAAGCTTCGCTGACTCAGTGATTGCTAAGAAATTCAAGACTCCGTACATGGATATCGATGGTGGTTACACTCGCGTAGGTTTCGTGAAAGCTATTAAGGTTGGTGATAGCTTGGTTGTTTTGACAAATGGTTTCGAGAAGATGGAACCTGCTAAATTAGATACTGCTACTATCTTCAAGAACTATCGTGACAATAAGTTGACTAACTTTATCGTTGACTTGACTGGTGACAATCACAAGAATGTAACTTGGTCATTCCGTTATGTAAATCCTGATAAGGCTGGTTCTGTAGATAAAGAAGGCGAAGCTAATGAATTCTTGTTCGAGTCTAATATTTACTCTGAGGCTGCTAATGCTGCTGTTACAGGTAATGCTGGTAAGGCTGCTGCTGGTTATGACAAGGTAGTTTCTGGTTCAATCGCTCCTGAGTTTGCTGCATGGTTAAAGATGCAGAATGGTTGCTTGGTATTAACTCGTGGTGATTCTCAGTTCTCTGCTGCTAAGACTGGTAGCGACGGTGCATTGGTATTCAACGCATACCAGAAAGATGAAGCTGACGATATGGTAACTTCTAACGACGAAGTAGCTGTAGAAGGTGTATCCGTAGTAGCTGGTAACGGTACTGTAACTGTTCAAGGTGCTGCTGGTAAGTCAGTAGTTATCACTAACATCTTAGGTAAGGTTGTTGCTGAGACAGTTCTTACTTCAGACAACGCAACTATCGCTGTACCTGCTGGTATCGTAGCTGTAGCTGTTGATGGTGAAGAGGCTGTTAAGACGATCGTTAAATAAGTAGAAAACTGATCGAATTTCCGTAAGGAAAGACACAGTTCATAAGATAGAGCTCCGTCGATGTACTTCGGCGGGGCTTTTGTGGTTTTGCCTATTTGTCTGGGTGTAAGCGAAACCGCAGTTATCCGAACTTTTTGATGGATAAATGGGGATATGCGTGACAAAGCCCTCTTGTAAAGACGCAGAAATAGAGGGAAAGCGGTGGCTTCAACGGGCGTTTTTGACAGGAAAAGTCCCCTTTTTGCACACGATAGGCGGTTAAAGCATATGCGATAGGTCGCGTTGGGCAACGCCAGTAGTGCCGTTGGGCATCGTAAGTAGTCAAGAATAGGGTTGTCAATACTCTAGAATGGGCATCGTAACCCTGTTACCTCCCGGTCGTAACCCTATGGAATCGCTCGAAGAACTCAATGGATATGAATTACGATGAATAAATCTCGCTAGAATGAAAGGCCATTTTTCGATAAAGGATTGTTATGCAGATGATTGTCGAATTTTTTTCTCGTATTTGCGCACGAACTGTCCGTATGCCCGGAAAAATCGATTCTCCGGGAGTTGATATTACAAATTGTCAGAATGATAATTGCGAAAATCCTCAAAGGGGAAGGCTAAGAATAAATAAATAAACATTGCTGATGTATTTTGATGAGCCCTTTTGTTTTTCGATATGAAAATATATTCTAACTTTGCATTAATCACTAGGCTTGCCTGTGATTAGAGAATTTTCTCGAAAGTCGGGTTATTCTTCGTAATTATCCGGTAGAGTATAAGAAGATCTCCTCTTTTTTTATTTTCCAGTGTGATGATGGAGTACATTCCACCTTTGAGACTTATCGCTTGATTCAATGTAAAAGACCTCTGCTTACGGAACTAGAGTATAACTATAGGTGGTCTGGAAGTATTTCGCCAAAGATCAGTTCGGAAAATCAACGTATAGAGGAACTAGCCTGTAGGACGGACGATAATTACCATACCGCTATTATTAAGTTCAAGAAACCTCTCACTTTTAACGAAAGCGCTGTTCTCCATATAAAAACAAGCAATGATGACGCAAAAGGAGATGCTCTCTCGTCCGGACGCAGGGTATTATTATCGTATTGATTGGGAGAAATAAGATGTGAGAGGAGCCTCTGTTTGTTTAAAACTTCGTTATCATTTCCAAAAAAACACCTATATACCAGCCTTATAACCCTCTATTTGATTTATTCTGCTTATATTTGCGAGTTATCAACAGTTAGGGCGATTTATCAACAAAACAAGCATTGTTTTGATTGAACCCTGTTTGGTTCAGTTTTTAATGTTTAGTTTTGCCCTCGAATTAATTAGGTATAGTATGGGAAAGATTATCGCTTTAGCAAATCAGAAAGGTGGAGTCGGGAAGACAACCACCACGATTAATCTGGCTGCGTCATTGGCCGCTCTTGAGAAAAAGGTGCTGGTCGTAGACGCTGATCCGCAGGCGAATGCCTCATCCGGTCTGGGTGTGGACATACGTAATGTAGAACTTTCTATCTATGAATGTCTGGTGAACGGTGAGGACGCGAGTGGCGCTATCACACAGACTGAAGTGGAAGGACTGGATATCATCCCCTCTCATATCGATTTGGTGGGAGCGGAGATCGAGATGCTAAACTTGGAGAATCGTGAACGGATATTGAAGCAGATATTGACACCGCTGAAAGAGAAGTACGATTTTATCCTGATCGACTGCTCTCCTTCTTTGGGATTGATAACCGTGAATGCCTTGACAGCCGCCGATTCGGTGATCATCCCGGTACAATGCGAGTATTTCGCCTTGGAAGGTATCAGTAAGCTGTTGAACACGATCAAGATTATCAAATCAAAGCTGAACCCGGCACTGGAGATAGAGGGATTCCTCTTGACTATGTATGATTCCCGCCTGCGTTTGGCGAACCAGATTTATGAGGAAGTGAAACGTCCGTTCCGCGATTTGGTATTTACTACCGTGATCCAACGAAACGTGAAGTTGAGCGAGGCTTCCAGTTACGGTAAACCTGTCTTATTGTATGACGCGGATTCGAAAGGATCTATCAACCATATGCAGTTGGCACAGGAGATTGTTGAAAAAAATAAAGGATTATGGCAGCATTAAAAAGATCGGCGTTAGGCCGTGGATTAGACGCGTTAATTACGATGGATGACCTGAAGACAGGTGGTTCATCGTCTATTAGTGAGATCGAGTTAAGCAAGATCCAGCCTAATCCGGAACAACCTCGATCCGTCTTTGAGGAAGAGACCTTGGAGGAGTTGGCTACCTCTATCCGTTCGTTAGGCGTGATACAGCCGATTACGTTGAAGGAAATCGGCCCCGAGCAATATATGATCATCTCTGGCGAACGCCGTTATCGTGCGTCGCTTAAAGCAGGTTTGGAGCGTATTCCCGCTTATATTAAGACGGCGGCCGACGAGAACGTGGTGGAGATGGCTTTGATAGAGAATATCCAACGAGAGGACTTGAACTCTATCGAAATCGCGTTAGCTTATCAAAAATTAATCGATAATTACGGCTTGACCCAAGAGGGGTTGAGCGAAAGGGTTGGAAAGAAGCGTGCTACGATCGCCAATTACCTTCGTTTGTTGAAACTTCCCGCCGAGATCCAAGTAGGATTGAAGGACAAGAAGATCGATATGGGACATGCCCGGGCATTGATCCCGGTGGATGATCCGGAGGTTCAATTAGCTTTATATGAGCAGATATTGGCTCAAGGACTCTCCGTTCGTAACGTGGAGGAGATGGTGCGTAATATAGCCGAGGGAATACAACCGGAATTGCCGGAAAAGAAAAAATCGGATCGTAAGCCGATACTTCCGGAAGAGTTTAAATTGCTGAAAGATCATTTGTCCCGTTACTTCAATACGAAAGTCCAGTTGACTTGCAATGAGAAGGGAAAAGGTAAAATTACGATTCCTTTCGCCACGGAAGAAGAGTTGGAGCAATTGATCGGGTTACTGGATAAATTGAAATGAGAAATCGAATCATACTCCTTTTGATCGGATTCATGTGCTATGCCGGGATGGGTAACGCACAGGAGGATAAGACGGAGAAAGCCGTTCCTGCTATAGTTTCCGATTCCGTGGAGGTAGCTGCCCCGGATTCTACCGTGCAAGCCGTCTTGATGGCGGCCGATTCGGTGGGCGTACCGGAAGTGAAGATGAAGCTGGCTTTTAAGCCGAATCCGACAAAAGCGGTCTTGTTCGCCTTGGTTCCGGGTCTGGGACAGATCTATAACCGGAAATATTGGAAATTACCGATCGTTTACGGTGGCTTGATGGGATGTATGTATGCCGTGACTTGGAATAATAAGAATTATAAGGATTATTCGACGGCTTATAAGGATATCATGTATGATGCCGCTAAGAATCTGGAAAATCCGGATGCTTGGAGTAAAAGTTGGCAAGACTTGACTTCCATGGCTCCTGAGGATGCGATTAATAATTCAAATTTCAAGGATCAATTGAAAAGACAGAAGGATTATTTTCGTCGATATAGAGACTTAAGTATAATTATTACGGTCGGGGTGTATGCGTTGAGTATCGTGGATGCCTACGTGGATGCCCAGTTATTCGATTTTGATATATCACCGGATTTATCCTTGCATTTGGAGCCGGTTGTTAGTCCGAAGACGAGTGTCACGCCTCGTACTTACGGATTGAATTGCAGTCTAAAATTCTGATATACATGAAAAGATACCTGCTAGCACTCATTTGTTTAAATTGTTTGGTCTCATTGGTCTATGCGCAGGAAGAGACCCGAATTGAGGAAAAAGATACCTTAAGCTCGCTGGAGTCTGAGGTCGGATTGATTCCGGAAAGCTTGGATGCGAACGTGGATAGTTTGCTCCGTACTTGGCATGTGCAATATTTCTCAAAAAGAGAGGACTTTTGCCATGATGACGACGAGAATGTCTATTTCCCGGATTCGGTCTATATCGACCGCCTGTCTAGGCTTCCCAGCGTGATCGCTTTGCCCTATAATAATATAGTGCGTGATTGTATTGACTTATATGCGGAGCGTAAACGAAATTTAGTGCGTTATATGCTGGGGATGGCGGACTTTTATTTTCCGATAATCGAGCAGGTGTTGGATGAGCATGGCCTGCCTATTGAATTGAAATATCTCGCCGTCGTGGAAAGTGCCTTGAATCCGGTAGCCCTCTCTCGAGTGGGCGCTTGTGGTTTATGGCAATTCATGCTTCCTACGGGTAAGAGCTATGGCTTGGAGATTAATAGCTTGGTGGACGAGCGCCGGGACCCCTTGAAAGCGACCGAGGCCGCTTGTAAGTATTTCAAGGATATGTACGCTATCTATGGGGATTGGAATTTAGTGTTGGCATCTTATAACTGCGGGCCGGGCAACGTGAATAAAGCGATCCGTCGTTCGGGGGGCAAGACGGACTTCTGGGATATCTTCCCTTATTTACCGAAAGAGACTCGTTCATACGTCCCCTTATTTATCGCCGCCAATTACGTCATGAATTATTATTGCGAGCATAACATCTGTCCGATGCAAACCAGCTTGCCGCTAGCCACGGATACGGTCATGGTGAATAATGCCCTACATTTGCAGCAAGTATCGGATCTATTGCAAGTAGATATTGAGACGTTGCGTGCGTTAAATCCACAATATAAAAGAGACATCGTTCCGGGTAATACCCGCCCTTCGGTCTTGAAACTACCTGCGGCGGAAACCTATGCTTTTATCGATAAAGAAGATACGGTCTATACGCATCGGATCGAGGAACTGTTGGCGAATTGCATTTCCGCGAATAACTCTAATGGCTCTTTACCAAGTGGTGCGACCCGGGAAAAAATCACCCACGTGGTATTGAGTGGTGAGAATCTTTATACGATCGCTAATCGCTATGGAGTGACAGCGAAAGATATCCGTAAATGGAACGGGCTAGGCTCCAACCGGGTAGCGAAAGGAAAACGGTTAAGATTATATGTAGATAATGGGGGTGTCGCTTTTGCCTCGGCTACCAAGACTCCGGTGAAATCAACTACCGTGACTGCGAAATCGACTGCGACAACAACGAAAAAGTCGGCTTCCGTCGCTACAAAACAGATCGCTTCCGCCAATAAAGATTTTGTCTCTTATAAGGTTAAATCGGGAGATTCACTTTATTCGATTTCCAAGAAATACCCTGGGGTTACCGCTTCTTCCTTACAAAAGGTGAATGGGCTGTCAAGTCCGGATATCCGTCCGGGCCAAGTACTGAAGATACCGGTAGGATGATCATTCGGGGATAAATTCGTCTTTAACTCTTTTTTTTCGCTTTCTTCGTGCACTGGAAAAGGATGTGAATGATTTTTTATTCCTTTGTATACGAAAAAAGATACAATCGTATGGGTTCATTGGATGAAAAGATATCAGTGGTCAAGGCTAAACCTTGGTTGGTCAGTTTGGTTTGCGCGGTGTTTATCGCCTATCCGAATTTGGCATGGATCTTTTGTGACATGAGCTATCTGGCTCCGAACGATCATCAAGGGTTTTTGCTCTTCTTTGGGTTCCGTTTTCTTTACTTTTGGGGACTTATTTGGTTTTTGCTGAAAAGTAACTTGAGGCACGAGGATTGTACCTCCTTCTTCGAGCGGTTGCTCAGGAATGCCCTGTACGTTTCCGGAGGCTTTGTTGTCTATAAATTGATCTCCTTCCTGACTATTAGTTATGATCGTTTTTTGAGTATCATTATCTTCCAGTTTATCGTGTTGGCGTTGTTATGTACCTTGATCGGCTATATACAAATGCTATATCACAATCAACGGGAAAAGGATCAATTGATCGAGAATCTGCGTGTCGAGAATTTGCAGAGCCGCTGCGATGCATTGGTGAACCAGATCAATCCGCATTTCTTTTTCAATTCATTGAATGGAATCTCCTCCTTGATACGGAAGAAAAACGATGAGAATACCTTGTTGTATGTTACGAAATTGTCCGATATATTCCGTTATATCCTTCAGAGTGATAAAAAGAATTTGGTACTACTGTCGGAGGAGCTTGCGTTTATAGAGGCTTTTCAGCATGTAATGGTAGTCCGTTTCGCCAATAAGCTTACTTTTACGATCGAAGTTCCCGAAGATAAGCGGAACTTGCGAATTCCCGTATTATCTTTGCTTCCGTTGGTAGAGAACGTGACGGTACATAATATTATAGACAGCGAGCACCGGATGGATATCTTGATCCGGCTGAACGAGCGAATGGAACTGGTTGTTTCTAATCCAATCTATCCGAAATTGACCTTACCGGATACGAATGGAACCGGGCTTAAGAATCTGGAGAATCGTTTCTTGCTATTAATGAATAAACAAATACGGGTAGAATCTGATGAGGATGAGTTTCAGGTATACCTACCCCTAAAATGATGCTATATGAGAATACTGATCGTAGAGGACGAGACCGCCGCCTATGAGAACTTAGCGGATATGTTGGTTACAATAGATCCCACGATTGAGATCATGGGAAATACGGAGAGTGTCCGGCAAACGGTACGTTGGCTGCAAGCCAATCCGAGGCCGGATTTGATTTTTATGGATATTCATTTATCGGACGGTTCCGCTTTCGCTATTTTTGACCAGATAGAGGTGGAGGCACCGATTATCTTTACTACGGCGTACGATCAATATGCGATCGACGCTTTCAAAGTAAACAGCATAGACTATATCTTGAAGCCGATTAAGCCGGAAGAATTGAAACGGGCCTTAGATAAGTTTAGCCGATGGAATCATCAAGATATCATCCATTATTTATCCCAATTAACACAGTTGTCTACTACTCCTAAATACAAGGATAAACTACTGATTCCTGTTAAGGATAAATTGTTGCCTATTAGCTTGAAAGATGTGTCTTGTTTCTATACGGCTGATAAGAGTACATATGTTTATTTAAAGACTGGTAATTCGTATCCATATGCTAAAACATTGGAACAGATAATTTCTTCTTTAAGTCCTGCTGATTTTATCCGTGCGAATAAACAATTCATCATTTCTCGTGATAGCGTGAAGGACATAACAATTTGGTTTGATAGCCGTTTGCTCGTTACTTTGGATATAGAAGTGCCTGAGCGTATATATATTAGTAAAAATAAGGCATCCGAGTTTAAGTCTTGGATAGTAAGTCTGGAATGATAATTAAATAGAAATGCCGGTTCTCTTAAAGCCGGTATTTTTTTGCCCTTTTCGTGTTCAATCCCCATTTTTTCCTTTTCGTCAACAATCGGAAACTTCCTATCCGATAATTCTTCATCTTTGCAATACAAACAAGGAGATACATCAATAAGATGTAAGTTGAAATTTTGATGTTAATCCGAGTTTTATCATACAAATTAGATAGGTTAATAGGTTTGTAAAAAAGGATTAGTCCGAAACAAAAGAATGTTTAGGCTATCTTCTCTAAAATGAGTGTTTGTTTTGTGAATAGTTTTGTAATAGGTAAATTGTAGGTATTATGAGAAAGTTAATTATGGCGGTAGCGGTTTTGGGAATGAGTGCTACAATGAATTTTGCGAAAGCGCAATGTGTGAATGAATATGGGAATAAAGAACCGTTTGCGGTAGAGTTTAGCCGATTGAGTTCTTATCTAGGATTGGCTCCTTACCAAATGGAGGAGGTACTTAACATTAACGATTATTTTGTACAAGAACAAAGAAAGAGTTTGAGCAAAGACCTGAAGCGTCAGAATGAACGATTGCAAAAAGCCGTGTACGGCAATTTGAAGCTGATGAAAGAGGCGTTGACTGCCGATCAGTATCGCAAGTATGTCATATTGTTAAATGTAACTAACAACAATAACCGATTAACCGGAACTGTGACATTTACGGATATCTATTTGGCTGAGAATAAATGAGTGTAACCTTGGCTCGATGTGATGTTGATTAGAAAGGCGATCCTTGTGTCGAACAGGGATCGCCTTCTTTGCTTCTGTCCTTTTCCTTTTGGAAGTGCGCTATCAGATTTTAGCGAAAGCTTGATCCAGATCATCTATAATATCATCTATATATTCGGTTCCGATGCTCAAGCGTACGGTGGATGGTGTTATGTGCTGTTGGGCAAGTTCTTCCGGACTCATCTGGGAATGAGTGGTCGTGTATGGATGAATGACAAGGCTCTTTACATCGGCGACATTCGCTAGTAGGGAAAAGATCTCCAGTGAGTCGATGAATTTCCAAGCGGCTTCCTGCCCGCCTTTGATCTCGAAGGTGAAGATACTGCCGGCACCATTCGGGAAATATTTATTGTAAAGTTCATGGTCCGGATGGGTAGGAAGTGATGGATGATTCACTTTTTCTACTTTCGGATGTTTTGATAAATAATCCACGACTTTCAATGCGTTTGCTACATGGCGTTCCATGCGTAGGGATAAGGTCTCTAATCCTTGCAACAAGATAAAAGCATTGAAAGGAGAGATTGTTGCCCCGGTATCGCGAAGAATGACCGCACGGATACGGGTGACAAAGGCGGCGGAACCTGCTACGTCCGCAAATATGGCTCCATGATAACTTGGGTCTGGTTTGGCTAATGTAGGAAACTTATCGGCATTCGCCTTCCAGTCGAAAGTACCTCCATCTACAATTACGCCTCCTAGACTACTGCCATGTCCCCCTATGAACTTTGTGGCGGAATGGATGACGATGTCAGCTCCATGTTCGATCGGACGAATCAAGTAGGGGGTTCCGAACGTATTGTCTACGATTAATGGAATATGGTGTCGGTGGGCGACTTCCGCTACCGCATCCAGATTCGTTACGTCAGAGTTAGGATTCCCGAATGTCTCTACATAAATGGCTTTCGTGTTTTCCCGGATGGCTGCTTCTAATGCGTTTAGGTCATTTACATTGATAATCGTATTAGTAATGCCTTGGGAGGCCAGTGTATGGGTGATCAGGTTGAAGGAACCGCCATACAAATTATCGGCCGCGATAATATGATCTCCTGCCCTCACTATGTTCTGTAACGCATAGGTGACAGCCGCTGCTCCTGAAGCCACGGCCAAACCTGCCACACCTCCTTCTAAGGCAGTTACACGTGCCTCGAAAACGCCTTGCGTGGAGTTTGTCAAACGTCCGTAAATATTCCCCGCGTCACGTAGGCCGAAACGGTCTGCTGCATGTTGTGCGTTATGGAATACATAGGAAGTTGTTTGATAAATGGGTACCGCACGTGCGTCGGTTGCGGGATCCGGTTGTTCTTGTCCTACATGAAGTTGTAATGTCTCGAAATGTAACTTCTTTGTTGCCATAGTCATCTTGTTTATTTAGTTCTTATTCTGTTGGCAAATGTATGATGTGTGTGCTTTTTGAACAAGATTCGTTGAGAATATAGAAAATAATACTATTTTTAGGGCTATAAATAGAATACATCTTCGGCGAAGGACGCTGGGGAATCAATCCGATAGAATTTTTTTCTTATGAATGTTTCTGATAAGTTAGACAAGGTGGATCTGCAAATCCTCCGAACGTTACAAGATAATGCCCGGTTGACTACGAAAGAGTTGGCGGCAAGGGTCAGTCTCTCGTCAACCCCGGTGTTCGAGCGTTTAAAACGTCTTGAGAATAGTGGATATATAAAGAAGTATATAGCGGTACTAGATGCGGAGAAGCTGAATCAAGGCTTTGTTGTCTTTTGTAGCGTGAAATTGGTTCGGCTGAATAAGGATATAGCTTTTGAGTTTACCCGGATTATCCAAGAAATCCCCGAGGTAACGGAGTGCTATAATATTTCAGGCGATTATGATTACTTATTGAAGATACACGCTCCCAATATGAAATATTATCAAGAGTTTATTTTGAATGTGTTAGGAACGATCAATAGTTTGGGCTCGTTGAGAAGTACTTTTGTCATGGACGAGGTTAAACACGACTATGGGATCCATATTTAAGCTGTAGATATTCTATTTTTGTCTTTTGTTAGGGTTTCCTTCCAAATATTTGTATATATTTGTGGCTATACAGTATAAAAATGGGAGGTGTAAAACCATGGACGATACAAAGGACACAAAAGATATAAAAGAAACGGGCGAGACTGCGTCCGTTCTCTCTGCGGACGAACAGATGATACAAGATGGGTTCAATGCGCTGTTGAACGATTATTTGAAGTCAAACCACCGCCGTAAGGTCGAACGAATCACGAAAGCCTTTAATTTCGCCAATCAAGCGCACGCCGGAGTGAAACGGCGTTCCGGCGAACCTTATATAATGCATCCTATCGCCGTGGCTCGTATCGTATGCCGGGAGATGGGTTTGGGCTCTACCTCTATTTGCTCTGCGTTATTGCATGATGTCGTGGAAGATACCGAGTATACGGTGGAGGATATCCGGGATATGTTCGGAGACAAGATCGCCCAGATCGTGGATGGCTTGACGAAGATATCCGGTGGCATTTTTGGGGAACAGGCCTCGGCTCAAGCCGAGAACTTCCGTAAGTTGCTGCTGACTATGAGTGACGATATACGGGTGATTCTAATCAAGATCGCAGACCGTCTTCATAATATGAGGACTTTGGGTTCCATGCTTCCCGCCAAGCAATTTAAGATCGCGGGTGAGACTCTTTATTTGTATGCTCCTCTGGCGCATCGTCTGGGTCTCTTCTCGATCAAGACGGAACTGGAGGATTTGAGTTTTAAATACGAGCATCCGCAAGAATACGATTTCATCAGCGCTAAGTTGAAAGCGACAGAAGAGAGCCGTAATAAATTATTCGAGCGTTTCGCCGCCCCTGTGGACGAGAAGCTGAAATCGATGGGACTTCAGTATGAGATGCGTGCCCGTGTGAAATCGGTCTATTCCATTTGGAATAAGATGGAAAGCAAGGGTGTCGCTTTCGAGGATATTTATGATATTTATGCGGTCCGCATTATTTTTGACCCGCTTCCCGGTGTGGACGAGAAAAACCAATGTTGGGATATCTACTCGGCTATTACGGATATTTACCGGATTCGTCCCGACCGTATCCGTGATTGGGTGAGCCGTCCGAAAGCGAACGGTTATCAAGCGCTTCATCTGACCGTTATGGGACCGGATGGACAATGGGTAGAGATCCAGATCCGTAGCCGCCGTATGGATGATATCGCAGAGAAAGGCTTCGCTGCCCATTGGAAATACAAGGAATCCAACGTGGAGGAGGATACGGAATTGGATAAATGGATACAAACCATTACCGAGATATTGGAGAGTCCGGACCCGAATGCGCTGGATTTCTTGGATACGATCAAACTGAACTTATTTACTTCCGAGATATTTGTTTTCACTCCGAAAGGAGATATAAAGACATTGCCCCAAGGGGCTACCGCCTTGGATTTCGCTTATGCGCTTCACTCCGATATCGGTAATAAATGTATTGGCGCTAAGGTAAACCATCGTTTGGTGCCATTGAGTCATCCGCTGTCCAGTGGAGATCAGGTGGAGGTCTTGACTTCCCGTTCTCAGGAGCCGCAACCGGAGTGGTTGAACTTCGTGACTACCGCTAAGGCTCGTGCGAAGATCGATGCCGTATTAAAGCGTGTCCGTAAAGAGGTCGCTAAGTATGGAGAGATAAAAGTTCTTGATGCCTTCAAGCGTTCGGAGCTTGAGGCGAGTACATCCAATCTGGATAAATTAGGTATGTACTTTGGATTCTCGAAACGCGAGGAATTCTTTTATGCGGTAGAGAAGGGGGATGTGGTTTTGCCCGAGAATTTAAAGAAGCTGTTGAAGGAGAAGACGGATAATGTCTTGTTTAAGTATGTGAAACAGGCGTTGGGTGTCGCTTCCAAGAAGGTGAAACAACCCGAAGAGGAGGAAGCCAAGAAAGAGAAGCCTAAATATGATAAGAAAAAGCCTTATTTATTGAAAGAGGAGGCTTTTGAGCGTAATTATGTAATTGCCGAATGTTGTAAGCCGATTCCGGGAGATGACTCTTTAGGTTTTATCAATGACGATGGTAACGTAGTGGTTCATAAACGTTCCTGCCCGATCGCCATGCGCTTGAAAAGTAGCTTTGGCGAACGTATCTTGAATACGGTTTGGAGCAGCCATATGAACGCTTCTTTTGAGGCCACGCTAGAGGTGAAAGGTATAGACTCGATAGGCGTACTGAATACGATCACGAAAACGATTTCCGAGGATTTCAACGTGAACATCATGCGCTTGCTGATCGAGGCGAAAGACGGCGTGTTCGAAGGTAAGATAAAGATGAAAGTTCATGACGTAGAAGATATCCAGAAAATGTGCGTGACTTTGTCGAAGATACAGAATATTAAATCTGTCGGACGTGTAGCGGATTAAGTGTAGCGAAGTGCTTCGCTACACTTTTGTTTTATAAAAGCTTTATCAGCCGACAATCAAATAAGTTATATAAGCTATATAACAAGCGATCAATAGGATTCCCTCCGGCCTAGTGATGGTCCGTTTCTTGAAGAAAAGGCCAAAAATATAAAGCAATACGCATGAACCGATCATGACGCCCAAATCCAGATTGGTAATGCCTTGTATGTTCATCGGCGTGATTGTTGCGCTACAACCTAATACGAAGAATATATTGAAGAGGTTGGAACCGATAACATTTCCGATCGCCATCTCCGGGTTCTTCTTTAATGCGGCCACGACGGAAGTCGCTAACTCAGGAAGAGAGGTTCCTCCGGCCACTAAAGTCAAACCGATAATAGATTCGCTGACACCCAGTCCACGGGCGATACCAGAAGCTCCATCCACGAAAAATTGTCCTCCGTAAATCAAACCAGCCAATCCACCAATGATGAATAAACTCGCTTTCCAAATGGGCATTATTTTAATCGTGCTCTCTCCATTTTCCTCTCCATTATGTGCGATTGCGAATGTATAGCCAAGGAAAATGGCGAAGAAGCATAATAGTAACATTCCATCGCTACTACTGATACTATTTTGCGACGCGCCGTTGATCAAAACGTCATTCGCGCAAATAAATAATACGATTGAGGCAAGCACGCAAAGAGGGATCTCTTTGCTCAACGTACCTTTCGTGACGCTGATCGGTACGATAGCGGCCGTACAGCCGACAATCATCAAGGCGTTAAATATATTGCTTCCTACTACATTACCAATAGCGATATCTGAGCTTCCTTTCAAGGCAGATACGACACTGACCGTTAATTCCGGTGCGGAAGTCCCAAACGCCACAATAGTTAGCCCGATTACTAAGCTGGAAATATTGAAGCGTTTGGCTACTGAGGCGGCACCATCCGTCAAGGCGTTAGCCCCAACTAAAATTAGTAGTAAACCGCCAATTAGTAATACGATATCCATTAGTCTTTAGAATGGCAAATCATCGATTGGATTGGCCGGTCCGAAATCAGGAGCGGATGAGGCTGGAGCCGTAGGAGCGGAAGCCGGAGCGAAATTATCCGGAGTTACTCCCATCGGAGCGGCTTGAGGAGCTGCCGCCATCGGACGGTCTACTTTCCATGCGTTGATACTGGTGAACCAGCGGCCTTGGTACTCACGGCTGTCAATGTCGAAAGAGACTGTCAATTCCTCGCCCGGCTGAATGGCCGCTTGAGCGATCTTATCCGCTCCGAATATCTGGAAGCATACTTTCTTGGGATATTGATCGTGTGTCTCTAATACGTACTCTTGTTTTTTCCATTCGTTTCCGGCTTTGCTGACACCGCCTACTTCCGGTAGGACTTGAATAATTTTTCCTGTAATTTCCATGTCTTGTATTTTATTTGCTTATGTTTTATTTAATTGGGGACGAAGGTACGGTTTTGTTCTGGTTTTATCAACAGAATAATCACACTTTCGGGGCAAAAGCATCAAATGCGTCTTTCATAGCTAACAGCTCTTCTTTGATCTGTTTCAGGCGGTTTACGATCTCTTCTTGCCGGATCGTCGTCTCTTTATTGTCCTTCAGTTTTTGCCGTGCGCCGGCCAAGGTCATCCCTCTCTCTTTAACCAGATGGTAGATGAGGCGTACCGCGTCGATATCCTCCTGCTTGTAAAAACGGGTACCTTTGCTCGTCTTCCTTGGATTGATGATATCGAACTCCTTCTCCCAAAAGCGAAGGGTGGACTCGTTCACGTCGAACATCTGCGCCACCTCGCTGATGGAAAAATAGAGTTTGAGATCTTTATTCTTTTTTAGACTCATACTGCTAATGAAGTTTAATCCATAACCTGACCATGATTCTCGGCAATCTGGATCATACGGTCGTATTCCTCAGGTGAGAGATCCATGTAATAGTATTTGGACGGATTATCATACTTCCCTCGTACGATTACCTCATAATGCAAGTGAGGGCCGGTAGATTTCCCGGTATTTCCAACCTCGCCAATCACCTCTCCACGAGTAACCTTTTGTCCGACACGTTTCTTGAACTTACTCATATGACCGTATAATGTCTGATAGCCGTAGCCATGATCGATAATCAAACAATTTCCGTATCCCTGTTTCCAAGCGGCAAAAGTGACTACGCCATTACCTGTCGCGTAGATCTCCGTTCCCACTTTAGCCGAGAAATCCATTCCGGAATGGAAACGAGGTGTACGGTAAATCGGGTCGATACGTACGCCATAGCCGGAAGCGGTACGACGCAGATCCTTATTGGAAATCGGCTGGATCGCCGGGATACATTTACTTCTCTCTTCTTGGTTCTTTCCTAGGGAGATCAGTTCTTCCAAGGAATTGGATTGGATATATAATTGCTTACGTAGCATATCCATCTTTTGGGTCGTGGAGACAACAAGCTCCGGATTGGACAGGCTCATCAAATGCTCGTAACGGTTTGTCCCTCCAAACCCGGCTTTCCGAACGGATTCGGGTATAGACTCAGCTTGGAAGATAGCCCGGTACAGATTCTCGTCACGCTGTTGGATATCATCCAATACGTCCAACGCGTTATTTAAGCGAAGGGAAAGCACCTCGTATTGAGTTTGCAATAGGCGGTTCTCCTTACGTAACTGAGATTCCATCGGAGAGTCCACCAAATGCATCATGACGAAAAAAGTGGCTACGCCGAACGCTATTCCGGTGCTTAAATGGCGGAGAACGGTGAACAGCCGGTCTTTGCTAGATGGGTATACACGCTCATAATTGAGAGTGTTCGGATTGTATAAATAGTATGTTTTGCGACTTTTAAAGAGTTTCATCTACATTTTTTGTTATCTGAATGCACGCAAAAATAATAATTTGCAGTACTTTTGCAAATTGTTTTTCAGAATATTAACGAGAACTATATAAATAGATTATGTTGACAGCAAAAGAAATCCGTGAATCCTTCAAGCAATTCTTCGCTTCTAAGGAACACCAGATCGTGCCTTCCGCTCCAATGGTGGTAAAGGGTGACCCCACGTTGATGTTTACGAACGCGGGAATGAATCAGTTTAAAGATATTATCTTGGGCAACGTGCCCCGTAAGTATCCTCGTGTCGCGGACTCTCAGAAATGTCTTCGTGTTAGCGGTAAGCATAACGATTTAGAGGAGGTAGGACATGATACCTATCATCATACGATGTTTGAGATGCTCGGAAACTGGTCGTTCGGAGATTATTTTAAGAAAGAGGCGATCAACTGGGCTTGGGAATACTTGGTAGAGGTATTGAAGCTGAATCCGGAGCGTTTATATGCCACCGTATTCGAGGGAAGCCCCGCTGAAGGCTTAGATCGTGATAACGAAGCTGCTGGTTATTGGGAGCAATATTTACCGAAAGATCATATTCTGAACGGTAACAAACATGATAACTTCTGGGAAATGGGGGATACGGGTCCTTGCGGTCCCTGTTCCGAGATCCATATCGACCTTCGTTCGGACGAGGAGCGTGCGGCGGTCAGCGGTGCCGATATGGTAAATAAGGATCATCCGCAGGTAATCGAGATCTGGAACCTTGTATTTATGCAATTCAACCGTAAGGCCGATGGTTCTTTGGAACCGCTGCCGGCTAAGGTGATCGATACCGGTATGGGATTCGAGCGTCTGTGTATGGCATTGCAGGGTAAGACCTCAAATTATGATACGGACGTATTCCAACCGATTATCAAGGTAATTGCGGGAATGGCGGGTACGACTTACGGTACGGATAAACAGCAAGACATCGCCATGCGTGTGATCGCCGACCACATCCGTACGATCGCTTTCGCTATCACGGACGGACAGTTGCCTTCCAACGCTAAGGCCGGTTATGTAATCCGTCGTATCTTGCGGCGTGCCGTTCGTTACGGTTATACGTTCTTGGATCGCAAGGAAGCGTTTATGTATAAGCTTTTGCCCGTATTGATCGAGACGATGGGCGACGCTTATCCGGAATTGATCGCTCAGAAAACCTTGATTGAGAAGGTTATCAAGGAGGAGGAAGAATCTTTCCTTCGTACCTTGGAAACCGGTATCCGTTTGCTGGATAAGAAAATGGAGGAGACGAAGGCTGCGGGCAAGACAGTCTTGAATGGCGTAGATGCCTTTACATTATATGATACCTACGGATTCCCGTTGGACTTGACGGAATTGATTCTTCGTGAGAACGGCATGGAAGCCGATATCGAGGAGTTCAATAAGGCTATGCAGAAGCAGAAAGAGCGTGCCCGTAACGCCGCCGCTATCGAGACAGGCGACTGGATCACGCTGAAAGAGGGTGAATGTAAGTTCGTGGGTTATGATTTGTTCGAATGCGAGGCAGAGATCTTGCGTTATCGCCAGATCAAACAAAAGAATAAAGTATTATACCAGATCGTTCTGGATCAAACCCCGTTCTATGCGGAAATGGGTGGACAGGTCGGTGATACGGGTTGGTTGATCGCCGACGACGAGAAGATCGACGTGATCGATACGAAACGTGAGAATAATTTGCCGGTTCATTTGGTTACTAAACTACCGAAGGACGTAACGGCTACATTTACCGCGAAGATCAACGTGAAAAAGCGTATCCAGTGTGAGTGTAACCACTCTGCCACGCACCTTTTGCATGAGGCGTTGCGTGAGGTATTAGGTACGCACGTAGAGCAGAAAGGTTCGTATGTTTCGCCTGATTCTTTGCGTTTCGACTTCTCTCATTTCCAGAAAGTGACGGACGAGGAAATCCGTAAGGTGGAAATATTGGTTGGAGAGAAGATCCGTGCGAACTTCCCGTTGGAAGAGCATCGCAATATGCCGATCGCCGAAGCAAAGGCGCTAGGGGCTATGGCTTTGTTCGGTGAGAAATATGGCGATGAGGTACGTGTCGTGAAATACGGAAGCTCCGTGGAGCTATGTGGTGGTACGCATATCCCGGCAACCGGTATGATCGGTTCTTTGCACGTGATAGGAGAGAGCTCTATCGCCGCAGGTGTCCGTCGTATAGAGGCGGTTACGGCCGAGGGCGCCGAGCAATTCGTATATGCCCAGCAAGATCTGATCCGTGAGTTGCGTGCGTTGATGAACCATATGCCGAATTTGGCGCAAGCGATGAAAAAGTCTATCGAGGAGAATGCGGAGATGAAGAAACAGATCGAGGATTATATCCGTGAGAAGTCTATGCGTTTGAAGGAGGAGATCGTGGCGAAAGCTTCGGAGAGTAATGGTATCAAGGTTATGCAGTTCGTTGGTAAGGCAAATGCGGACGCTATGAAGAACGTGGCTTTCCAGATCAAGGCGGAGACAACCGATAGCTTTGTCTTTGTTGCCGGTATCATTGACGATAACAAATGCACGCTCATGCTTATGTTAAGCGATGATTTGGTGAAAGAGGGCTTGCATGCCGGTAAGATCGTAAAAGAGGCCGCTAAGCATATCCAAGGCGGTGGTGGTGGACAACCCCATTTCGCTACGGCCGGCGGTAAGAACATGGAGGGTCTTTCTATTGCGGTTGGCGCTGTGAAAGAGGCTGTTGGAGTACAGTAAAATCGGTTCGGAAGAAATTGACTTTTCTTTCGGACGCAATGATAGATTCCTTCGGATCGAATAAGAATTCCATCCGAAGGAATTTTTTTATGTCGTTTTGATAATCGGAATACATGTTTTACCTTTGTGGTCTAAGGTTTTAAATAAAAAAGATATGTCAGAGCAAAAAGTGGTTATTTGCAAGGACCTGAAATCGGAACTGCAAGATTTTCTCTCCTCTCTAAAATACGATAAGTTGTTCATCCTTATGGATACGAATACCAAAGAGAAATGTTTTCCCTTGGTAGAGGATATACCGGCCTTTCAAAAGGCGCCGATTCTCGTGATGGAAGCGGGTGATATGAATAAGGGTTTTGTCTCTTTAGCCCAGATATGGACAGCTTTGTCGAATGAGGGGGCTTCCCGTAACTCCTTGCTGGTGAATTTGGGCGGCGGTATGATTACGGATATGGGTGGTTTTGCCGGCGCTACTTTCAAGCGGGGCATCCGTACGATCAATATCCCTACGACCTTGATGGCGTCCGTCGATGCTGCGGTTGGCGGTAAGACGGGTATAAACTTCAATGGGTTGAAGAACGAGGTCGGTTCTTTTTATCCCCCCTTGTGTGTATTCATCGATTGCGATTTCTTGCGCACGTTGGATCGCGATAATATCCTTTCCGGTTATGCGGAGATGATCAAGCACGGGTTGATTAGTTCGATGGAGAATTATGCGTCTGTCATGCTTTTTGATATCGACACCATGAATTATTCGTATTTGAATAGTTTGGTAGGCCAGTCGGTCGCCGTGAAAGAGCGGATCGTAGAGGAAGATCCCAAGGAACAAGGTATTCGTAAGGCATTGAATTTCGGTCATACGATCGGCCACGCTTTCGAGAGCTTGTCTTTCCTGAAAATGCGTCCGATCTTGCATGGTCATGCGGTAGCGGCGGGTATCGTGAGCGAGCTTTACCTCTCGCATAAGCTGTGTGGCTTCCCGATGGAGAAATTGAGTCAAGTCGTTTATTATATAAAAGAGTATTATCCGGCGCTCTTCTTTGACTGCACGGACTACGATACCTTATATGAGTTAATGACACATGATAAAAAGAATGAGGGCGGTATCATCAACTTCACTTTACTGAAAAATGTAGGAGATGTCCGTATCAACCAATCGGTCACCAAGGAAAAAATCTTAGAGTCTCTTGATTTTTATCGTGAAAGTTTTGGCATTTAACGGAAAAAAACTACCTTTGCACCCGTAAAATAAAAGCGGGATGTAGCTCAGCCCGGTTAGAGTACGCGTCTGGGGGGCGTGTGGTCGCTGGTTCGAATCCAGTCATCCCGACTAAAGCTGAGAGAAAAGGAGTTAAGTCTATGGCTTAACTCCTTTTTTTGCTCTTTATCACTTTCCTAAAACAATAAGGCAGTAGAAATTCCGACTCATCCGATATTCATGGGGGATAGCCTTAAATCATGACAATAGATTAAAATTGATATATTTCCGTTTGAATTTAGTGCGGTCATTCCAGCCTATTTTAGCCATTATTTCTGTTAATGGTTGCTTAGTGCCGACTTATCGGTGCATGCTCTGTGAGTTCAAAGTCTTTTGGGGCACGATTGTTTATCGGAGTAGGGAGGCCTAGCTGTTTGATAGAGTGCCATTGGCTCCTGAAGTGAATAACTAACGGCTTGTCGAATGAATAACTAGCGGCTATATATAGCCGCTAACTAACGGCTCGGGAAGTGAATAACTGATCACTTGGAAAGCCTTCTACGGCCTGCGAAATCAAGTATGCGTTAACCTAGAGGAGGATTCTTGGAAATTATATTATATATGTACACGTACATTAAAGAATATGATGTATATGAATAGGCTTTAGTAATACATACCAATAATATCAAGGACTGATTTATCTGATAAAACGGCTAGTCTAAACGATCGTTTTAATTCGTCATTTGCAAAGGTACGCGTTTCTTTGATACCTGCAACCCTTCCGAGCTATTTTTTTTATCCCTTATTCGCTTTCTTATCAATAGGATAGCCTATCCTTTACGAAACAACCGATTCCGTAAACGAACCTCCCGTTTTCCCTCTTCAAAAACGCAAGATCTAAACGATGGTCTAGACTAGTCGTTTTGGTATGGCGAAGGATAATTAAAGAGTTGAGAGATATTTAATTAACACTATTATTAATATTTAAATTAGAGATTATGAACAAGAAGTTTTTTACTTTGGCGGTTAGTGTCCTGCTAACCTCGGCGTTTACCTCTGTCTCTGCTATTAATACAACTACATCTCCGGATAAAGTTGTAGCTGCAAATGGCACGAAGGATGATGGCCATGAATTCAAATCAGGCAAGAAGTATTATGTAGCGATGACTGCTGCTGATGGTACTTTAACTGATGGAGAATTTGTATTAGGAATAAAGAATACGGATGGAACATTAAGTGCCACAACAGCTGCTGCGGAAAATGTTAAGTTTGATGACGAGAATATTGCTCAATATCTGTGGGTGGTAGAGAAAGCTGTAGGTACGGATGGTAAGACGTATTATACATTTAAGAATCCGGAAGCCGGGGCTTATTTGAGCTTTGATAAGAGCGGTAATTTGGTGACAAAAAAAACGGAAGCGGTAGCAGGCAAGGCTGATAAGTCTATTTATTTTTATTTTGGTTCAAATGATAGTTATGACGGAAAGGGACAATTGCTTAAGTCTGCGGCTAAGGCTCCGGATAATGAATTAACTCTATCTGAAAATGGAATCGCTGTTGGTGCGACAGGTGATAATAAAATCGTTCTGTTTGAGGCCGCTGAAAATACAATGACTGCTGATGAGTTGAATAGTCAATATCTAGGAGATGGCTTCTCTTTGAAGTTCGCTAAGGAACCGACAGAAAATATTTTCAGCCAGACAGTAAAGGCATACAATTTAGCGGCGACTGTGGCTCCCAAGGCTGGTACTTATTTTGCGATATCAACACCTGCGGAAGGTATCAATACACCCGATGACTTTGAGGCTTCTACATTCATAGCGATTAACTTGGAGAAGAATTATGGCTTTAACGCCCTAGATCCTAAGGCTGGACAAGGTTATGAGTTTACGATAGTTGGTGGTAATGTGTTGAAGAAGGATGCTGACATTGAGAAAGATGAATTACCGGTAGAGAATGCGATGTTCACGGTGACAGAGAAATATCCTACAAATGATCCGGGTAAATATACTTTGACAATGTCCGCTACGGTTATTAAGGATGGAAAATATGATGCTGGACAGAATGTTGCTGTAGGTGTCGTAACGAATGCAGGCACTAATTATTTAACGACAACCTCGGTAAATGGTGCCACGGTAGCTCAGTTTGGCGCCTCTAATATTATTAAACCGGAATCGTTATTGAAGGCTGATGCTCCAGCTGTTTATCAGATCATGTTCACAAGTGGAGCAGATAAGGTAAGTGGTAACAATAGCTCAGAGTATGGTAAATATTTGCGAGTTAGTACGACTACCACCGGTGCTTCTACCACTTGGAGTTTGTTAGCTGATGGATCAGACTATACGATGATGAACGCTCCGATCGCTCAATGGACAATCGTTGGCGTAGATGAGAATGGATCATTTATCTTCCGTAACCGTGAGACAAATGTTGAGATCAAGCTAGGTTTGTATGATCAAAATAACGCTATCCTTGTTCATGGTGCTAAGATTTGTACAGGTAAATGGGATACTCCTGCAGATGTTACAGATGCGAGATTCATATATGGATATGTGAATAGAGCAAATGAGCATGTTTATTCCTCAACTTATGGCGAGATTAATGCTAAGAATATCCAATTAATCCCTGTAGAGAGTGTTGATCCGATGGCCGGTTTCTTGAATCTATCCGATGAGGCTATCGCTTATGGTCCGGTTAAATTGAATTTCAAGAAACAAGATTCCCGAATCGCCGATGATTTACTTTTGACAGTTGTTGATAATGATAAGGTTGAAGCTCATAAGCAAGAGGCCGGCTTTACTTTGTGGAATATCACTAAATTTGACAAAAGTGCAGCCGAGTTGAAAGCTGCTAAATCTGATACGATCCTGAACGTTAAGGGTTATGCTTATTGGGATGCCACTAAGAAATTAGTGAAGACTGTTGCTTCTGGTGATACGGTAGCCGTATTGTCTTATGCTTTCAATCCGGTTAATTCAGATAAATATTTGAAGGCTGATGCCTCTGCTATCGCTACCGTTACTAATTCTACTCCTATGGGTAAGTTTATATTCAAGCAGAACTTGGATGGTTCTTATTCCATGTTGAAGTCTGATAAGAAATATACCGATATGATTAAGGCTGATGGTAATGTCGCTAGCTTGAATACAGGAACAGGAAAGGTAGAGTTTAATTCTTCTACAATCTATGCTGATAAAGACAGTTATCGTGCAGTCTCCTTATTGCGTGAGGATATGGTATCCTTGAAAGGGGAGTTACGTCATGCGGCTTTCCAAGCTGTAAATGGTGGATTCATGGCTGTAGGTAAGGATATGCAGGCAGTGGTAGCTCCGGCTGACGCATCTGCGGAGAACTTGACATTCTGGTTGGATACCGCTGATGTCAATACTTACTTACCTTCGTTCTTCATCTCCAAAGGTATAGCGGAAAAGACGGAGAGAGCCTTCTTGTACAATGCGTATGACTCTGCTTATTATTATAGCACAGGTGCCGCAAGTGAGGTTAAGGATTTCAACTATATCATGAAAAACCAAGGCGAAGAAATAGTGAAAGCTATTTTCCGTCCTGCTACTTTGGTGAATGCAGATACACTGACTACTCAAGTGAAAGGTGAGACTGTGACTGTTGCGGCTGTCGCAAGTAAAGGCGTTTTGGCTGGCTTGAACAACTATAAGTTCAACATTGTATTGAAAGATGCCGCTACAGAAGGTGACTATGTGATTAGAAGCTTGTCTAATGCGCAGTATCTGTATAGTTTGAATGGAAAAATCGGTTTGACTAGCAATTTAAATGAAGCTTTGGTCGTAACCGTTGAAGATGGTATCATTCCGACCGGTAACGAGTCTATTGACAACGCTACTTCTTCTATCGTAGTAACAGGCAACGCCGGTTCCGTAACGATCCAAGGCGCTCAAGGCGAGACCGCTTATGTTCGCAACTTATTGGGTATGCCGTTGGCAGAGACAGTTGTCACTTCCGATAACGCTACGATCGCTGTTCCTGCTGGAATCGTTCTTGTAACGGTTGGCGACGAGACCGTAAAGGTTGTCGTTAAATAAGACATGTAAAGGAATAATGAAAAGATAAATCGAAAATCATTCCCGTGCGGATTATCCAAGTACCCCGAGAGGGCGAACAAGCGGGAATGGATTAATATTAATACTAAAGTAATAAATTAAAGTTCATCCGTAAGTACTTCCGTGAGGATGGAAACGGATCAAAGGCAAGGGGAGACAGTATTGCGCTGTTTCCCCTTATTTGTTGATAAGGGTAGATAAGGGCTTTGTTGGTGAAATGGACGGTATTCGATCTTTTTGATTGATATAAGGGGGATATCGTGACATACCCTTTTTGAGAGAGGTATGAAGTAGGGGAGATCGGAGGGGTATAAATAGCCTTTTTCATGCAAAAGGACCACTTTTTACACACGATAGGTGGTAAAAGGCAGTGCGACTAGTCGTGTTTGGCAACGACAGTAGTGCCGTTGGGCATCGTAAACAGTCATGAATAGGGTTGTTAGTACTCATGAATGGGCATCGTAACCCTGTTATATCCCTGTCGTAACTCAATGAGATAGCCCGGATAAGCTATAGGATATGAATTAGGATGAATTAAATTCGCTAGGATAAAAGGCTGTTTTTAACTAATGCCGTATAAGACAAATGATTGCTAATATTTTTTCTCGTATTTGGGGATAAGCTGTACGTTTGCCCGAAAAAAGTGATTCTCGGGCAGTTGAGTTTACAAATTGACAAAATGCCAAGGTGCTTTTTTTGTGAGCTTATAGGAAGGGCTAGATCCGAAAACAAACCTTGATTTTAGAGAATGGCATGGGATAAATTCCATGCTTGTACGTGCTTTATTCCTTCTTTGGAAGGAAGCGGCAAATCATCGAGCGAGACAACGATCTTCTCGTAATTATCCTCAATGGCCTCTAACGAGGCATATTCCCGTTCGATGGTTTCTTTGTCGATTAGTAAATAAGTGGATTGGAGATAGATAACCCTCTCTCCTTTGATAGCGACGAAATCCACCTCTTTGTTCTTTATGCTGCCTACGTATATTTGATAGCCGGCCCTTAATAAATCTAGATAAATGAGGTTTTCTAGTTTATACCCAATGCCGTAGCCAAAGCCTTGATATAAATAATTGTTGAAACCTAGGTCATTGATGTAATACTTACAATTCCCGGCGATGGTCTCCTTTCCCTTGATTTGGTATTTCTCGACTTTATGTACCAAAAAAGTGTCCTCTATGTAACTAATGTAGGAGGCGATCGTATCATAGCTGGTCTTCCTTCCCGAGCTCTTGAAATAATTGGTGATATTCCGAATTGATATTAAATTAGATGCGTTATTTACCAGATAGACAAAAATGTCCTCAAGCAACTTAGCGTCTTTTATGTTTTGTCTTTGTATGATATCACGTAGTAATACGGTGTCTTTTAATGCGGATATATAATTTCTTTGTACTTCTGGTTGAGATAGATGGTATAATTCAGGCATACCACTACTTTGCATATATTCTAGGTAGTGTATCTTGTTATTTTCTTTTTGGGTGATTCCAAGAAACTCTGTGTATGAAAAAGGATAGATGGCAAATTCCACATAACGTCCGGCTAATAACGTGGCGAGTTCTCCAGATAGCATTTTAGAGTTGGAACCACTGATGAATAACTCATATTCGGCGGTATAGTCCTGTGAGTATGAGTTGGCGAAGCGTTCCCATCCCTCTACATTTTGGATTTCGTCAATGAACAGATAGATACGACCTCGAGGATTTATTTGTTTTAAGTAGAGATTAAACAGGGAATCAAGATCTTCATTGGTTTTCAAAAAATAAAAGGCGGATAGCTCACAGTTAATGAAGAATATATTTCGGGGATTTACTCCACTATTGGCGAGATGGCTAGCTAACTGACGAAGGAGATAGCTTTTCCCTACACGTCGCTGTCCTACCAAGACTTTGATTAATCTGTTTCCGGTGTAGGATAATATCCTATCTAAATAATCTTGCCGTTTATAGCCTGTTGGAAAATCGTTTCCACCCCATAGGTTATACTTCTCTAATGTCTTAAATCTATCGTCCATACTCGAAACTTTTGCGTAAAAGTACAAAAGTTTCGAATGAACTCGAAACTTTTCCCGTTAAGAATAGGATATACCCTCAAAAAAATAACGGCAACCGCCTTCCGCCGAAAGCCAAGTTGCCGTTCAAAGTTAGGAATAAGGTTTGGTTTGTTCCTTTGTAATGATTCTAACATTAATATGTAATGAGAGTTTTCTACATTTTATCGATACAAAAGTAAATGCCACTTGTTACGATTTGATTACGGGAGTGTTACATTTTTAGTAAAGGTCTCGCCAAATCGGTTGATAACCTTGATCCGTACGTCTTTGACTCCGGCAGAAGGGTGGCAACGGAATAAGTGCGATGTATGATATCCAGAAGGTTTTCCGTGCATGTCGATATAGTCTTGGTCTTCATCATCGAATTGCTCCATGCGACCTTTCTCTATGCCGTTTTCGCTCCATGTAACTTGGTAGGTCGGGTCCCAATCCCATACGTTCACCACTAGGTAATCCGCTTGTGATTTGAACTCATTCGGCCTATAAACCCTGAATTGATAATCCGAATCATGGCCGGTTGCCTTATAATACCAAGTAGCGGCATTCCCTTTCACCTCAACGACCAGATAACCGTTCGGGGCGCCGCACCGATTTACATGGCCGGCCCACCAAGCTCCGCAAGCGGCTCCGATATTATGCTCGTACAGATTCGGTGTGACTTGGTTGTTCTCGAAGAAATGCGTATGCCCGGCGAAGATATGGACATTATAAGGGCTGACGATCTCTTTCAGGCTCTCAGCGTCCTCGGCGTTTCCTCCCCCTTTATCCGTCTGGTTGAATACCGGGGCATGTACGTTGATAAATACAAGTGTCCCGGGTTTAACGTAACTCAGGTCGTTTTTCAGCCATTCCAGTTGTTCCTTTCCGAAGCGTTCGTCATATTTCTTGTCTTTATAATAATCAATATCTTTTAAGGTGATGATATGTGCATCCCCGACATTGAACGAATAATTGTAAGGGCCGAAATGATCCTCGTAGATACGCTCCGCATAGCTCTCCTCGGTTACCTTTTGATTGGATAAGGCCGGGTAACGTAAGTCGTGGTCGTGATTGCCGATCACGGAGAACATCGGGATGCCTAAGACCGAGACCGCTTCCTTATAAGGAGTGAATAAATCCATGCGATCCCAAGTAATGTCTCCCAGCGCCATACCGTAGACCTCTTTTCCTTGGTAGCGCTCTATAGTCTGCTTCAAGTCGGGGACGGTCTCTTCACGGAAACGTTTCATCTGCCGTTCGTCGATGGTCTGAGGATCGGAGATTGCCAAGTAGACAAACCCGTCGATTGGCTGTTTCCTAGGGGTGAGCGTAAAATCATGTTCATTGATCTCCTTACTTTTATCAAGTTGCTGATAGAAAAGATCCGGTATACCTTTTGTTTGCTCGATCTCATAGTCACCCGGTACGGAGAGGTAGACAAAGCGGCTTTTGTCCAGATTCGAATCTAGGCTATATTCTCCCCGCTCATTTGTTTGCGTGAAATTATAACCATCCGTAACGACTACACCTTGTAGCGGTTTGCCTGCCGTATCGGATACAGTGCCTCTTACGGTAGCGGCTTGCGCTATCCAAGTGGATAACGCAAGTAAAAGCGTGAATGATAAGAATTGTCTCTTCATCGTAATTTTTTTTATGATTTGAATATAGAATATGTTAGTTAGAATTTATAACGTACGCCGATTTGAATCTGCCAAGGGTTTCCGTTCATATTGGATACACCCGTGTTTTTGTTTACGTTATATACGTATTGCTTCTTCTCCGCGTCAAAACTCTTGATGGAGTAGATATTCTGCTTGCCTAGATTATGTCCGGCACCCCAGTCCTTGTTCAGCATATTCAGGAAATTGAAAAAGTCTATCGAGGCCTCGATGGAATGAGTCTTATAGATCTTGAAGTTCTTGTTCAAGCGCAAATCGAAAGTACCGTAGAAGCCATTTACGCCACCGTTACGCTCGGCAACCTTCCCATAGTTTTTACGGATATAATCTTTTACGCTCTTCTCCGCTTCCGGATTGTCTAAGATCGCTTGGATACCCTCACGAAGATATTGAGGCGTATTACTATCGTTCGGGTCATAAATATAAGCCAAGTCATTAGATGATACGAAATCACCGTTCATATTACCACTAACCGCTAAAGAGTAACGGGTCCCACCGATCCCGGAGAAACGCAAGCCTACGCTGATCCCCCAGAAAGAAGGAGCCGTACCGTAGAATACGACCTTATGGCGGAATTGGTTGTCCGAGTAAGTCATGGTACTCAAATCACGAGGATCATCTTTTACCATCAAGGCTAGGGTCGCTGTATTCGCTACGTTTCCGTTGTAAGAGGTGTTATCCTTGGAATCGTTCCACGTATAGCTGAAAGAAAGTTCGCCATCCTTGAAATAACGCCAAGTTCCATCTACGACGAACGCGTATTGGTTGATTTTTCCATCGCTGATTAATTCCAGCACACGGCCTACCTTATCACTTTTACGTCCTTGCATCCAGTCGGTAGCTCCGTTCTCGGTATTGATACTCTCGGCGGGGACGAACACGCCACGATTCCCCTCTGCGGCGATACGGAAGTAAGGCTCGTCCACCATATTACGGTCTACGTACATATAATTATGGCGTGCCCAGTTGGCGTAAGCACTGATACCTACCCGCAAGCGATCGGAGAAGAAATGCGTGTAGCTGGCGTTCAACTTATATACTACCGGTACACGGGCATCCTTACTATTCATATTGATCGTGCTGATCTTTTGGATATTCGGGTTGTTGAATAAATCAACGCCCGGAGCGGTAGAAGGATCTTTTCGGTATGCCGGGAAATTCGGTGTCGGAACCAAATTGCCTTGTATATCCACGGACGCTACCTTCGTACCGTCGAACAGCATATTGTTGATCATCGAATAGTTGTTTAAATCCGAACCGAAGATACCGGCGCCAAGGCGGATAATATCTTGATGTTTATCATTCACGTCCCACGTGAATTGAACGCGGGGTTGCAACTGGAAGGTGGAGATTACGTTGTCTGTACGTAAGCCTAGTTCGTCATAAACGGTCTGGTTAAAGTTCGCATGGTTGAAATAGCGGGTATAATCCGCACGGATACCGGCCATGACCTCGAATCCGGTGAAAAGCTTCGTTTGTAATTGTCCGTAGATAGCGGAGTTCAAGGTATTCATCTTTACGGTAGGATCATCTACCAAGGCGATTTCCCGGGCATAGCGGTAAGGAGTCATATTCTCGAAATTATCCAGTCCCGTGAAATAAAACCGTCCGTTCATCTCACTGCCGTAGAGTGATTTCATATTGGTGTACATGAAGTCCGCTCCGAATGTATAGTTGATGCGGTCCGTATTATAATACATATTGTCTACCAATTGAAGTACATTATCCTTGAAATGTTCGGGAGCGTAGCGTTGACCTCCAAGTTGGATGGAAGTGTACATGCTCTTGTCACCAGATATAGATTCCACGTTCTCTACGATTGCTCTTGGGATATTAGAGCTTGGCAATTGCTTGTTCGGGGTCGTGGCCTCGTAAACCAAGAAATGTTGAAGCTTCAACTCGTTGGTCAGCTTTGGGCTTAATACCGAGCGTAAGGTAGCAAGTAAGCTGTTGTTATGCGATTTGCGATCGATCCAAACCTCGTAAAGATTGATACTGGAGTTATCGCTCTCGCTCTGTTTATTATCCTCGTTGATGAAATTATTGCGAATGGTTAACAAGTTGGTTGCGTTCAACTGCCAGTCGATACGGGCGAAGACCGCGTTCGTCTGCTTCTTCTTACCGAACTCCCCGAATTGAGGCTCATTCGAGACTCCGTATTTAGTACGGGCGATATCCAGATAACGGTCTAGCGTAGATTGAGTGACATTATAGCGAGACTCGTCCGCCGCCGTCTTGATATCCGCTATATAAATCGGACGGGAATCCTGTTGGTGATCCCATACGACATAGAAGTGCGCACGGTCTTTCACGATCGGACCTCCCAAAGAGAAACCATATTGATAGGTAGAGAAGTCGGAAGTCGATTTATTTCCCCGTATATCATAGGAACTGGATAACCAATCGGCACGACCGAATCCGAATACACTTCCGGTGAAAGTATTGGTTCCTGATTTCGTGACAGCGCTCACGGTGCCGCCCCCGGAACGTCCGTTGGTCACGTCATATTGATTGGTTACCACCTCAAACTCGCGGACGGCTTCCATGGATATCGTATAAGCGCCGGAAGTCGTTCCGCTCGCTACGGTTCCTTTAGCCGTCATACCGTCGATGGTGTAATTCGTTGAGGATGATAATTGCCCGGCGATATTTCCTCCGCTACTCAATGGCGAGAGATCCATCAGGGAGGTGAAGTTACGGCCGTTTACCGGAAGCTTCGTGATATTTTGAGCGGAGATAGATGTTGCCGCGCCGATCTTCGGAACCATGTTCTTCAAGGAATTAGCGACTACCTCGACAGCTTGGATCTCCACCGATTCCTCCGCCAGCTTGAAATCCACTCGAAGCATATCCCCTTGGTTCAATGCGTATCCTGTCTTTTTCTGTTCCCCATAACCGATATAAGAAGCTGTAACGGTATAAGGAGAACCTAGCGGAAGCTGCTTGATGGTGTATTCTCCTTTATCGTTCGTGATAGAGCCCGTGAAGAATCCGGTAGATTCATTCTTGACTTGGATCGTGGCTCCGATCACTGATTCCCCTTTATTATCCACGACCGTACCGGTGATAATGGCTTGCGTTCCTTGCGCGAATAGGAGAGCCGGTAAGCAATTAAAAAATAACAAACAGGCAAGTAACCTGCAAGTAATTCGTTTGTTAAACATCCTCATAACAATCTTTTTAAAATTAAACCTAAATATCTTTTACGGCGCAAAAGTAAGTGTCTGGTTTTGCAAAGAGATTACATCCGTGTGTAGGTTTAAATAAAGAAAAAAGCCTAATGAAGGATATCCATTAGGCTCAACGAGAAAATTATAAATGTGTCTATAAAGAAGAAGGTTAGTCCTCATCCAAAGTCTTGATAATGCTAGATGCTATCTTGGATGAACTCTTGCGGCTGCTCTTTCTGAGTTTATCCGGATTCTCAAGATTCATACAGGTAAAGAAGTTATTCCCCCGATATACCTCGTTTTTATCTTTATCGAATAGGGTATAGCTGACGATATGGAAAAGTGTGCGCAACGGTTGGTCTTGCCATTTAAGATAATGCTGGTTTAATACCAGCAGATAATCAGCGTCGGCATTATCCAATACTTTTTGTAACTCTTCGGTCGGCACGGCTGAAAGATCGGAATAGCAATCCTCGCTCTCCCCGTTCACCTTGATCTCATTCAGTACCTGTCCGGTCACTTGTGTAGCGTTTGCCGGAATAAACTTGCAATCTCCGTTATTTACGGATGCGGCGATATTCTCGGCGATGATCGTATTATACGTTTGGTCGATACTATCCGCTTTCATACCGGTCTCTTCGGCGATCATCCCATTGTAGAAATAGTTTGATTTCACGTTATCGTGCAAACCTACGATGAGGATTTGCTTCGCATGATAATTGTCACCTTCCTTCTTACTTTCTTTAGCGTTCGCTGCTATAGAAGCTACGGCTAAAAAGAACATAACCGTAAAGATTCTGATTTTAAATAACCTTTCCATGATTCTTCTATTAAACTTTATGTCTATTAATTTCGGAGACAAAGATATTAGCGGGGTGTTGCAGGGATATTACGGTTGTATAAAGTAATAGTTACTTAATAATTGAAGGTGTATCAAAAGGTATCCCTTTTCTTTGGGGTAGGGGGTAGGGATACCTTTTGATGCACCTTCAAATGGGTGAGGGTAAGATCGCTTTATCAGAAGCCGTTTATGGCGATCTTCTCTTTTCTGACGTGTCCGTTTTGATATATCTCCAAGAGGTAGACACCTGTCTGTAATCCTTGGATCAAGGTTTGCTCGGAGACTCGATTTTTGAAAACAAGTCTTCCGTCTGCCTTATATACTTGTAAGAGGATATTTCCCCGATATGGCGTTACCTGTAGGTACCCATATCCGGATGAGATATGGCAGGACTCTTCCATGGATATCGACTGGTTCGAGGTCGGGATGGAGAAAGTGGCTACGATTAAGGAGTCCGCCCGCACGTTCTGGAATACGTAGCTAGACGGCTTGCCGATACTCTCCAGACTTGTTGAGTCGCCGATACAGACATCCACGATCTGACCCTTATTCTCCTTGCGAATCACGAAACGATGGTTGCTTCCTTCCGTGACTCTGACAATTGTCGGGCTTACGGCTCCCCCCTTGCCCTCGGCTATGGATCTCAATGTGTATACGGGTATTCCCGGTTGGGAGAAGACCACCTCGATCGAGGCGTCTGCCTGTATATTGTTCAGCGTATAGTTACGTACGGCTCCCACGCTGTTGCCGTTCAAGCGCACGTCCACGATTTGCTGTCCGCTTCCCGGCGTGATGGTGAAAGACTGGTTATCACCCCAACGAACCTTGCTGGTCTCAGGCGATACGGTGCCTAGCCCAGTCTTGGATACCCAGACTGTATAGGTGCCTGTACCCGGTGTCGGGTCTGTTCCCGGATTGGGATTCGGGTCTGGATTTGGATTGGGGTCTGGGTCTGGTTTTGTACCTGTCCCGGTGAAGACGGCTTTGATAGTCGCCGAGGTGTACATCTTCCGTACGATCGTGTATTGCCCGGCGATGGCCTTGGCGGTATAGTCGGCGTCACCGATATGGAGTTGATACAGCCTCATGCCGTTATCCGGTCGTGTCTCGATACGGATCTCCGTTCCCGGATCCAGTAAGCTACCGCTGGGAATGGGGGACTCGTCCAATTCTTTCGAGATTATGAGCTTGCCGCCTGCGGGTTGGCCGTAGGTGATCAAGACCGGGATTGGCTCGCTGCCTTGGATTATATGCACCGGAACCGACTGGTCACTAATGCTATAATAGTTGATCGTGTTGGCAGGAGTGAACACGACGGGCTCCTCCGTATTGTGCGAGATCGTTTTCTCCGGCTCCGCCCATACGAAAGTACCCGGGATCGTTCTTGTCCCGTTCACGGTCGCTTCCCCTCCAGATAACCG
Source organism: Parabacteroides sp. AF19-14 (assembly GCF_003635485.1). Classification (NCBI taxonomy): domain Bacteria; kingdom Pseudomonadati; phylum Bacteroidota; class Bacteroidia; order Bacteroidales; family Tannerellaceae; genus Parabacteroides; species Parabacteroides sp. AF19-14. The sequence goes on along the minus strand of NZ_QTMJ01000002.1, from coordinate 143,269 downwards.
GGAATCCTCCAGTGGAGCTCCTACCGGTATCACGGAGGCGGTTGGGAGCCGGGTGATCACGGGCGATGCCTTGCTGACGGTCAATGACACGGTACGGCTGTAGGCCTTATAGATCTCGTCTTCCGGGCGGGTTACGATCACTTGGTAGGTACCGGCTTCCACCGGGATCACGGCATTCTTGTCCTTGTCGAGATATTTAATTTGGAAACCCTTCAGAGCTGGCGTGGATGACACTCCTACCAGTTTGGGCGTTCCGTCGTAGACACAAGGAGAGGGTACGTCAATGGTGACCTTCAGCGCATCGGGGGCTGTGGGATCACTGGGATTTGCCGGGTCCTCTTTCGGTATGAACCGTGCGGTGACCTCCATGTCTTTCGAGACTCGGATCGTATAGGGGCTTTGGGCATAGGTTATGCCCTCTATCAGAAAGCCTGCGAAACGATGCCCGGTACCAGCTATTGCTTTTAGGGACAGCTCCATATCCTCATAGAACGGTCCTTCCTTCGGATACCACAAGGAGCCTGTCTGGTATTCCACCGAGCCTTCCCCCTCGGTCGTGACCCTTATCTTGTAGGTTGACGGCTGTTCCGTTCCCACTTGTATCCGTACCTTGGCGGATGCTGTGAGGAAGTTCGTCTCGTCTTTTGGTGTGAAGTGTACCTCCTCCATGGAGGACCGGGTAACGGTCAGCCGGTTGCCTTGCGCTAGGGCGGAGACCCATGTAAAGGTTCCCTCCACCGCTTTGCCTAGGTATTCGGCCTCGCCGCCTTGCAATACCGCCGTGGTCTTGGGCTGGTTGCCCAAAACCTGCTCCTCTGAATACTTGATATCCGTAAGGCTGACCGGGGCTTTCCGTATTTCCAGCCCGGCGGGTATTGTCTCGCTGAAAGCCGGGTAACGGTCGTCTGCCGGGCGGTCGATGTATACGTCATAGACACCTGCGTTTACAGGCTTCACGTACTTATCCCCTTGCCGGTATCGTATCGTGATCTTGTCCATCAAGCCGTCCGGCAATGCCTTCAGCGTGAAGGACCGCTCTTTCCGGTCATAGGTTACGGATTGGGGTGACAGGTCAATCCCTAGGGGAGATTCCGGATCGGGATCGGACGGGTCGGTATTGGTACCGATCTCGGTTTCCCGTTTAAACTCGGCGTATAGGCTAAGGGGGGCGGTGAGGGAGATTCTCCGGCTGTCGGTGATATCTTGCGGCCCCGCCCAGATATGTGTGAGCTTGTAGCCTTGTCCGGGTGTGGCGGTTATGCGGATATCAGAACCGTGGGGATAAACTGAGCCCGAGAGAACGGGAACTCCATCTATAGTCGCGCTTAAGGTACCTCCTTCTGGAGTATCGATATGAATGGTATATCGATTTGGAGTGAAAGTAGCGGCGAACTGTGTCGGGGCGTTTAGCACATACCCACCCATATTCAAGTAGCCGGTTGTTTGGAAACGGATCGGGTTCCCATTGGCTGTTAAGGAACTGAGTTGTTCGGCTTCGGTATTCTCTGCCATGAGTGTCAGGAGAGTCCCCTCTTTGACGAGGTTATTGTTGCTGATTGCTTCCGAACCGTTCATGACTGTCAATGTAGAGGGGAAAGTAACCCGGAAAAGTTTTTTCCCGTCTTCGGGGTCAACCGCCTCCTCTTCTTTCGGGATAGGTTTGAAACGTGCGGTAAGTGTCGTGGCGGCAGTGATCGTAAGTTGGTTGCCGGATAAGGCTGCGGCGGGAGAGACTGAGTAAGCGTCCAGTATCTTCCCCTGCTTCGGGGCGTTCCCGAGCGTGAGCGTTGTGCCATAGGGGTAGGTACCATTCTTGGCGGTGATGCCGTCGATTAGAAGCGTACCATCCGCCGGATCGGGTGAGGCGACGGTCAGCGGATAGGAGATCGCTTTCCAGATCGCTTGAATGGAAACGTCTTCCGTTATGGTCACCACATCACCTTTTAATGATCCGGTCGGTGCCACGCTATACTCCTTCAGTTCATGCCCTATCCGTGGAGTGGCCGATAGTTTTAGGATGGTGCCATATGGCAATGTATGTGTTCCGTTTCCCAAGCTTGTATTTCCATTTTTTACCGTAAGAAGCCCTCCATCGGAACCGGTCTGGATCGTAACCGTATAGCTTGCCTGTTTAAATGAGGCGGCAAAGGTGACATCTCCGGTTATCGTATAGGTATGTCCGCTGATCCGTATCCCGTTAGCGGTAAGTTTGTCGCTCTCATATCCCTCAAGGGCCTTGGCCTCGATAGAGAGTTGACTTCCATAGGCGATCTTATCGCCAGAAGACAAGGTATTGCCATCCGGCCCTTTCACGATCAGGTTTCCTTGCTCGGAAGCCTCCCATGTTACGGTATGTTGCTTTCCCCGAAAGATCGCTTTCACGGCATGATTTGCCTTGATGTTTTCCAATAGGTAGGTACCCTCGGTCTTACCCCGTAAAGCCGGGTCAAGGGTACCGTTATCGATCTGTATTCCGTCGATCTCGAATCCGGTATCGGCCGTAAAAGTGAATAACTGATAGCCACCCTCATCGATCGTTGCTGTAGCCGGAATGATACATCCACCTGCCCCGGCTATACCGGTTAAGGTAAAGCGGGAGGCACGGAAGGTGGCCTCTATGCTGTGGCTGTTGTCGCTCACCTTCCTGAAGGTATAGGTATAAGAGGTAAGCCCTTTTTCAAGAAGGAGCGCTTTCCCATCCACTAGGACTTGCTCGATCGTGTAGCCGGGATTGGAGGAAATGGTGAACTTCTGGTCATTTCCCGAATAAAGGGTGACCTTCCCATCTTTCCCTTTCGGCAAGATCGTGCCATTCTCGTGTTGGGTTACGGTGATATACTTCTCTAGGGTAGAGGGATCATCGGGGCCGTCCGGTCCTACGATATCTTGTGCCACTGTCGCATAGCTCAGCATAAGCAGGAATAAGCACAGGATTCCTTGTATGATTGTTCTTGGTCTCATGTTATCTGATATGAATTTTAGTCTGATTGATAATATAGTTGCCGGTAGGTAATGGTATGCGGGTCGTCCCGATAGCTACCTGCCGTTTAATGATTAATTGCCCGTTCAAGCTATATATACTGATCTCGGAGGCTTTACGGCTCTCTATTACGAGTGTCTCCCTCTCGCCATATAATCTGTAATCGGATAGACTCTCCTCTTCCGCTACCCCTATCTCATTGCCAGTGGGTAGACCGGCTAAACGGAAACTGGCATTAGCGGCAGCGAGTCCGGACTCTACCAGCAGATAAGCGGTAAATGGCCGTATGCTCCGGGGCTTTTCCGTGGATACTCCATCTTGCCGGATGAACTCCTGACCTTCTTTGTCCAATAGGTAGAACGAGGTGGTCATGATTCGATCTCGGAGCGTTCCGGTAGCCATTAGTTCCATCTGCTTATTATCCGGTAACGTGGCCGGTAGAGAGGCCCGGTTGAGGAACTGGTTGCCTGCCGAGATAAAGATAAGCCGTCTTCCGGTATTTCCTCCCTCGGTGGATAGGTCTTGCGGTACGGCGATGATATACCCTTTATTCGCCAAGATGCGCTCCTCGTCTACATAGGTAAACGTGTGGTCGTCCTGTAATGATTTCAGCCAAAAATGCCCACCTGTACCGGAAGCTAGGTATGGGGAGAGGGAAACGGACTGTCCGTTTATCTCCGCTGTGATATCTCTCGGTTCAAAGGGGAGCGAGAAGGTCTCCCAGCGATTCGGCTTATCGAAGCTTTTTTTATAGCGGATACCTTCTGTTGCCAATATGCGGTCTCCGGTTACGAGTTGTGAACCGTCTCCCAAGGTTAGGCGGCGTATAGTCCCTAATTTTCCTTGGGTGTCGATTGTCAGTGTTACGCCGGAGGCGATCTCTATGTCCGCATCCTTGTAAGTGGCATCATTCCAAGTCTCGTTATCGTTTACCAAACGGAAAGGATAGGCCTTCAATATCGTATCGTGCCCTGTGCCAAAAGGTCGTACGAGAGCCGTATAAGGGACGTTATCCGCCACTATCCGTAAATCTTCCTCTTGGATTATCTCGGGTAACCAGAAATAGGCGGTTCCGTCTAGGTACGACAACTTTCCTTTATCCCCGGAGGTCAGGAAATGATAGGACAGATGATCCGTATCCCGTACGGACAGCCCATCTATCATCATCCGGTATACCTTGCCGCCGTCATGGATTACGGTAGCGGCCAGACGAACCTCTTTGGCTATGACCAGATCCCCGTCAGTCAGGAAGGTTCCGTATACGATTCCCTTCCCGGTCGGGTCCGTGATCCGGAGAGAGGCTTTGCTGTTGATATCAAAGGCCGCGTCAGCGGTGGCGGCAAGGTTGTGCTCTCCTAGGTCGATCGTTATTTCTCGGGATATCATGAGGGTTCCCCGCAAGGTAATGTCATGTGTCAGGTTGATGATTCCGCCTCCTGCCTTGTTCGCCGCTTCTATGGCGCTTGCCAGCGTGGGATAATAAACACCGTTGAGGGAGGCCACGTTATTGCCTGCTTCCATATCGAACTGGTTGTTATGGGTAGCCTGCACGATCACCTCGGTAAGCGTCTTGGTCTGTTCCGGCTCGGGACGGGTTATGGTCGCCTTGAGATCGTGTGTACCGGTCACGGGCTCCAGCCAAGCGTAACCTACCGCTTGCCCTAGTGAATTCTTCTCTCCGATAAATCGCAGTTCTCCGCTTTGCGTGTCATATTGATAACGGGCGGCCTCGGTACCTTCCGGCAAGAAAAGGCGGGTACGATAAACGGTTACGCCATCCATGCGTACGAGGCCGGAGATCGAGATCTTGGACGATATATTTACATCCTTTGTTACGTTCAGGTTCCCGGCGAGGGTTCCTTGCCCGGTATCACTGGTAAGCGTAAGGCTCCCGGTTCCTTCTGTCCGCAGCGTGGCCGCCCCTTGTGCGGTTAGCGTATTCCCTTGCAGGTTTAACGTGATTTGTTGGCCGCTAGCAGCGGAAAGCGGTGAATTGAAAGTGGTGCTTTGCTCTAAGGTAATGACCGCCTGTCCGTTACCGGCATGTGCGAAAGCCTCTTCGAGGGAGGTATAGGCTTGGTTGCCGACCCGGGCTATGAGATCCGGTTTCTTTACCGTTACCGTATTACCATGTGAGGCCGATATTTGTACGTCGGTAGCCGTATAGGAATCGCCATCGATGATAAGGCGCAGGGTTCCATGTAGGGTACTGAGAGGTAACCAGAGGCAGGCCGTGTTGTCCGACAAATAACATGTTTGCGTTTCTTCCCCGTTCCATTGCCAAGAACAGAGTCTGTCGGAAATAGGCGCGTCGCTTTTCACGACCGCCAATACGCGGTACAGCAAAGGATTGCTACCATCGGCGGAAGAAACATTTCCGATATTCCCAGCCGGGATATCCCGTCCGATATATACGTTCCCCCGGATGCGGAAATTCCCCTCTATACGTCCTCGTCCTTCCTTGTCGCCTATAAAGAGGTAGGCGTTAGGGGCGGAGGCATCCAGTACACAATTTGTGGCGGTTACGGTATGCCCGTCCAGCAAGAGTTCGGTATGTATATCCTTACCGATCGTATGGGTGTGCGTTGTCTGTCCGCTGAATTGTACGTCACGGCGCAACCTCAACCGGCTTTTATCCATGTTGCCAGCTGCGTTCAAGGCCTCGTGGAAGGTTTCGTAAGGAATCCCTTCAGTAGGCTTGTCGATATCCTTGCCATCCGGGAATAGGATCGCTTCCGTATCTCCCTCTTTCAAGGAAATCCGGTTGTCGTGATGGGGTAATATGCTGACATCGTATTTCGTTTTGCTTTGTTCCTTTCCATCGCCACCGGTAAGGAGCAGGGTGAGAGGAGCGGCCGCATGCGCAGGTTGCCAGAGATAAGCTACCGGTTGCCCGCCTTCGTTCAGCTCGTATAAGGGCCGTGCCTTCGTCTGGTCATAGCTGTAGCGGAAGTTACTGCCGGAGGTAGGTAGCTCCACGCGCATCCGGTATGCCTGGCGTCCGTTCTCTAGGATAGCGGCGGTAAGAGCCACGGTATTATCGATGATTACGGTGGAGGAGACTTGTAAGGTTCCATTGATATCTCCGTTGTAGATGTGCAAGTTTCCAGCCCCCGTGAACGCGGCCTTGCCGGAGCAGGCCAACTGTTGTCCGTTTAGGTCGAGTGATAACGTGAGATCATTACCGAAACCGATATCTTGGGTTAGGGAAGTTCCTGCGATCAAGGTAATCTTATCCTTATCCTTGGCGGCGTTGAACGCCTCCTGTAACGAGCTGTACGAGGTATTGCCGATCTTCGCTACCACACCCGGTTTCCGCAGGATGACTGTGTTCGAGTGCGTACCGCTGATCGTTACGCTAGTTGTCCGGTAGGTCTTATCGCCTATTCGCAAGGTAACGTCCCCTTGTCCGGTAGGTAACCACAGGCAAGCGATATTATCCCGGAGATAACAAGTACCTGTCTGTTCTCCCCATGTGTAGGGATAGATCCCGTCGGTGGGTTTCTGGTCACTCTCTATCGTGGCGAGCAGGCGGTAGAGTTGTGTGGGCGTATTTCCCTGTTGCACGACTCCGATATTGCCGGCTATCGTTTCCTTGCCGATATACACGTCTCCGGCGATACGGAGATTTCCGGTGATGCGCCCGGTTCCCCGGTCGGAGTGGATGATGAAGGCGGCTCCTTCCTCGGAAGCGTCCAGCAAGCTGTTGGAAGCGGTTATGGAATGGCCGTCCAAATGGAGAGTCGTTATTACGTTCTGATTGAGCTTGTGGGTGTCATTGCTACCGAATTTCACGTTACGGCGCAAGAAGAGATGGCTCCCATTTTGCTGGGTAGCGTCACTCAAGGCATCATGGAAGGAGGCGTAATCCGTTCCCGTACCTGTACCTTCGGCGTTATTGTACAGGCTTGCCTCGATCGCTCCTTTACGGAGGTCGATGGTGTTGTCATGGTTCGTCTGAATGGCTATATCGTAAAGCGTAACAGCCTTCCCGTCGTAGCTGAGGACGAATGTCGCCGGGCTGTGTGAGACCATCCAGCGATAAGCGATAAGCTCGCTTTCCTCCATGGAAGGGGTGAGTGCCTGTCCGGTCTCGTTGGCGTAGGTATAGGCCACGGTTTTATCTTTAGCATCAGCGGGCAGGATTAGGCGGGTACGATAGACCTGCTTTCCATTTCTTAGGATCGCAGCCGTGAGGGGTACGGAACCCGCCACTTGGCAACGATCGTTTATAGAGAAGGTACCCGTTACCCGTCCTCCGGCGGTTGTCCCCTTCTCGATAGTGAAGCTGCCTCCCTCGCCCGGTTCCATTCCGGCTACGCCGGAGGACGAGAGGGTGAACCCGTTTAATTGGAGGACGATCTTCCCGGTCGGTTTCACCACCTCGTTCAGCACGGCGTTATTGATAAGCGAGATCGTGCCTCCCGTCTTTACGGCATCTATGGCTTTCCCCAGTGTCTCGTATACGTTCCCGTTCACTTCCGCAACGTTAGTTACGGTACCACTGCCACTATCTTGTTTGGCGCAGGTAATGACTGTGTTGGCATGGAGCGTGACGGCGAGGGGAGCCGTAGCGTAGCTCTCGTTAGTCCCCCCCTTGGGGATATAGCTGAACTGGATCGTTTGCGTGGCTACGCTTTGCGTGAGCCAGCAACAAAGGACACCGTCTTTCTGCGTGAAACGAGTCACGGTCTGTTTACCGTACGTAAGGTTACTGACCTCACCGTCATTGGAGGGCAGTTGTACCAATACCCGGTACAGGTTGACGGCGGGCCGGGCGGCGTCCAGCACGCTGATTCCCGTAAGATTCACGTCGGCCCCTGCGAAGAAGTTACCTTCGCCGCCCAGTTTGAACGAGCCGCTGTGCCGAATCTCCGGTTGCCCGGTCATATAGAAAGTCTTACCCTTACCGATGGTGAATTGGGCGTCAGTGGTAAATACCAGTGGTAGGCCACCTAGGGCCAATGTGGTCGTATAATCCACCGTTACGGCTTTCTTTACTGTAGTACCGTTCACCAAGGTGATGATCTGCCCGTCTTGATTCAAATCCTCGAAAGCGGCTTCCAGCGAGTTATAACTCTTGCCGCCCATCGTAGCGATCTCCCAATTGAAATCAGGCCCCTCATCGGGTGGTACCAGGGTACCTTGTGCGTGACCCCGCAGTAGGGCCACGCAAAACAGGAATAGATATATCAGTTTTCTTCTCATCTTTACTCGTATTTAGATTGTATATATATTAATGTTAGTCTACCCATACCTTCTGCCGGTTCACGATATAGATACCCGTAGGTAGGAATACGGTACGTTCGCCGTAATCAAGCTTGAAGCTCTCTACGGGGAATCCGTTCATCGTATAGATGCGTACCGTGACAGAACGCCCGGTGGATACCGTGAGTGCGCCCCGGCGGGTGGATACCCGTAGTGGCTCGCCCGGTACGATGGTCTCGGTGGCGGTAGGTATCCCGGCCATACGCAACTCCGGGGTCACGGCGGTAGTGGCGGCATCCGCCAGCAAGTATCCGCGGAAAGGACTTATAGTGGCGGTATTGACCCGTGTAAAGGATTTCCCGTCAGCTTTCAAGACGTAGCAGGGTTGGCTTACCTGTATCTCATCCAGCGTCCCGTTAGCGTAGGCGGCGAATCCGCTGGCGGGCTTCACGGCCAGTACCTTATCCCGGCGGAGCAATTGGTTAGCGCCGGAGACGAAGGTAAGCTCCTTGCCTCCCAGATCGTTCGGCACGGCGATCAGGTAGAACTGGTTGGCGGTCATCTCCGGGCTGTTCACGTTGATAAGCGCCCCGTTGGTGCTTACCATACGTAGCCAGAAGTTTCCGGCGTTGCCGTTTCCGTAGGCGGGGCTAAGGATCGTCGTCGCTCCCGCGTCGGTTGCCATCGTGATCCGTGATGCCGTGAACGGCAAGGCGATAGATTCCCATTTTCCAGCCGTTATCGCACGAACGTAGCGGATGCCTTCCGTAGTGATCACCTGCCCCTTTCCGGTCACTTTCGCCCCGTCACGCAAGATCAAGCGATTCAAGGTAGCGTTGGTTCCTTCCGGCAAGGTCAATACGGCGTTAGCGCCCAGCTTGAGGCGGGTGTTGACGTAGGTGGCCTGCCAGCTACCGGCGCCGTCTAGCGTCTTCACCTCATAAGCGGTCAGCGTGGTATTATGGTTGGACAATCCGGCGGGGATGGTTACTTCATGATTCGTCTGTATCGTCCGGTCTTCCTCCACCTTGGAGGTGGTTACCCAAAGACATTGGGTAGCGTCCTTTACTTTCACTAATACACGATAAATCTCCTCATGGTTCTTATCCAGCACGATCCCGGCTATTTTCACGTCTCCTAAGGCGGAAACCCCTCCATCACCATTTAGGCTGAGAGTACCCAATACCTGTCCTCTCAGCAAGGTGAGTGTCGTGCCGGCGTTGATGTCGAACCCACCGTTGGTGGAAGTGATCCGGAAGTTGGCTAGGTCGATCGTACGACTCGTCGTGATCGATTGGATGGTACCCAGCGTGAGATCCCTCATCAGCGTGATCGTTCCCGTGGCACCTGCCAAGGCCGAGGCCAAGGAGGCGAATTGCTTGTTATTGCCATCCTTCGCCACCGGATTGTTGCCACTGGTGATATCCAGCTCATTGCCGTGCGTGGAGGCGATCACGACGTTACTCAACGCGTATTCGTTTCCGGCTGTACTGACTGTCAGCGTACGTGCAACGTTTGAGGAAGGCAGCCACAGGCATGCCACTGGCTTGCCATCGGCATTGGTATGGATATTGGTACAGGTTACCGGGGTCTCGTTGCCCAGCTTATAGGAGAATGAGGCGGTAGCGTCCGGTAACGTGATGAACGTACGCCATACCGTCTTCTTGGCCTGCGCCACGGTAGCGTTCGTCATGCTCACGTCACCATCGATGAATACGTTACCCGAAAGGATGAGCGTCCCCGTTAATTTACCATCTTGTACCAGCATTTGTCCGTTCTTCGCGTCGAGCGTCAGATTGGCGGCGTTGATGGTATTGCCCTCCATATCCAGCGTGGCGGTAATATCGCCGTTGAGGGCGAGGGTACCGCTTAGGTTGTCCGCGTCCTTGCGGAGCTTGATAGTATTACCGTCCGTCGCTTCAGCGAAGGCATCCTTCAGCGAGTCGAACGCCTGTCCGTTCATCTCAGCCACGGCGTCCACCTTGGTCAAGCTGATCGGGTTGGAGTTGGTGGCGGTGATTACCACTTGGGTAGCCAGATAACTTTTGCCGTCTTCCATATCAACGTAAAAGTTGATTGGCGTATTGTTTTCTGTCATCCAAAGACAAAGACTATTATTGGAAGAAGTCCGTACCTTACCAGTCTGATTACCGTAAGTGTAAGTAGCCGTTTGTGAAACAGGTAATCCATCTATATTCACACGTCTACGTACTTGTCCGTTAAGAGTTACGGTTTTGTCCATACTGATGACTTTATCCACTTGCAAGTTGCAATTGCTATAAGTCGTGGCTGTAGCTACTTTCGCAATATTGAACGGAGAACTGATGCTTCCTTTTCCTATGATTCGTAAGTTCGCTCCTTGAGGTATGGTAATCGTTGCGGAACCGCCATCGCTTCCAATTGGCTGTGATGTGATGGTGTAGCCTTCCATCTCCAAAGCTACCGATCCGGAAATAGACACATTCTCTTTTAAAGCCGCGTTTTTGAGTAACATCACTGTTCGTCCGGAAGCCTCTTTTAAGGCATTCGCCAAGTCGGTATATTTTTTCCCGTTTCGTATCTGCGCTACGTCGCTCACGCCGTAGGTTTCCAAGTTGAAGTGATCCGGATTGATGGTTACGTTATTTGTTGGCGGTTGAAGATCGGCACTCGCTACATTGAAAGTTAGCTTGCGAGCGGTTCCTTGCTCCAGCCATAGGCAACCAATACCTTCACGCACCATAAATGAGCCGGTTTGGCTTTTTCCAGATATCGGATTGCCAGATTCGTCCGTTTCTTGATATTTGAATTGATGTGTACCGCTTGGAATATTAGAAGGTAGGTTGGATACCAAAAGACGATAGTAATTCTTATCGCTCGAGTCTTTTATCTCTCCGATGCCATCACCCGATACATCTTGGCCGACATAAAGATTACCTCCGGCTAGTATAACAGGTACTTCTATTTTACCGCTCCCCGTACGGCTCTTTATTACAAGAGAACCACCGCTGCCTATCTTGAGAGCGCCTTCTCCGGTCAGCTCGTATTTACCTAGCTCAAGCGTGATATTTTTACTTGTCAGTTGTAGTTCTGAGGATAGGGAAACTGTTTTCAGCAATTCGACCGTTTGTCCATTCTGTACTTTATTAAGTGCTTCCGCCAAAGTTGCGCATTCTAGGTTCGTACCGATTCGGGCTTCATTATTACTACCGCCTACGGTCATGTCGTTATCGTGCTTGCCGGATGCGATGAGGTAGCCCGATAAGCTTTCAGTTTTACCGTTCATCGTAAAAGCATATACTTTTGTCTTGTCATCGCTTGCTGGAAGCCACAGGCATACCTCACGGTTAATTACCGGATAGGAGATGGATTCGTATCCGACTTCCGTGATAGAGGGCATATAGCTCATATTAAGAAATGTACGCCAGTAGTATATGGCGTCATTATCTCCTTTATGCACATTGCCGCTCAAAGGAATTGAACTGGGAATAAACAATCGTCCATTCCCCAGCAAACGAATATCGGCTTGAATGCTGCCCTTCATACCCGCCGTTATATCATTCATTATGATGTGAGCTCCATTCTGTATTTCCAGCCATCCTCCGGAAGCTGCCGTCAGATTTTTTCCGTCGAGATCGATCGTGAATGATCCGGACGCGGATAGTTTGCCTGATATGGACACTCCGGCGAGGAGCCTCACGGATATATCCATCGTCCCTGCGGAAAAAGCCTTTGCTGCGGCGTTGAAAGCCTCTTGTAATGTATTATAAGATTGTCGGTTGCTTCCATAAACGACTTCAGCTACTACACCTACTGGATTTGCAGGGATTGGTTCGGTACGCTGTGTGACAGTCGTGATGTTACCTGCCGTATACTCGATAGAAGATCCCCCTGCTCCGTTTACGGTAAAACGAAGTTCTTCGCTCCGGCCATAATCCGGTAGCCATAGGCAAGCCTGTCCTTCGTGCAGATAGAAGGAAATGTTTTGCTGTTCGCCATAGCTATATGAATACGTGTTTTCTGGGGCGATGGCGAGTCCTTTGACTAGAGTACGGAACACGGCCTTTCCGTTCAACTCTACCACAGCGTCGGTTAGTGGCACGATACCAGTGATAAAAATATCACCCTTGATCTTGAAGGTATTCTTGATATTCCCTTTACCTCCTATCTGTAGATACGCACCGTTGGCTGAAGCGTCGAATGCCACCTCGGAGCCATTTTGTGTGTTGATCTCGAAACTTCCCAAATCGAGGTAAACGTCCGTATAGGCCGGTATCACTTGTCGGGTACGCAGGTTGTTGATGCGTGTAAGCAGCCGTAAGTCATACTGGTTACGATCGCTCTCGCTTGTACCGGCTTCCATGGCGTCGAAAGCGTCCCTGAGGTTACCGTACGACATGCTTTCACCTGTTTTCCTGTTGTACAGGGTAACAACTATTGGTGCCACGTTGTCATCATTAGTTTCTACTTGCACTACTTCTATTACCGTTTTCTCGTAGCTTACGGGATGTGTCAAGGTTACATTTGTCTTATCTGCCTCGACGGGTTGCTCGGGTAACCAGCAGTAAACTTTGCCTGCGTCATCGGGCAATACCGTGAATGTGGCCGGTTCGCAGCCATTATAAGTGCAGACATAAGGCTCTCCCGGATTCAAGCCTGTAGTTACAGCCACTTTATAAACATCATTGCCCGTACCTGCTTTGTTGTAATTCTTAGGGCGTTCCCTACTCAAGGCATCCACGCTTCCGGCGTATATCTTTAAGGGACCTTCAATGGCATCGGTTAGGGTACCATCGCCATGGCGTGCTATGATTGTACCGCCGGCGATGGTCAATCCCGCATTCGTATCCGTAAATATAGCAGCGGTCTTGGCAATTCCGATCGATCCTCCGTAAGTATAGAGACGTCCCCGTCCTTCATTCGGCTCATTACGCAAGGTTAGTTGATTGTTTGAGCTTACCCGGATGGCTTGGGTCGCTCCATTGATACCGGAACCTCCTCTCAGCAAATTATCTCCCCATAGCTCTATATCAGCATTGGCGTTTACTTGAATAGCGCTGTGGTTAGAAGATGGCTGGATATTTACGGTTCGTAGAGCTAGGTAAGCAGTGCCTGTGCTTGTGCTTATACCTGTTCCTGTACCTGCTGAGATTGTCAGTCTATGATCACCCCCATTATCACTGTCGGGGGTGGACATGCCTGTGATAAACAAGCGTTTGCTCGCTTCACTTCCTAGGGCTGTTTCTGATTCGTAGCCCAGTGAGCCATAGGTCACGGTCATTTTGGTCGAACCGGGTTTTACGGTTATATCACCATAGTAGATATCCGGTAAGGGGGAACAATCTTGGGTGTTCGAGTCGTGATTTCCCTGTACGGTTAGCTTCATGGAAGCGATAGGCTCGTTTATTGTAGACAATATGTTCGAGATCGTGACTTCCTGCGTTTGTTGCGGGAGCCATAAGCAGGCTTTTGTCTTTTGAGTATTAGTTGCGGCCTTATACTGCTGGTCATCTTCCGTAATCTTGTAGCTTAATGGCGAGCTGATTTTAGAAGGTAAGGCTGTTGCCCAAGTCCTGTAAACTGTCTTGCCATCAGGACGGAGCAATTGCTCAAGCTTTGAGCCGCTGAGTTCCGAATAAACGCAGCCTTCAATCGTAAATGATCCGGAGAGAGTACCGGCTGTTCCTGAGCTTATGGAGAGAATACCGACCCCGGAATTGATCGTCTTGCTATTATTTCCTGTCAGGGTGTATTCCGAGAGGTTGAGAGTGGCGGTTTGTCCGGCTGCCAGGGAGGAAAGCGAAGCCGACTCTGTTAATGATTGATCGCTCGCAAGGTGGATCTCCTGTTTGTCAGTGGCTGCTGCAAAACTCTCCTTTATTGTCTTGAAGTAAGTCTTTACTCCATTTTTATCGATATAGGCCGCCACTGCCTGCAAGCTTACCTCGGTATTATGCGCAGATATTGATTGTGAGGGAAGAAAATACATGTTCCCTGCTTTAGGCTTGCTACCCGTGAAAACCCATTCCGGATTATCCGCGGCCTCGCCTCTAAGCCAAAAATGAGTGGTGGAGCTCCCTTCCGTGTGATAACGGTTGGTGGGAATGTCTTGATCCCCATTGGCGGTCTTGATGCTTGTCGCTATTCCTGCCGAGTTTGGTAGATGGGTAAGGTAATAAATATCCGTGCCTAATTTAGTAATTGGGGCCACGGATGTATATGAGACCTTGGCGTTAGGGGGAAATTTACCATTTGTGGCGGTTAGCTTAAGGCGATCACCCAAAGTTAGTGTCCCCTTATTTTCAATATCTAGCTGGCCTGATTGAGATGCGGCTACTGCCAGGCCAGACTGCGTATCGTTCGAGCTTAATGATAGCTGGCTACCACTGTCTACCTTGATACCGGGGTTCGAGCCGGATGAGACCAGGGTGTTTGTTCCTGCCACGGTCATTCGTACGGTCGTATTGCTTGTTACTTCCAAGGGTAGAACATTTGCTTGGATGGATAAGTTGTCTATTTGTACGTTGGCGGTTTGACCACCCTTGAAAATGACTTTGTTTGTTTTGGTCGTACTGCCTAGAATCGTGAAACTTTCGCCGGATGGTATGCTTATGCTGTTGGAATTATAAGCGACCGTGTGGCTTATCTCTCCGGTGGTCACATCGATCGTGGATACATTTATGTCGAAAGCCCTGTTAAGAGCCAAGCTTGTATAATGTTGGTTGATTTGTGCTGGGAATCCAATGTATATGGAGCCATCTTCCATATCGATACGTAATTTTTTCCCAGTTCCACCGGGTAACCACATCCGAAGCGAGTTGTCTTTTTTCGTATAACGGGCAATGGATTGTCCGCCATAGGTTATGGTTTTTATAGTACCAGCCAAGGAGGCGGTACAATAATATAAAGCGTTACCGGAACCATCTTGGGCTACGCCATCGGCTATCGTGCATTTCTGTTGTCCTTCTTTCAAGATTACTTTATTTCCGATAACCAGCTTACTGCCTGCCGGGACTGTCATTGACTGGAGAGTCAGCGTATAGTTATTCGCGGTCAAGGAAAGTCCTGCCGATGCGGTACGCAGGTTCTTTCCGTTTCCATCGAACGTGATATTGGCGGTAGGAGCAAGCGTGCCCTTGAATGGGTAGTTGTTAACCTTAAGAACCATGTCGCTACCGGGATTAGGAGGTAATACATTTGCGTTTTCATAGTAGGTGCCTCCTACCGTCACAGCTCCCAGCCTGCTTTCCGCTTCGCTTAATGAGGCTGGGATGCCCCTTAGGGTCAAGTAATCGGGTTTGGTTCCCGAAAAATAGATAGGTAGCAATCCCAAGCTAGCGTCTTTAGCCTCTTTTACCCATACATTACCCGTATAGGTTTGTCCGTTGTAATGTATAGTCATTTCTGCCCAACCGGAATTATTGTCTTTGAAAGTTGTACTATAGGTTATGAAACATTTTGGATAGCTTGCTTTGAATCTTGGATAATCATTCAAGGACGTTGATCCTCCGGTCGAGTTTTTTTTCGGGTTCACCATTCCGAAATTCTCGATCTCAATAATTGGCAATTGGTTGACATTATCGTAACTGAGTGTCATGTTCAAAAAAGCTCCATCCTTAATTGCTATTTTGCCCGATACTATTCCATATCTATTGTTACCTGGATCCCAACCGGAACCGATTCCGGGTATTTTATCAAGGCCTGAGTAGGCATTTAAAAACAAGGGGCCTTCTAAACGAAGTGTTGTTTTATCAGACCAGTTACTACTACCCTCGTTTGCCGTTATGGCTGGATATTTATAATTCCCGTTCTGATATGCGCTTCCGGAGAATGCCCCCCAACTACCAGGCTTACCTTTTAGGGTCGTTGTCTCACTGAAACATAAAGGAGAAATGCCACTACTAGTCTCAAATTTATTTGAGCCTTCTAATATCAATATAGAACCATTTTTTCCTACGACTCGTCCTGTGGTTACGCCTTTGAAATAAGATGTTTGTCCTATTTGCATATCAACAACTCCTACACTTCCACTAAATGGACTACTAGAGGTGCCGTTTCCGGATCTGGCTTGCCCTTTGATTTCGGGTATTACTCCTCCCAGAAACAAAAAAAGCAACCAGATCGTTAGTTGCTTTAAGTGATTCCTATGTCTAATTTTTCTCATATTCTTATCTCCATTTTAAATTGCCATTATTGATTGAATTTCTCCGCGTCGGGTGCAACGGTGTCTCCGTGCCGGGTGCGGAGGTGTCTCCGGTGTGGAGACAGTGTTGTCTTCGAGGAGTCGATAAGCCTATCGACACCCCGGAGAATGTATCAGATCTCGTCGGGGCTCTCGCTGTCGCCTCCGCCGCCTGCCTCGCCTATGTGTACGGATATGGTGATAGACCGGGGCGTTTTCAGCAAGGATTTGCCTTTCATATATTGCGTGCAGATCGTCAGATCGTAGTTGCCGTCCGGCAGGCCGGTGGGCACGAGGAAGATCAACTCGGAAGGATTGTTCACGGCGAACATGTCGGAGGTGAGTTTCACCTGCGCCTTGGTTGCGGTGTTCACGAAAGTAATGCCAACGGCTGGATCATCGCCCTCTACCTTGAGGTAAGCGCCACGGATGGCGAAGTTGCGGCCCGGTGTCATGCTGCCGTCGGTAAGTCCGTTGCTGCGATCCTCGGTATCGATCACGTACATAAGGTCCGCTTTCTCGCCCTGTATGTCGATCTCCGTCTTCTGGATTTCCTCCCGCAATACCTTGTCTTGGGTAAAGGATACGTAAATGTTGTTTTTCTCAGGGTTCCAGCGCCCTTTCTCGATCAAGCCCGTGAAGCGGGGTACGGCGTAGAAAAGGCCGGTGTTCACGTGGTATCCGTTCATCAATAGGCGGGCGATGACCCGCTCGTAAAGGGTAACTACATGTACCAAGGTCTCTTTGCGCAAGCCGGTGTCTTCGGCCCTCATCTCCTCGTACACCTTGTTAAGCCCGATCTTTCCGGCGGGATCCAAGATGAGGATCTTGTCGTTCGGGTCTTTCGTCACGGTGTTCGGGGCGATCCATCCTTTTAGTTTATTCAGCATATAACGTTGTTTTATTGGAGATTAGATACCTCCGTGGTTTATTGATTTGCAATTCACTCCCTATGAAAACGACTAGTTAAAACCTTCGTTTACGTTAGTCGTTTTCATAGGGAGTTCAGAGGAAGAGGATGGTTTTAGATAAATTGATGAAAATCAACAATTATTCGGCAAAAAGGGTTGCTTTTTGGATTATAATATTTAACTTTGCAAACGAATGAAAAAAACGAACGTTTATGCTAGTCATTTCTATCGTTTGTTCAATTTCTAGTATGAATAATCTTACATGTAAGCCTAGAATCATAGAGGTATAAAAAGCAAAGATAGTCCGTAACTTCCTAGGGTTTCCAATCAAGTGCCATGTAATGGGCTAATGCTCCGTCTGACGCGAATATACTTTTATCCGCGTTGAGCAATTTATAATAAATAGCGGTCAATTTATCGTAATACCCATCCGTTTTTGGATCTTGCGGATAATCAAGATCACAATTTAAAAGCCATTCTTGAATTAAGGATTTAGCCTTATACTTTCCTATATCCTCACTGGACATCGCAAATTGTATAATCCATTTCCTATATATGGGGAAATACTCTTTGCCATACATGAAACTGCGGCTAGGTAGCTTGTCTAGTTCCGCTAAAACAGAATTCATTGATATGTATCCCGAACTGGGCATTAACTTATCCAAAGCCGTATATACTCGAAAAGGTTGGTCGTTATAGCCATCGCCTTCGATACCCTTAATTTCCTCGGACCAATTGATAAATGCCCCCGCTAAAGAAAGAAACGATAATACCGGATCAGACATCCTTATAGCCTCTACCAAAGTCTGGATAATCTCATTCCATGATTGTGCTAGCGCTGGCATAGGTGGTTTTATCTTCAAGATCTCATTGACTAGATCCTTGACGGGAACGGTTCCGAATCCTTGCAGAGCGGGGTCCGATAGTAATTGCTGAAAAGATCCCCGGATAAATCCGATTGAACTATTCCATGCGCCATCTCCTACCCAAAGATTACCCAGGTTATTATGCGTGATTGTCCATATTGTCCGTAGGGCGGCATACTCGGTGGTTTGTGCCGTATGCCCTTGGGTAGTAATCCAGGTGTTTAATGCTCCTAATGTATCACCACCCACTGCCTTGAGATCCTCGTATCCCTCTTCGATCGCTTTCCCTAAAGTGCTGGATGAGATGATATGCCGCCTATGTTCTCCCAATCCTACAGGTAGATCGCTTTGTACGGACGTAGTGAAAGCAGGGCGGGCACCCATATTCTTAGGTCCCATTATTGAACCTCTGATCGTACGCGTCAGTACACCTTTATCCCATAGCGCACTTGTGAACGCTTCCCAATCGTCATATTCAATTACTTCACTCTTACCCAAATCCTTATCAACCAATTCCCACATGGCTTTGGTACCCGTGTCTTTATACTTGAATTTTTGAAGGGCGAGCATCAAGTTCCTCCTGAACTCCCGGCCGGAATGCCTCTCGATTGAATAGGTCGTGCCCTCTACTTTGATTTGCCTCTGTATCACGTCGCTTAGATGGGCTTGCGCCAAGGTCTGTGGCCTGTTATCAATCCAGTTTATGCCGGCTGTCCTCTGTACGGATGGAAAGTTATTCGTACGGGATATCCTTTTGTGGGGCTTGTAGTCTCGCATAAGAGGTGTTTTAGATGTAGGTTGATAAATGATGGCAATTTATGGAAATATTTTGGATAATAGCCGTAAATATCCCATATGTTTGCGAGTGAACATATAAAAAAATTAACGATGAAGTATTTAGATCCAAAGGCCGACCTTATCTTAAAGCGTAGATTCGCTGTAAAGTCTATTATTTTCCTTACGTTTGTGATATCACATTTTCGATTGTTGCGCCAAAAGGCGAATTTCGTGGTTTTCTATCATAAAAAAGCCGATAACTTTCATGAATATCGGCTTTTTGTATCGTATTTATCTGAATTGTTAAAACCTCCAGCCAATATTCGCTTGGAACACGCCGTTGCGGACGGTAGACTCGTCCGCCATAAGGGGGAAGTAGTTGGTTTCGCCCTCGATTTGGATGTCTTTGTATTTTAATACATCGGTTAAGCCGAAGTTGTAATTCAAGGTGAAAAAGAGACCGTTCTCGAATTGATAGCCACCACCTACGCATAAAGAGAAGTCGAAGGGGTAGAATAGCTTATCTACGTTGACGGCGACATACTCTTTCTTGTGTCCGTCTAGCTTGAATTTGTTATGTACGTTGAAGCCGAACTGAGGGCCGGCAAATATGTTCAAACCTTTATAGACGTATGCTTTCGCATAGATCGGGATGTTAATGTAATCGTTGTTGAGATTAGCGGAGATGTATTCCCCTCCATAATTATGTTTTTTCGTGGCACCTTGCATGGAGTAGTAAACACCGGCTTCCACCGCGAACATATCGTCTGGAAAAATATACTCACCGCTAACGCCAACGTTCGCACCGGAACGGGCACTGCCATCTAGCCCCATAAGTGTGGCTAAACTGAAACCTACCTTAGGCATGAAATGAAATTCCTGCGCTTGGGCTTTCATGGTAGAGAAAATGGCGATGATTGCCAATAGGAGCGTACAGATGTAGTTCTTCTTCATAAGTCGATATATATTATATAATGTATAGGAAAAGGGGTTGTTTTTAAGGTTCAAAGAACGCTAAAAACAACCCCCGTTATTTTTACTTATTATTCTCGATCCACTTGCGAGCGTTCACGAACGCCTCGATCCATGGAGTGACCTCGTCGTTCTCCTTACGGTCGGCGGGGTAATAACCGCACTGCCAAGGGAAGATCGCACGTTCGGGGTGAGGCATCATAGCTAAATGGCGGCCGTCCTTTGAGCAAACACCGGCAACGGACCAAGGAGAACCGTTCGGGTTGGCGGGATAGCCATCGTAGTTGTATTTAGCGATGATGTTGTACTCCTTCTCCTCGTAGGGGAACTCGAACTTACCTTCACCATGAGCTACCCATACACCCAACTTCGTGCCGCTCAAGGAGCCGAACATTACGGAGTTGTTTTTCGGGATCTCCAAGCTAACGAAGTTAGACTCGAACTTATGGGAATCATTGTGAACCATCTTATGCTTTTTCTCGTGCTCCGGATAAACCAAGCCTAACTCGGCCATCAACTGGCAACCGTTACAGATGCCCATACTCAACGTATCCTTACGTGCGTAATAGTTGTCGATCGCTTTCTTGGCTTTCTCGTTATACAAGAAACCGCCGGCCCAGCCCTTGGCGGAACCTAATACGTCGGAGTTGGAGAAACCACCGCAGAATACGATGAAGTTTACATCCTCCAAAGTCTCGCGTCCGCTAGCCAAGTCCGTCATATGGACATCCTTCACGTCGAAACCAGCCAGATACAAGGCGTAAGCTGTCTCACGCTCGCATTGCGTACCCTTCTCACGGATTACTGCGGCCTTGATGCCGTTCGGAGTGCGGCGTTCCGCTGAGAGTCCGTAAGAAGAAAGCTTTCCGGTAAAGTCCTTGTGGAACTTGTACTGTACGGGCTGCATCTTATAGTTCTCGAAACGGTTTCCGGCACAAACGCTTCCGCTCTGCTTTACATCCAGTTTATAAGAAGATTCGTACCATACGTCACGCATATAGTCGATGCCGAAGTGATATTGGATGCCGTCTTTCGATACCAATACATGGCGCTCGTCGGTCGGTTTGGCGATGATGGCGAAACCTACGCCAGCTTCTTCCATCAACTTTTCGAATGCCTTCTTGTCCTTTACCTGAACCAAGATACCCGGATTCTCGGCAAACAGGATCTTCACGATATCGCTCTCGGAGATCTTATCCAAGTTGACATCCAAACCACCCTCTACGTTGGCGAAGCACATCTCTAACAGGGCGGTGATCATACCTCCCGCTGAGATATCGTGTCCGGCAAGGATGAGTCTCTTATCGATCGCGTCTTGTACGGCGTTGAAAGCGTCACGGAAGTATTCCGGATCTTTCACGGTAGGAACCTCGTTACCCAGCTTGTTCAAGGCTTGGGCGAAGGCGGAACCACCCAACTTCAAGGTATCGAAAGAGAAGTCTATATAATAAATGTATGTATTCTTGTCTTGAGCTACTACCGGAGAGACGATTTTCTTGATATCGCTAACCTCGGCGCCAGCGGAGATAATCACCGTACCCGGGGCGATCACCTTATCGTCGCCATATTTCTGCGTCATGGATAAGGAGTCCTTACCGGTCGGGATATTAATACCTAAGCTGCAAGCGAAGTCGGAAGCGGCTTGTACGGCCGTGTACAGACGGGCGTCCTCACCTTCGTTGCGGCACGGCCACATCCAGTTGGCACTTAAGGACACGCTCTCCAACTTATCTGTCAGCGGAGCGAATACGATATTGGTCAATGACTCGGCGATTGCCATAACGGAACCGGCGGCCGGATCAACCATGGCTACCTGGGGAGCGTGACCGATAGAAGTAGCGATACCAGCTTTCCCGCGGTAATCCAACGCTACGGCACCTAAGTCGCTCAACGGCAATTGTAATTCTCCTTGACATTGCTGGCGGGCGATCTTACCGGTTACGGAACGGTCTACTTTGTTTGTTAACCAATCCTTGCAGGCTACGGCCTCTAATTGAAGTACGTTCTCCAAATAATGGTGAAGTTCGGATTCTTTGTAAACAACCGGTTGATAAGATTCAGTGACCGTATGGTCTGTCATAACCGTTCTAGGCGGTTTACCGAACATATATTCCAGCTTGATATCGATAGGTTTTACGCCGTCCGCTTGTTCGAAGACAAACTTCATGTCGTTAGTAGTCTCGCCTACCACATACATCGGGGCACGTTCACGATCCGCGATACGTTTTACGCGGGCTACATCTTCTTCTTTCATCAATAAGCCCATGCGCTCTTGGCTCTCGTTTCCTACGATCTCCTTCGCTGAAAGAGTCGGGTCGCCAATCGGCAATTTGCTCATATCGATGTGTCCGCCGGTAGCCTCAACCAACTCAGACAAGCAGTTGAGGTGTCCACCCGCACCATGGTCATGGATAGAGACGATCGGGTTCTCGTCAGACTCGGCGATCGCACGGATCACGTTAGCCGCACGTTTCTGCATTTCCGGGTTGGCACGCTGTACGGCGTTCAACTCGATACCGCTTGTATATTGTCCCGTGTTTACGGAAGATACGGCTCCACCACCCATACCGATACGGTAGTTATCGCCACCGATCACAACCACTTTCTCGCCCGGTTCCGGATCGCCCTTCAAGGCATCACGCATATTCGCGAAACCTACACCGCCGGCAAGCATGATTACTTTGTCGTAAGCGTATTTCTTATCGTTCTCCGTGTGCTCGAAAGTCAATAAAGAACCACAGATAAGCGGCTGGCCGAAATGGTTACCGAATGTAGAGGCACCATTGGAAGCCTTGATCAAGATCTGCTCCGGAGTCTGGTATAACCAAGGACGGGGGTCTAGTATCTTCTCCCATTCGCGAGCGCCTTCTGTACGCGGGTAAGAAGTCATGTAGACAGCTGTTCCCGCTATCGGCAAGGATGCCTTACCACCGCCCAGACGGTCACGGATCTCACCACCTGTTCCGGTAGCGGCACCGTTGAACGGTTCAACGGTTGTCGGGAAGTTATGCGTCTCTGCTTTCAAGGAGATAACCGTCTTGATATCTTTTACGGCGAAGAAATCAGGTTTGTCACCGGATAGGGGAGCGAATTGCTCTACCGTCGGGCCTTCATTGAACGCTACGTTATCTTTATAAGCGGAAACCAATTTATTAGGGTTCTCGGCGGAAGTCTTCTTGATCAAGTTGAACAAGGAACTTTCTTTTTCCTCGCCGTCGATGATGAATACACCTCCGAATATTTTATGGCGGCAGTGTTCCGAGTTTACTTGAGAGAAACCGAACACCTCGCTATCGGTCAACTTACGTCCCAACTTCTGGCTTACCTCGTTCAAGTAAGCGATCTCCTCTTGGCTTAGTGCCAAGCCCTCTTGTTGGTTGTACACTTCCAAATCCTCAATATAGACAATAGGATCTGGTTTTTTACTGATCGTGAAGATCTCCTGATTCAAGCCATTGTAGATACGTTGCAACATCGGATCGTGATCCGCGTCGCCAGAAGAAACAGGAAAATATTCCTCAATACGGGAAATACCGGTCAGGCCCATGTTCTGGGTAATTTCAACGGCGTTCGTACTCCACGGGGTAATCATTTCCCGGCGTGGCCCTACGTACCAGCCTTCCAATGTTTCTGATTGAACAGGAGTTGCCTCGCTAAACAACCAAACCAGTTTTTGAGTGTCTTCAGGAGAGAAAGCGTGCGCGGCCTCTACAGCCAGCACCGTCTTTGTTGAAGATTGAAAGAATAGAATCATATCGTTGATTTATTAGTATTTATCACGAAATAACGAATAAGCCTCTTTTAGAGAGTGCAAAGATAATGATTTCCCGTGAATTATTATGTCAATACGTTTTAAAAGAAAAGAGGGCGGAACCTCCCGGCCTCGCCCTCTCATGTCCCCTGCATAGTAAAAAATAAGAGTGTGTCTATATTCTACCAGCCTGCGTTCTGTTGTGCGGCTAGCGTGGGGTTTCTTAATATATCATTCAATGGGATCGGCCAAATAAAGCGTTTATCTGTGTACGGGATGAACTGTTTGCTGTTGCCGAACCATTCTGCTTTCACTTCTCCACCAACAACGAATGCGCCTTGGTTCTTCACATTGTTGTATTCGATCTTTGCGGGAATACCACCGGACGGCAGCAAGTCGTCAGCCGCTAAACGATGAATGTCTTCCCAACGGCGACCTTCACCTTGGAACTCAATGCGACGTTCCCAAAGGATAGCTTCTACCAGCGCTTTCGTGTTGGCGAAATCGCCAGCCTTATACGTTTGTGTAGCGGGGTCGGCCAAAGAACGGTCTCTTACTTGATTCAATTTCTCCAATGCGAGAGTCTTGTCTCCCGCACGTGCGGCAGCCTCGGCCTCGTTTAGCAATACCTCGGCATAGCGCAGGATCGGGGCATACTCTTCACGTGTTTGGGGATTCTGGTATTTATCACAGAAGTAATAATCGTCAGACGCACGATAAAGGACGAGGTTACGACGCTTGTCATCCCCTTTCCAGAATTTGGAGTTGTAAAGGGTAGGGGATGTCGGGCACATCGCACGGCCACCTTCACGGGCAGACATCATAGCGGACATAGCTCCATTTACAGATGCGTTATCTTGAGAGTCATTCGGAATGGAGAATATAGATTCCTGATTGTCTTTGTAAGAAACGAAAGGAGTGGCAGGATTGGTTTCCAGAATGAAACGTCCGCCTTCCAGTTTCTTAGCTTCAGTAACTACATTGTTCCAATCACGCATATGCAAATATACGCGCGTTTTCAATGCTATGGCGGCACCTTTGCTTGCACGTCCGATCTTATCGGCATCGATAATGTCTGGAAGCATGCTTTCCGCATTATTCAAGTCGCTTAATATCTGATCGTAAGTATCCTTAACGGTAGAACGGCCTATGCTTTGTTGCTCAGCGAGTTGGCTGGGATCATTTACGGCTTTCGTATAAATAGGCATACCGTAGTTATTGTTACCTTCTACGTTATAGGGCAGGGCATAATGGATCATCAAGTTGTGATAGGTTAACGCACGTAAGAACAGGCATTCTCCTTTGTACTGATTCCCTTTCTCTTCGGTTATGACACCCGCCGCTACCGCGCCTTCTATACCTGCGTATACCGTATTATAGCGGTTAATAGCCTCGAAAGAGGTTTCCCACATCGCCACGTTATTAGCGGTAGTCAAGTTATAGGTTGCGGAATAGGTATAATCATAGAATTGGGCGGTTAGGTTCATATCTTCACCGCGCATTTCGCCTTGCAATATACTGGCCGCTCCAAAAGGATAACCGCGTGCCCACCCAAAGTCATTCGGATCTACGTACATACCACATTGTGCGGCATCGTAAGCTCCGACTACGGCTAACTCGCAACGTTCTTCTGTCCCGTATGCCGTAAGCTCGGAGAATTTGTCAACAGGTTCAAGGTCTACGACGTCGCTTTCGCAGGCGGTGAACACGGGCAGCGAGAATAGGGCTGTCCCTAGCGCTACTACTGAAATGTTTTTATATAATTTCTTGTATAACATAATTGTAACTTTTCTTAGTTTGTGAAATTAGAATGTAATGTTCGCTCCAAAAGTGAATGAACGTTGCTGTGGCATACCGTTCCAATCTACACCTAAACGAGAGTTTGTCTCAGGATCCAATCCGGAATAACCTGTGATAGTGAGTAAGTTCTGTCCTTGAACATAGAAACGAATCTTTGTCATGTTCAGTTTGGATACGACCGCCTTCGGTAGTGTATAGCCTAAAGCTAACGTAGATAGTTTTAGGTAATTGCCGCTCTCAACGAAGTGTGAATCCGTATATCCATCATTGAATAAGGAAGAGGCGTCTCCATAACCGATTTTTGGAGTCATGCCGTCACCCGGTTGCTCTGGAGAAACCCAGCGGCCTAAGATTTCTGTTCCGTTGTTGGAGAAATCCATATTGAACAATGCGCTTTGACGAGAAGCGTTCATGATCTTATTACCTCCGGAGAAGCGGAAGAATACATTTAAATCGAAATTCTTGTAAGAAACGGTGTTATTCCAACCTCCGTACCAAGTAGGCATAGATGAACCTAATACCTTACGGTCGCTAGCGTCCAAGGAAGAAGCCTTGGAGACATCCGAAGGATTGGAAGGATCATATTCCGCATAGTCGTAAGAGCCGAATGTGTCGAATTGCACTAATGAACCGTCCGCCTTACTCCAGATCGGATTACCGTTTGCGGCGTTTACGCCGTAATAATCATATCCATATAAAGATCTATATGATTCTCCTTCACGAATAATTGTGTAATTGTCTACGATGTCTGTTCCGCCATATAAGCTCTTCACCGTGTTCTTAGCCGTGGAGAAGTTGAAATTAGTTTGCCAGTTCCAATCTTTGGTAGCGATGATTGTAGCGTTAACCGTCAACTCCATACCGGAGTTCTTGATCTTACCGATATTATCAAAATATGAGTTGTAAGGAATACCGGCGGTAGGTGCTGTAGGAACTTCCAACACCAAGTCTTTGGAGTTCTTTTGCCAATAAGCTAGCTCGAATGTCAGGCGGTTATTAAAGAAAGAGCCATCCAATCCGATATCGAAAGTCTCGGTTGTTTCCCATTTGAGCTGGCTGTTACCCATACGGTTCCAAGCGATAGCTGTATTCGATCCTGCTTTCTTCGCCCCGTAAGTTCCCAGATAAGGGAAATAATTCCCTAGGTCAGAGTTTCCGATTGTAGCGTAGCTGGCACGGACACGTAAGTCGTTAAACCAATCATTAATAGTTGATTCGCTCCAGAATTTTTCGCGAGAGATACGCCAAGCGGCTGATCCTCCCCAGAATGTACCCCAGCGAGTGTCTGTCGGAAGGCTGGATAAGCCGTCCGTGCGGACAGAGGCTCCGATATAATATTTACTATCATAGTTGTAATTCGCACGGAACATATAGGAGGCTAATCCCATAAACGTTTTACCTCCAGATACGAATCTCTCACCAAATGTGTTGGAAATGATATGGTCGGTGAAGAAAGCATCGGATATTTGTTGCACGGTTGCGTCCGTATATTCATATTCTTGATGGGTGTACTCTTGTACCGCTGTCGCCGTCAAATTATGTACATCATTGAATGTACGGTTAAAGTTGATTACGTTTTGCCAGTTCCAGTTCGTGTATGTGGTATTGATTTCTTCCAATAAGCCGCCATAGCCGTATCCGTCTCCTGATTCCGGGTTCCATACCATGAAATCTTTAACATTCGAGATGTCTAAGCCTGCTTGTGTCTTTAAAGTCAATCCGTCCATGAATGTGATTTCAGCCCATCCACCACCTAATACACGGGTATTGGTCGTACGGTTTACGTTATTGTCTAATGCCCAGACGATATTCTGGATACCATTATCAATATAGGAAAGGTTGCTTCCGCGACCTAATGTCTTACGGTTTTCAGCGTCGATATTGTAACCAGTAGGATCATCCGGATTGAATACAGATACGTTTGGAAGCATACGAGTGCCGGCGAAACCTACGCCACCCAATGAATTCTCGTCATTCATGACACCATTAACCCGGGTACGGGTCATCTGGCCATTTAATCCGATGCGTAACCATTTTGTCGCTTGTTGTGTCAAATCTGCCTTTAAGCTCAAACGGTTTAAGTCATTGGCGCGAATGATACCTTCTTGTTCCGTGAAACCTAATGATACATAATATTGGCTTTTATCCGTACCACCACTGGCGGATAAGCTATGATTGTGCTGGAAACCTGTACGGAAAATATAATCATTCCAGTTTGTGTCCGGTCCGTTCGGATCGTAAACAGCCTGTCCTTTCATTCCCCAGTTCTCGTATTTCTCGTTAGCGATAGTCACGAAATCTTTCGCTCCCAGAAGATCATGCAATTTAGCTGCGCTGGCTGCGCTTACATAGCCATCGTAAGTTACTTGAGTACGTCCCTTGGAGCCTTTTTTAGTTGTGATCAATACAACTCCATTTGCCGCACGGGAGCCATAGATAGCTGTAGCCGCACCGTCTTTCAATATTTCAATGGATTCGATGTCATTCGGGTTAATATCAGACATCGCGTTGTAAGAAGCGTAAGCCATTCCTAAGCCGGTTTTTCCATCGGCGTTATCACCGGTGGCGATCGGCATGCCATCTACGATGAATAACGGCTGAGAGTTAGAACTGATCGTACTCATACCACGGATCTTGAATTGAGGGCCGCTTCCCAATACGCCACTAGGAGTCGTAACCTGTACACCAGCGGCACGTCCAGCTAATTGAGAGTCGAAAGACGCTGTTGCCAAGTTGCTTAAGTCTTCACCGCCTACTTTAGATATGGCACTTGTCACATCTTTTTTTCTTTGAGTTCCGTAACCGACAACCACGACTTCATCCAAGTTCTGAGAGTCAGACTCCATCGTGACTTTAATGATTGGTTTTACTGCCACTTCCACAGATTTCATACCGATGTAGGAAACGATTAGCTTTTTCGCGTTAGAAGGAACATCCAAGGTGAACGCTCCGTTGTAATCCGTTACAGTACCGGTAGTAGTACCAGCTACTACGATAGAGGCTCCAATGATAGGTCCATCGTCTTCCGCCGAGATAACCGTACCGGTCACCTTCGTGGTCTGAGCCGTTGCGAACGCTATACTTGCAAACAAGCATAGTAATAGATAAGTCAACCTTTTCATAGACACATACTTTTTGTTTAATTTGTTAATAAATAGATCGTTGTAATCAATTGTTGCCACTTAGTCGATTGACTTAGTTTCCGAAGAACTTCATGAGAGTAAGGTACTTTGGTGTTACTTCCTAGCATTGATGCGGGATTGAGTTAAAAATAATTTGCATATTAATACTATATATTAATACTAGAATGTATTAAATTAACATATAACTTAAAATAATCCGTATTGACAAAGTTTCGTGTAAGTTTATTTTTATTGTCAATATGTTTGTTTATTGCAAATATATCTTTATATTTGCCGTACAGCTATTAAAATAAAATGCTTGCTGTAAATAGTACAATTAGACATAACAGATGTTTACATAGGTTGTATGTTCTATAATTTATTAAGATATTTATAATAATTAATAAATATTGAACGGAAAAGTGATTTAGTTCTTCGGAGACTAAGGTGTTTCATAAATACTATCTAATGTATTTAAATAAAAAAGAGTATCTAATTAAAGATACTCTTTAGATATATATGAATAGAGTGACCTATTTTGATTTTTATAGGCTTTTCGGAGGATATAATGCGTCCCACCACTCCGGTTGATCTTTCAACCACTTAGCGAACCATGCGTAAATTGTGTTATTCCACAAGATACGTTTGTCGTAATCCAGTATATGGTGGTTCTCTCCTTCTACCTGGACAAACGCTGTAGGCTTACCCAATAATTTTAATGCGGTAAACATCTGGATGCTCTCTCCAATCGGAACATTCGTGTCTGCGGTTCCATGTAAGAACAAGATCGGGGTATTGATCTTGTCTGCGTTAAATAGCGGACTTTGTAAAGTGTACATATCCCGGGCATTCCATGGATAACTGTTAGCGCTAGCCAACGAGCTGTATGAATATCCCCAGTAACCTTCTCCCCAATAGCTGGTGATGTCGCTGATTCCCGCATGAGACATGGCCGCCGCGAATATATCTGTTTTTGTTTGTAGGTATTGAGTCATGAAACCTCCGTATGAAGCCCCCATGCAACCGATTTTCTTCGTGTTGACAAAAGGATGCTGCTCACAGAACTTTTTCGTGCCTTCGATGATCTCGTCAGCGGTAAGTTTACCCCATGCGTTGACATGGCGTGCGGAGAACTCTTGACCGAACCCAGTCGCTCCACTGGGTTGTATGATGTAGACGATGTACCCTAAGCCGGCGTATACATGCGAAGGATAACGGCTTTCCATCACCCGGGCCGTAGGGGTTGTTCCTCCGTAATAATTCACGATCATCGGATATTTCTTGGTCGCATCAAAATGAGGAGGGAGATAGAAGCGGCCGTAAATCGTATCCCCTTGGGCGGAAACGAAATTCCAATCTTGCACTTCTCCTAAAGTGACGTCTCTCAAGATCTCTTTGGAGAGATCGATCAAGCAGGAAGAGGCGTCGTTTTTCAAGTTATAGGTATAAAGCCTTTGGGAATTGGAAGCGCTTAATCCGAAATAAACCATTTCGAAAGCTTGATTGGCGATGGAGTAATCGGAGATGACATCTTCCTTGGCTTGAAGTTGCTTAATCTTTCCGTTGGACGGGTTTAGACTATACATGCGAACACGGTCCTTATCTTTCGCCGTGATATAGATTTGTTTATCGAGGGCGTTCCACTCGTAGGAATCGACAGAGGGGTCAAAATCTTTCGTAAGCGGCTTTATACTTTTATCTGCTATATTGTATAGGAATAATTGCCCGTCGCTCGTATTCGATGTCTGTCCTTCTTTGATCTTTAATCCGATACCATCGAAAGCCTCTCCAGACGCGTCAACGAGTAATTGGGTGGCATCCGGGGAGAAAACGGCACGGCTTACGAATTTCTCACCTTTTATAAGGGTATCCACATGCATGGTTCGTAGATCCATCTTATATATATATGTACGTGAGAAAGGGCGCTCCGTTAAATTCGGTTCCCTACGACTGAATAGCAGATAGTGGCCGTCTTGAGATACATCGTTGATGTAAGTAGAAGTATGTCCATAGGTGAGCCGTTGGAACAATCCGGTTCGCAGGTCATATTTATGGATAAACATACGGTTTCTCCATCCCGGTTGGCGATCATCCGGCACCAGTATCTCTTGGATCTCTTTTCGTTCTTGCGGTCCTTTCTCCCGTATGGAGAATAATAGATAGTCCTCGGTAGGCCCGAAGCTGAAAGAACCTTCAGGCAATTGGCAGGCAAGGATGTTCTCCTTTTTACTGGTAGGGTCTAAGGTCACCAATTCCGTGCCTTTCATCCCTTTCCTTGTGTAATAGGCCAGATTGCTTTTAGGCATCCAGCGTAAGCTCTGTCCGTTCTCAACCAATACGGAACCGGTAGCCTTGTCTAGTATCTGGGTAAATGAGGACTGCTTTCCGCCGGGATAGGTTTCTTGATAGGAGACGATAATGAATTTTCCATTCGGGGACAGGCTGGCGGATTGGATGCGTTTACCATCAAATACATCACTTAATGTATAACGTTTCTCCGGATTGACGGTCGCGGTTACCACCGCGTCTTTTTCCGGGTTGAATGAGGCTTTTAAGGCATTCTCTTTGTGGCTCTCAGATAAATATTTAATTACGATTTCATAGCGTCGCGGCTCCAAGGTCAACGAGGCTTCTCCTTGGGTTAGTTTTATGGGTTGTCCATCCACGTAGACTTCTGAAATCTCAGGGCCATTGATCCTTAAGGTGCCTTTTGTATAGCGGTCACTATTCAGGTAGAAGGAAACCAAATGTAGTGCGTAGGAAGAGGCCGAGGTTGGCAAGGTCAGCTCTCCGGAAGACGCCGCGTCAAGGGTTTGTCCGCTTTGGGAAAGGTTGCAGAAAGGAACGGTCGTGTTCAATAGTTCCTTGTCAGAGAATCTCTTACTGTTTACATCCAGGCTATCTGCTAGGAAAGGCTTTTTCACCTCGTAAGGGCCGGCGTAATTGTAATGTCGCACGACAACCTCATCCGCCCATAGTGAGCAACAGGAGCATAGGGCTGAAAGAATTAAGATGTTTTTGTTTATCATGATATTTGTTATTTAGTATAAGATTTCTATCTCATCTACGAACAAGAATGCGGGACTTCCGGCGCCACCGTGCCATTTTGGTAGTTTGCTGCTGTTGATGATAACCTCGACATAGCGGGCCTTTACCGGGGCGAAGGATATCTCTTGGGGATATAAACCGTCCTTGTCGTTTTGGGTTAGCTCCGGGATTTTCTTGGAAGCTACTTCCTTGAAATTCTTGCCATCATCGGATACCTTTACGGTTACGGCGGAGGCGCCCATGATCCAGTCACCTTTCACCACATTCGTATTGAAAGATACCTTCTGGATTTCGGTTGGTTCCTTTAGATCGATCGTGGCGTCAAGGTCTTTTCCTTGGAAACCCAGCCAATGGCCGGTCTTGTAATTGCTTCCTCCACGTAAGCCGTCTACCAATACCTGTGCCCCGTTGAAAACGTATCCTTTGCTGGGTTGCTCTTTCAAGGTGATGGGCTTCATCGTCGCTTTATTGAAGAAGATATCTTCTGAGAAGATGCGGCTCGTACCGTTCGGACGGACAACGATCGCCTTGAATTCGCAATCTTGGTTGATCTGTACCGGGCCTTCATACTTGATGCTGGCGATCGTAGGATCGCTACCGTCTATCGTATAATAGATATCTCCTTCACCCAACTTCGTCAAGGCAATGTCGAGTGTTCCGTTCTCCGTATTGGTGGTCAGGGAGGCGTTAATATCGAAGATATGCTTTCCGTAATTATATCCCAAACGATCGTAAAGTTGTGTCATGCGGGCTACACGGGGCAGGAACGTCTGATAATCTTTCTTGGACGGATCGCTCCACTGGATATCGGCTACGGCGTCGATACGGGGCATGATCATGTATTCTACCTGTGAGAAGGTCGGGATATATTCCGTCCAGAGGTTGGCTTGCGCCCCGATCACGTACTTCTGGTCTTCAGGAGAGATACCGGCTGTCGGCTCAAAAGAATATACTTTCTCTAACGGCAAGTAACCACCGATAGCATCGGGCTCAAGATCCGTATCCGCTGATTGATAGTAATCCAGATATACATATGTATTCGGTGTCATGACCACGTTATGCTTTTGCTTGGCGGCTTCGATACCTCCATCCATGCCTCTCCAGCTCATTACCGTGGCATTCGGGGCCAAGCCTCCTTCTAGGATCTCGTCCCAGCCGATGATATGGCGTCCTTTGCTCTCCACGAATTTCTCCATGCGGGAGATCACGTAGCTTTGCAAATATTCCTCGGCGGAATGTTTCTTGTCCCCCTTGATACCTTCCGCCTTGATGCGAGCTTGGCATTTCGGGCATTTCTCCCAACGTACCTTCGGGCACTCATCACCACCTACATGGATATATTCGGACGGGAAAAGATCGATGACCTCGCTCAATACGTCTTCTAGGAATTGCATGGATTTCTCGTTTCCGGCGCAGATCACGTCGTCGGCTACTCCCCATTGGCCCCATACGTCATAAGGGCCCCCGGTGCATCCCAGTTCCGGGTAAGTAGCCAAGGCTGCCAATTGATGTCCCGGCATATCGATTTCCGGGATGATCGTGATATGGCGTTCGGCGGCATAGTTGATGACATCGCGAATCTGGTCTTGTGTATAGAAGCCCCCGTATTCCTTTCCGTCATATGTTCCGGAGTTATGGCCGATCACGGTTTCCTTGCGTTTAGATCCGATCTGTGTCAATTCCGGATATTTCTTGATCTCGATACGCCAACCTTGGTCATCGGACAGATGCCAGTGGAACGTATTTTGGTTGTGCAAGGCAAGGATATCGAGATACGTTTTTACCGAATCCACGGGGAAGAAATGGCGGCTGACATCCAGCATCATGCCTCTATAGGCAAAACGGGGATAGTCGTTGATGGTAGCTGCCGGTAATTCTACGTTCATCCCTTGGGCCGTGGCCGGGATCGATTTACGTAATGTCTGGATACCATAAAATACGCCGGCATCCGTACTTCCGGCGATCCGTATCCCGTTATCGCTAACGGTCAGTTGATATCCTTCCGGATTCTGGATACTTTGGTCGATAACGAGGCTGATCCCCTTACCGGGCTGGCCGGTAGCGGTTGCTAATTCATAGCCCGTGATTTCCTTGATATAAGAAGCGAGGAACTCGGCGTTCTTCTTCATCTTATCATTGCCCTCCGGATAAAATATCTTCGTGGATGGACTTAGGACGAAAGGATTTCCGTTCGTCAATGTTACTTCTTGTGGCAAAGGCACTACTCCGTAATCTCCTTTTACGGCCTTACCACCGGAGCAAGCGATCATTCCCGTGCAAAATGTCAGGACGAGCGCTAGTTTGCTTAGGCTGTTCATGTGTTTAGAGTTTAGAATGTAAAACAATAATTGATTCAGTATCACCGCCCAAAGATAAATAGAATTAGCCGTTTTATCTAATGCTTTTACACTTTTGATGCGATAACTTTAGGGATTTTGTCTATATATATAGACTATTTATCAACTGGTGCATGATCGTCCACCAGCTGTTGCATGATCATCCAACAGTTGGTAGACGATCATGCAACGGCTGGTGGATGATGAATACTTCTATAAGAAATGTCTAAGGAATATGGAAGAAACACCTAAGGTCTAAAGGGAAAAGGGCTAGGGACTAAGGGAAAAGAAACGTCTTCTTGAGAGGTATTTCCTTGTCTTTCTTATAATAAGAATTCACACGTTTTACGGTTGTGCAGCGGATGTAAGCGTCATGGCAGTAGATGAGCGCTTGCCTTTTTTCGGCGGCTTCGGCAAGCATGCGCAGTTTCTCGTTGTATGACGTGACCGGATACGTGTCGTAAGCGGAGATCCATTCCGGGGATACGCTGGCTACAAGGGGGATAACATCTCCGGCAAAGACAAAAGTCCGATCTTCCGTATGGATATAGGGAACAATTTGCCCCGGAGTGTGCCCATCATACAAGCGTAGCTCTATCGTGGGGCAAATCGAAGTGTCGGCATCTAGCAGCCGTAAGGAATTAGCATCCGCGACGGCTTGCATATTCTCGATAAAATAGGAATCTTTCTCCAAGGCGTTCGGATGAAGGAAATTCTCCCATTGCTTGCGGCTAACCCAGTGGTTCGCATTTGGGAATGAGAGAAATAAATGTCCGGTAGATTCATCCTTTTGCGTGGTATAACCGCAATGATCGAAATGGAGATGGGTGAGGACAACATCCGTGATTTCCTCCGGTTGAATTCCCCGGTTTCGTAGTTCCGTGCCGAGGTCTACCAAGTTGAAGAAGCGGTAATAACTTAGTTGTTTTAAGTGTTTATTTCCCGCTCCGTTATCTACTAGGACGATGCGTCCGTCATCTGTTTTTATGACAAGGCTACGCATGGCGAGCACGCAACCATTTGTCTCGTCGCTCGGATAGCGACGGCTCCAAGCGCTTTTAGGAATGGCCCCGAACATGGCGCCTCCGTCGGCGTAGAAGTAGCCGGTATCGATGATTTGTAGTTTCATGGTTTCTGCATTCTTTCTTTGGGGGAGTAAAGGTATGGTTTTTATCATACTCAATAGTATAATAAATGTGAAAATGACTGGTTTAAACGTTGGTTTAGACTAGTCATTTTGATGGATGGGATAGTGCATTTGACACAATTTTAATATTGGATGTAATGTGTTGATTATAAGTCTTATTACTAATAGAGTCGAAAAATGATTTAAATGAATGTTGCTTAATTTAAATTAATGGTTAACTTTGCGGACGACTAGTCTAAACGAACGTTTTAGCTAGTCATTTTTATTAGGGACTGCGCTCAGAGATAGCAGAAAGTAGGTTTTTGGTGTTTGAATATTGTTAATCTCAATTAATTATAACCATTTAATAATAAAGATGGAAAAATGTAGTAAGAAGAGCAAGCAATTGTGTTTAAGCTTGTTCAAACCAAGTGTTATGATGCTTACCACGGGATTCCTATGTATGGCCTCCTTTCAAGGATTGGCGGCTGTGGAACCCTCGCACAACTACGGACCGAATGTTGAATCGGTCATGCAAAATGGTAAGACTATTACGGTTAAGGTTTCAGATTCAATGGGTGAGTTGATCGGCGCGAACGTGTTGGTCAAGGGAACTACTATCGGTAACGTAACCGACATGAACGGCTCGGTTACGTTGCAAGATGTGCCCGCAAACGCTGTTTTGGAAATCTCTTATATCGGTTACACGACCAAGGAAGTCCCGGTTGGCAGTCAAAGTGTTATAAATGTTACGTTGTCGGAAGATTCCCAGGCTCTTGAAGAGGTCGTGGTCGTAGGTTACGGTACGATGGAGAAGAAGCAAGTGACCAGCTCCGTTACCTCATTGTCTGCCGGCGATATGATGAAGGGTGTGGGTGGTGCCGATATCACCAGCTCTTTGCAAGGTAAGATCAGCGGTTTGATCTTGCAAAATAATGGTAGTGCCAATGGTACGACCACGATCCAGTTGCGTGGTTTGACCTCTATCAACTCTGGTAAGGCTCCATTGATCGTTGTCGATGGTTTCCCGGGAGGTGATATTCGTGCCTTGAACCAAGACGATATCAAATCTATCGATGTGCTGAAAGATGCTTCCGCTGGTGCGATCTATGGTACACGTGCTGCTTCGGGTGTGATCTTGATCACAACGAAGAGTGGTTCTAACACGAATGGTAAAGTAAAATTGAATTATAGTACTGAGCTTTCGAAGAAACAAAACTATGGCCGTCCGGATATGATGACCGCCGATGAATATCGCAATCGTACGGACGTGAATATCACTGATTACGGGCAGAACGCTGATTGGTGGGACGCTCTTTTGCAGAAGGATAACTTCTCGCAAAAACATCACCTCTCTTTGGAGCTAGGTACCGAGAACGCACAAGTGTACACCTCTTTCTTCTATGAGACCAACGAAGGCATCACGATTAAGGATAACCGTAAGGACTATGGTGGACGCTTGAATGCAAACTTTAAGCTGTTCGATGGTTGGTTAGAGATCCGTCCGATCGTGGATTATCGTCAGACTGCTCGTACTTCCGATGGATCGGATGAGGATAAGAAGGCAAACTTCAAGCAGGCGTTGTATAATAACCCGACTCGTTCGCCATTTGACCCGGAAAGCCCGACAGGCTATAATGTGTGGACTGGCGAGACATTGGACTATAATATCGTAGCCGACCGTATGTTGACCGACTATGAGGGATTGGACAAGTGGTTCAAGCCTGAGGTTACAATGAAGTTGAACATCAAGCCCATTGAGGGATTGAGCTATTCTCAGACATTGGGTTACGAGAACCGTCAGTGGGAGCTCCACCAGTTCCGCTCTCGTTACCACCGCGATGAGGTGACAAACAACCGTGGCGGTTGGGCTAAACTTGAGTTCTCAAAGACTGAGCACCTTACATCTGAGGGTTACTTCACATATCTGAAGGAGTTCAAGGGTGGCCATAGCTTGAATGCCGTTGCTGGTTACTCTTATTTCGAGAAGAATGGAGAGAATTTCAATGCTGAGAACTATGACTTCGGTGTTGAGGGACTGAAATATTGGGACTTAGGTGCGGGTTCATATCTGACAGATGGTAAGGCTGCCATGGGATCAGGTAAGAATATCACAGAGCGCCTGTTTGCATTGTATGCTCGTGCCAACTACTCTTACAATGACAAATATATGGTTTCTGCCACAATCCGTCATGAGGGATCATCAAAGTTTGCCGCCGAGAACCGTTGGGGTAACTTCTGGGCGTTGTCCGGAGGTTGGCGTGTATCTGCCGAGGAGTTCATGAAGGAGTTTGACTGGGTGAGCGACTTGAAGGTTCGTTTTGGTTATGGTGTTACAGGTAATAACGACTTCGATGCTTCCTATATGGCTAATACGTTGAGCCGCGACCAATACTGGATGCTTCCTAGCGGAAGCTGGGCTTATGTCTATGGTCCGAGCTCTAACGTGAATCCTTATTTGGGATGGGAGGAGAAGAAGGAGTGGAATATCGGTGTGGACTACTCATTCTTTGGCAACCGTATGTATGGTAAGTTCGATTACTATCGTCGTAAGATCGATGGTATGATCTACGAGGTGAATGTTCCACAGCCACCGTATCCAAATGGCAAGCAATGGCAGAATATTGGCGAGATGGAGAGTAAAGGATGGGAGTTCGAGGTTGGTGGTGACATCATCCAGAATAAGGACTTCACTTGGACTTCCAGCTTGAATATGAGCCATAACTCGGGTAAGATCCTTACGATGTATGGCAACAATTCACGTATGGATGGTAACGCTATGGATGAACCGGGATGGCCGGGCGATGCCGCTCGTATTGAAGAGGGGGCAGAGATCGGTGCGTTCCATATGTGGAAATTCGCTGGATTCGACGATAAAGGAGACTTCCTTTTGTACAATAAGGATGGTGAGGTTATACCTGCTTCCCAGAAGAGTGTAGACGACAAACAATATATCGGTAATTATCTGCCCAAGGTGATGATGGGATGGAACAATACCTTTACTTATAAGAATTTTGACTTGGGTATTAATATGCGTAGTTGGATAGGTTTCGATGTCTTGAATACTTATCCGATGTACTTGGGTATCCAGGGACAGAGTGGTGCCGGCCAGTGGAATCTTTGGAAACCGGCGCTTGACGATCCGAAGTTTAAGGACATTCGCGGCGTGAAGCAGCTTTGCGATTACTTCTTGGAGGATGGCTCGTTCTTGAAGATAGATGCGATTACGTTAGGTTATACATTGGCGTTGAATAAGTATACAAAATGGGCAGAGCGTCTGCGCGTATATGGAACTGTCGGCAATGTAGCGACTATTACAGGATATAGCGGACATAATCCAGAGGTAGATATCACAGGCTGGACAGGTGGTACCGATAAGGTTTGGAACTGTGACCCGATTGTCCGCACATACACTTTAGGTATTCAAGTAACATTCTAAAAAAGGTAAGAAGAAAATGAAAATTAGCAAGATAACAAATTGGATGGTAGCCGGGGCTGCTTGCTTGCTGCTGGGTACCTCATGTGATGTGGATCCTACCTTCTATTCGCAGGTTGTTCCCGACACGTATTATACGAATGCAGACGCGATTTGGTCGCGTTTTAATCGTCCTTTTACGCATTGGCGTTGGTGGGTAGCTCATAACGACGCTCGTGTGCGCTTGATGGAAGTGGGAACTGATGCTATGTGTGTGCCTACTCGTGGTAATGACTGGTTTGATGGCGCCGTTTATCAGAACATGCATCATCATCATTTTATGGATGATATGAGCCCGATGAAGGATGGATGGGACTTGACGACGATGGGTGTGGCTCAGTCGTGGAGTGCCTTGGAGGATTTGGAGAATATCGATTTCGTATCGGTGGGCTTGACTGAGGAGGATCGTGTATCAATGATTAATCAGTTGAACGTATTGGCTGCCTCTTTTTATTTGGATGGTTTGGACATGTTTGGTGGTATGCCTCTTTACACATCTACGAAGGAGGATGTGAAGGCTCGTGCTACAGATGTGGAGACTTTCCATTTTATCGACTCCTTGTTGGATGTATCTATGCCGAATCTTCCGTTGAAGGAGACCTTGGGAGCACCCGAGACGAACGTTATCCATCGTGCTGTGGCTGCGGCTTTGAAGGTTCGTTTGTATTTCAACGCTGAATCGTATATCAATAAACCGATGTATGAGGAGGCCGCTAAGATTTGTCAGGATATTATCGATGGAAAGTATGGTCAGTATAAATTGGCCAACCATTTCACCGAGATCTTTGGTTGGGGTAATGAGACTTGCCCGGAGATTATCTGGACAGTACCTTCCGAGAATGCCAAAGGTGAGACGGATGGTGGTTTGACTGCCTTCACTCTTCCCTATAATTTCAAGGATTTCTTAGGGGGCTTGCAGGATGCTAGTGGTAATAATGGGCTTTGCCTATGCCCTAGTCGCGATCCGGAGGGTAACTTGTATAAGTTTAACGTAGGTAATCCATACGAGACATTCAACGACAAGGATATCCGTAAGCAGCAGTATGTATATGAGGGTGGTCGCAAATACCGTGGTATGTTTATCGTTGGTGAGTTGCAAAACCCGGATTTCCCCGAGTACAAATGCTTGGGTGCCCGCGAGTATGCCGGCAAGGTCTTGAATGTCGTAGACCAGATCGCTCATATCAGCCAGGTGGGCAATACGGTAGCCAGTCTTAAGGATCTGACTTCTACGATTGCCGATGCAGAGGAGAACTCAGGCGTGCGTGTTCTTAAATTTAGTCCTCTGCCTAATCAAGATGAGTTCAAGGAACGTTTCAACCCAGATTGTCCTGTAATTCGTCTGACAGAGATCTATTATACTTTGGCGGAATGTAAGATGCGTTTGGGCGATAAGAATGGTGCGGCCGATATCATCAACTCCATCCGTAAGCGTAACTTCGAGGGTGGAAACGACCCGGATCCTGTTACCGCTGCCAATTTGGATAAATACCGTATGCTGAAGGAATGGATGCAAGAGTTCTTGCGCGAGGCCCGTCGTCGCACGGACTTAATCCGTTGGGACGCATATGTGACAGAGGATTGGTGGGATCATAAGGCTACGAACGATGAGAAATACAATCGTTATCCATTGCATCAATTGTCATTGGGTGCGAACCCGTTGTTGGAACAGAACCCGGGATATTAATAAGTTAAACTTAATATAAAAAAGGAGGTATGTCAGTTGGGCATACCTCCTTTTTTTGATATGGTGTGGAAAACGCAGTAGTACTTACTTAACCGGAGAATATATACTTCATCGGGCAAGTAAGTATATATTTGTAGACGAAGTAAGTACTACTGCGTTTTCTGGCATATAATTTTGATCTGCTATTAGTTCTTATTCAAAATGGGAGGAATTGCGTTTGATCGAGCGTTTTTTCCTGCCAGTCAAGCGTATTGTCAAGGAAAGTTTTTGAGATCATATGTTCTTATCTTGTTCCGATAAAAAGGAATGTCTATCTTTGTTCATGGTAAGTATATCTAAACGATCATCGCTATGAACCAGACAATTTATCCTATCGGCATACAGAACTTCGAGAAGATCCGTAAAGACGGTTATCTCTATATTGATAAGACAGCTTTGATTTATCAGTTGGCTAAGACCGGAAGTTACTATTTCTTGAGTCGTCCGCGGCGTTTCGGCAAGAGTCTCTTGCTATCTACGTTGGAGGCCTATTTCCAAGGGAAGAGGGAGCTGTTCGAGGGGTTGGCGATGGAACGGTTGGAGAAAGACTGGGAGGTATATCCGATCTTGCATTTGGACTTGAATGCTCGTCATTATAAAGATACTGCCGCTCTGACTAGTATCTTGAATGAGTTCTTGGAGAAATGGGAGGCTTTATATGGAACGGAGAAACAGGATCGTGCCTTGGAGGAACGTTTCAGTTATGTGATAGAACAGGCTTACCGCCAGACCGGGCATCGCGTGGTGATATTGATTGACGAGTACGACAAGCCTTTGCTGCAAAACCTGCACGATGAAAAGACGCAAACGCAATTGCGGAATATGTTGAAGCCTTTCTACGGCGTGTTAAAGACGATGGATAGAGCCATTCGTTTCGCTTTGTTGACAGGGGTGACGAAGTTTGGTAAGGTAAGCGTGTTCAGCGATTTGAATAACCTTATGGATATCTCGATGGACAATCGCTACGTCGAGATATGTGGCATCACGGAGAAAGAGATACATGCCTACCTAGAAGAGGAGTTGAAGGAGCTGGCTGAGACACAGGAACTGGATTATGAGGAAACCAGCCAGAAACTCAAGGAGCGCTATGACGGATACCATTTTACCGCCAAGTCTGCGGGAATATACAATCCCTTTAGCCTATTGAATACCTTCGCCAAGATGGAGTTCGGAGATTATTGGTTCGAGACCGGTACGCCCTCTTACCTCGTTGAATTACTCAAGCATACCCATTACGACCTTTACGAGATGGCGAACACGGAGACTGATGCGGATGTGTTGAACAGTATCGATGCTGCCTCGAAAAATCCCGTTCCCGTAATCTACCAGAGTGGTTACTTGACGATCAAGGATTACGATCCTGAATTTGGTATCTACCGGCTAGGTTTCCCGAACCGGGAAGTGGAAGAAGGTTTCGTGAAATATCTCCTTCCATTTTACACGAGTGTTAGTGCGCCCAAGACCCCTTTCGAGATCGGGCAATTCGTACGAGAGATACGCTCCGGTGATTACGATGCGTTCTTCCGCCGTTTACAAAGCTTCTTCGCTGATACACCCTATGAGGTGATCGCCGGCCAGAAGCCGGAGCGTGATACGGAGTTGCATTACCGGAACGTGCTTTTTATCGTATTTAAGTTG
Organism: Parabacteroides sp. AF19-14; assembly: GCF_003635485.1. NCBI lineage: Bacteria > Pseudomonadati > Bacteroidota > Bacteroidia > Bacteroidales > Tannerellaceae > Parabacteroides > Parabacteroides sp. AF19-14. Next base: position 101,372 of record NZ_QTMJ01000002.1, on the reverse strand, counting down.
GTTGGACTTTATACGCAGGTGGAATATCATACCTCACAAGGGCGTATTGATCTCGTTCTGAAGACCGATCGCTATATCTACGTGATGGAATTCAAGCTGAACGGCACCGCCGAGGAGGCGTTGCGCCAGATAGAGGAGAGACAGTATGCGCTTCCCTTTGCGAGTGATCCACGGCAAGTTTTTAAGATCGGCGTGAACTTCTCCTCTGTGACCCGTAACATCGAGCGATGGTTGGTGGAATAATAATCTATTAAGTATATGAACTGGAAACAAACGCTTTTCTGGTCTTTTTCGACAGCTGCTATTTTTTATTATTTCCTGCTTTTTGGCGTGTTTGTGTTTGTCGGTCAGGAGGAGATGCAATTGTTTATACCTGAGTGGTGGTATATCCGGGAGTTCCTTTTTCAGCCGGGAGGATTTTGCGCTGTCGCCGGGCAATGGATCATTCAATACTACCGGCAGCCTATGTCGGCGGTGGTTCTCCATACGGTTTTACTCGTTGGTTGCGGGTTTATGGTCTATAGGATCTTGCGTTGTTTTTCTGACAAGACCTACCTGCTGTTCCTTTCTTTATTGCCGGTCCTGTATCTGGTTAAGATGAGTATTCATGGGGAGTATTTGGTGGACGGGACGGTTGGCGTGGTTTTGATGCTTTTAGCATTGTCGGTCTCGCTAAAGGTGCGGCGGGCGGGTTCTATTGCCGAATACGGAATTGCCTCTACACTTTTTTTATGTGGGCTGACCGGGCTTCTTTCGGTCTGTTACGCTTTCTTATATACGCTGTTAGCCTTACTCCGCTACAAAACGTCGCGGCAAAGATTGGCCGCCGCTGCCTGCTTGATCCCAGCGCTTTTTATCTATTTGTTTAGCGGATGGTTAGGGATTCCTGTACCTTTGTCTGATGGATGGATGCCGGAAGCCTATCTGGAGATACAGCGATTACCTCATTATTATATGTATCGTGTATGGACTTTCTTTACCCTTTCGATTGTCGGTGTTGCTTTATTTGCTCGCTTTGTTCCGGTGATTGGCGAGAAGAGTAAATGGATGGATCGGGTAGCCCTTGTTGTTTGTCTGATCACGGCGCTGGTATCCATCCGGTTTTGCCTGCCGGAACCTTGGCATGCGCAACGCATGATGCTTGACGAGCTCTCTTTCTTAGCCCGGGAGAGGCAATGGGACGCCATTATTGATAAGTACCGGGGAAAGCAGATCTATAATTATGTTAGCTTAAACTATTTGAATATGTCGTTGGCCCATAAGGGAGAATTGGCCGACCGGATGTTTACTTTCGATCAGAAAGGAACGAAAAGCTTATGTGCCGATTGGAATCAGACCTTTTACATGGATCGTTTATTGAGCGATGTTCATTTTCTTGTTGGCGATGTCTCTTTGTCTGAAAGCTTTGCGATGGACGGATTTACGCAAGCCAAACGTAAAGGGAGTGCCCGCATGATGCAACGTTTCGTGCAAGTTTGTCTGATTAGGGGTGAGGTGGCGCTGGCCAAGAAATATTTGGACTTGCTTGCCGCTATGCCATTCTATAAAGATTGGGCTTGCCGTTATGCTACCTATCTGGTACATCCGGAATTAATGGATAAAGATCCGGAGTTGAGTGACAAATATATGCCTGTTGAGAAAAGGGATCGACTGAGTTTGTCCGTACCTGTCGATTCCTTATGGAGTGGATACAATCTTCCGGATCATCGGATCGGTTGGGAATACCGGGGATGTTATTATTTGTTGGGTAAGAAGCTGGATGCATTTGGCCGGTTCTTGGAAGAGACACCTTTCATGAAGGGGGAACCGATACCCCGGCATTTCCAAGAAGCCGGATTGTTGTTGGCGGACAAAGACAGTATATCGCTTTCCTCCTATTCCATACAGCCGGAGATCGTAGATCGATACCGGGAATTCAAGCAGGTTTTGGGACGATCTGCCAACCAAGTGGATGTGTCCTCGATGTATCGACAATTTGGAGATACCTATTGGTATTATTACTATTTCAAGATCTTTAAAGGAGAAGAACAATGAAGCGATTATCTATCTGTTGGATTATAGGTTGTCTTTTGGGACTTGTGGCTTGTAAACCGGAAGTTCCTGCGCAAGCGGAACAAGGAGAAACTGACGTGTTTCCGGATTACAGGGAAATTACTGTACCGGTCAATATGGCCCCTCCCAATTTCAAGTTGGTTGATCAACAGCTACAGGGGATAATTCGGTTGAAAACTATGAATAGGGAGTTGATAATCGCAGCCGATCATGGTGTTTTCAACCTGCCGGAAACGGATTGGAAGGTCTTATCGCAGGACGCACAAGGAAAACAAATAGATGTGACGGTTTATTTTCGAGAACCTCAAAGTGATTGGAAACAAATGAGTTTCCCTATCTATGTGTCAAGAGATTCCGTTGACGCTTATTTGGTGTATCGCCGTATTTTTCCCGGATATCGGATGTGGAACGAGATGGGGATTTATCAACGATGTGTTGAAAACTATGTTGAAAAGTCTATTCTTGATAACCAATCGACAAATAATAGTTGTATGAACTGCCATGCCTTTTGTGAGCGACAAGGGGAACAAATGCTTTTTCATCAGCGGGGTTCTCATAATGGGACTTACTTGATTGATCATCGGCAGGTAAAGACGATCGCATTGGAACGGGACGGTAAGCCGGCTTCGTTCGTTTATCCGTATTGGCATCCATCCGGCCGGTATGTCGCTTTTTCTACCAATGAGACCCACCAAGACTTCCATCTTTCCGATGAGAATCGGATTGAGGTATATGACGTGGAATCGGACGTGCTGATCTATGACACGGAGAAGGAGAGGGTATTCAGTTCGCCATTATTGGCTTCCATGGCGTGTTATGAGACTTTTCCTACTTTTACTCCGGATGGTAACTATCTGCTGTTCTGTTCGGCGGATTCTGTCTGTATGCCGGAAAATTATCGGGATGTCCGGTATAACCTGCTACGAGTCGCTTTTGATCCGGAAGACGGTTCGATTGGAACCCAAGTGGATACCTTATATAATGCGAGGGAAGCGGGCCGGAGTGTTAAGTTCCCGAGAGTCTCCCCGGATGGGAAGCGGCTACTTTATACGGTGTCCGATTATGGCAATTTCTCTATTTGGCATAAGGATGCGGATTTGTATATGCTGGATCTGTCTACCGGGGCAATCGATTCTTTGCCGGAAGTGAATAGCCCGGATGTAGAGAGCTATCATTCTTGGAGCGGCAATAGTCGTTGGTTTGTCTTTTCCAGCCGCCGGGACGATGGGCTTTTCACACGCCCGTATTTGGTACATGTGAATGAGCGGGGGCAGTGCGGTAAACCTTTCTTGTTACCGCAAGCGTCTCCGGATTATTATGAATGCTCCCTGTTCTCGTTTAATGTTCCGGAATTTATACATACTCCGGTTATAATCTCGAAGGAAAGGCTGGTCGAGGCTTCACGAAAAGAAGACACTACGACCATTAAACATATCGAGGGCATCTAATTTTTCACTTCTTTGTGCCGAAGGTATTTATAAAAGTCGTACTTTTGCGCTAAAATCAAAACGATGCGAAAAGTTCATTTGATCTCCGTAACCGAACCTTTGGTTTTAGATCTAGCCCTAGCACTTCGAGAAAAAGGATATGAGGTAAGCGCTTCCGGTTGTGGTCTGACTGAAGAGATGATAGGAAGACTTCATAACGCGGGCTGTACCTGTTATGGGGATGGGTGGTTTCCGGAGAAATTAATAAAAGATATTCACTCGGTGGTTTTGGGTGCTAAAGTAAAGCAAGATAACCCGGAATTATTGCGTGCGAAGGAATTGGGGATGTTAATCCAATCCATTCCGGAATTTATATTTCAACGGACTCGGTCGAAAACTCGGGTTGTTGTGGCGGGTAGTCGTGGAAAGAAGACAATTATTTCCATGATGGTCTGTGCGTTGCGTCGGCAAAAGTTGGCGTTCGACTATGCGTTGACTAGCAAGGTGGACTCGCTTCCGAATCGGGTACATTTGAGTTATGAGGCACGTATCGCTTTGATCGAAGGAGATGAGCATATCACCTCTGCCTTGGACAAGCGTTTCCAATTGGAATTCTATCGTCCGCATATCGCCATCCTGACGAATTTATCTTGGTCTACCGAGACGGATCATGCGACTCCGGAGGCCTATTTATCCACTTATCAGTCTTTCTCCGTTTCTATTGAGCGGGAAGGGAAATTGATTTATTTTGGAGGTGATGATACTGTCAGTCAGTTGGCAGGGGACGTCCGGAGCGATATCACCGCTATCCCTTTTGAGGAACATCCGGTCGTGGAGAAAGACGGGCAGACTTTTTTGCATACTCGCTACGGAGACTATCCGGTACGGATTCCCAATCGCTATTTCTTGATCAATCTGAATGCTGCACGTTTGGCTTGCCGGCAGTTAGGCGTTAAAGACGCGGATTTTTATCAAGCGTTATCGGAATATAGTTTATCTTTGCCGATATGATAATAGCTAGACAAAAAAGAAAAGAGAATATCGCTGAATATCTGCTTTATATGTGGCAGGTTGAGGACTTGATCCGGGCGAATAAGTTCGATATGGATTCGATCAACCGCACGGTGATCGCCCATTACGACCAGCCCGAGGAGGTGAAGAAGGAAATCGCTCAATGGTACGAGGAATTGATCGAGATGATGCGTAGCGAAGGGGTGATGGAGAAAGGTCATATCCAATTGAACAAGAATGTGATTATTACTTTGACCGATTTGCATCTCTGTCTTTTGAAATCTCCGAAAGAGATGGTTTATAGCGCGGCTTATTATAAGACGCTTCCTTATATCGTACAGCTCCGGGCTAAATCGGGTGGAGAGGATCTGCCGGAGTTGGAAACTTGTTTCGCCGCCGTATATGGCTATCTGCTTTTGCGTATGCAAGGGAAAGAGGTGAGTGCGGAGACGTTAGAGGGTATTAAACAAATCAGCTCCTTCTTGGCGTTGCTCGCCGAGAAATATCGGGAAGATATGAAAGGGGAACTTAAACTAGAGGATTAATAATAGATATAGACATGAAGACAGTTTTGGTAACCGGAGCGAACGGTCAATTGGGAAGTTCTATCCACGCTCGTATCAGCCAGTATCCCGGCTATAATTTTCTTTTTACGGATATAGATACGTTGGATATTTGCGACAAGGAGGCCGTCCGGAAATATGTCTTGGAAAATGATGTTCAATATGTCATGAATTGCGCCGCTTATACGGCGGTGGATAAAGCGGAGGAGCATGAGGATTTGTGTATGCGCATCAACCGGGATGCGGTACGGAACTTAGGTGAGGCCGCTCATGCCGTAGGTGCGAAGGTGATTCATGTATCTACCGATTATGTGTTCGATGGAACGAGTTGCCGTCCTTATCTGGAAAGCGATGCGACTTGTCCTGTTTCCGTATATGGACATACGAAACTGGCGGGAGAGCAGGCCTTGATGGAGGTGTGTCCGGATTCCGTGATTATCCGTACGGCTTGGTTGTATTCCGAGTATGGAAACAATTTTATGAAGACGGTATTGCGTTTGGGAAAGGAGCGGGATGAGTTGCGTTTCATATTCGACCAAGTGGGTACGCCTACTTATGCCGGAGATTTAGCGGTCGCTATGCTTACCGTGCTGGAACGTGCCGAGGCGGGTAAATTTATACCGGGTATCTATCATTTCTCGGACGAGGGGGTGTGTAGCTGGTATGATTTTACGGTAAAGATCTTGCAAATAGCAGGTATGAATAACCGGGTGATACCCATAGAGACCAAGGATTATCCGACACCGGCCAGCCGGCCGCATTATAGCGTATTGAATAAAGGTAAGATAAAAAGCTCGTACGGACTGACGATTCCCCATTGGGAGACTAGCTTGGCCTACTGCATGAATAACAAAGTGTAACTGATAACAATATATACATATAAAATAGAATGAGCCAGTATTCAGAAGAGATTGAAAGAAGAAGAACGTTTGCCATAATCAGCCACCCGGATGCCGGTAAGACTACACTTACCGAGAAATTATTGTTATTTGGTGGCGCTATCCATGTAGCGGGAGCGGTGAAGTCTAATAAAATCAAGAAGACTGCCACGTCCGACTGGATGGAGATTGAGAAGCAACGCGGTATCTCCGTAGCTACCTCCGTAATGGCTTTTGATTATTCCGATCATAAGATTAATATCTTGGATACACCGGGCCACCAAGATTTCGCCGAGGATACGTTCCGTACCTTGACGGCGGTGGATAGCGTTATTATCGTAATCGATATCGCCAAGGGAGTAGAGGCGCAGACTCGTAAGTTGATGGAGGTTTGCCGTATGCGTAAGACTCCGGTGATCGTTTTTGTCAACAAGATGGACCGTGATGGTAAAGATCCTTTTGATTTGCTGGATGAGATAGAAGAAGAATTACAGATAAAGGTACGCCCATTGAGCTGGCCGATCGATATGGGACAACGTTTCCGGGGCGTATACAATATTTTTGAGCAGAAACTGAACCTATATACCCCGAGTAAGCAATATGTGACGGAGAATGTGGAATTCAAGGATATCACTAGTCCGGATCTCGAGACTTATATTGATCCTACGCAAGCTGCGAAGCTTCGTGAGGATATAGAGTTGATAGAGGGGGTTTATCCCGAATTTGATGTGAATACGTATTTGGATGGGGATATCGCTCCGGTATTCTTTGGCTCCGCTCTGAATAACTTCGGTGTGAAAGAGCTATTGGATTGCTTTATTCGTATCGCTCCCTCGCCACGTCCGATCCATGCGGTAGAGCGTGTGGTAGACCCGAATGAGGATAATTTCACCGGCTTCATTTTCAAGATCCATGCGAATATGGACCCGAACCATCGCAGTTGTATCGCTTTTGTGAAGATTTGTTCCGGTCGTTTTGAGCGTAACGCGAACTATAAGCATGTACGCTTCGGTAAGATGATGCGTTTCAGTAGCCCGACGGCTTTCATGGCTCAGAAGAAAGAAGTGGTGGATGAGGCGTTCGCGGGTGATATTATCGGTTTGCCGGATACCGGGAACTTTAAGATCGGGGATACGTTGACTTCCGGAGAGGAATTGCATTTCAAGGGATTGCCGAGCTTCTCGCCCGAGATGTTCAAATATATAGAGAACGCCGATCCGATGAAGGCAAAGCAATTGAACAAAGGTATCGAGCAATTGATGGACGAGGGTGTCGCCCAGTTGTTTACCAATCAATTCAATGGCCGGAAGATTATCGGTACCGTGGGACAATTGCAGTTTGAGGTTATTCAATACCGCCTGTTGCATGAGTATGCCGCTCAATGTAAATGGGAGCCGATCAGCCTATATAAGGCTTGCTGGATCGAGAGTGATAACCAAGAGGCATTGGAGAATTTCAAGAAACGTAAGGCGCAATATATGGCGTTGGATAAGGAAGGCCGTGATGTTTATTTAGCGGATTCCAGCTATGTATTGATGATGGCCCAACAGGATTTTCCGGATATTAAGTTCCATTTTACATCAGAGTTCTAATATGAAAAGTCAATTCTCCATTCTTTGTTTACTTGTTAATATCTTGTTGATAAGTTGTGAACAGGCTCCCCAATACTATGAGGTATCCGGAAGGCTTCATACACCTTATCATATTAAGTTTGAGCATACTAAACCATTGGATAAGGAGATTGACGAGCAGTTGAAATATTTCTACCACCTGTTTAATGCTTTTGATTCTACTTCGGTAATCAGTCAGGTAAACCAGAACCGTGACATACGGGTAGATACGCTCTTCCAAAAAGTCTTTAAGAAGGCGCTTGAAGTGTCTACTGAGACAAATGGGGCCTACGATGTGACTTGCGCCCCGTTGATCAACCTTTGGGGGTTTGGCTTCAGTCGGAAGGATAGCGTAACGCCTGCCCATATCGACAGTGTCCGTCAGTTTATCGGTTTTCAGAAAGTTCGTTTAGAAGGGGATCGCATCGTGAAGGACGATCCTCGCTTGATGATGAACTTTTCTTCTTTGGCGGATGGAACGGTTTGCGATATGATAGCCCAAATGCTGGAGAAGAAAGGGGTCCGTAATTATTTGGTGGAGTTTGGTGGCGAGATGCGTGTGAAAGGCGTGAATCCCTCGGGCATGGATTGGCGCTTAGGGATCACGAAGCCTACGGATGACGCTGCCGGCATGAATCAAGAACTCGAGCAGATCGTTAGCTTCCCTAAACCGTTAGGAATGGCTACATCAGGTAATTACCGTAATTTTTATATAAAGGATGGACGTAAATACGCCCATACGATCGACCCTCGTGAAGGTTGCCCTGTACAGCGGGATATCCTTAGCGCTACGATCGTCGCTCCGGATGCCATGACCGCTGATGCGTATGCTACCGCGTTTATGGTCTTAGGCTCGGAGGAGGCTAAGTCCTTATGCGCTAAAGTGCCGGGTCTTGAATATTTTATTATTTGTTCCGATTCGATAGGAGACGGGTATCATCCGGAATACTCTGAGGGCTTTCGCCGATATCTGGTGACTGCCGATAAATAATCGATTTATTTATAAGCTGTTAAGATGTTGTTCTTAGAATAGGCATTGTAAGATCTTTATGATGCCCATTCTAAGGAGCTTATAATGCCCATCGTAAGCATGCTATAATGGGCATTGTAAGAAAGGTCTGTTTATAGGATGGATTTGATCTCTTCCAGAGAGCGGACTGTATGGGTCGGGGTGAATCCATCGGCAGGTAATCCTTCCGGATTCAACCATATCTGGTCGATCTTGGATTGGTAAGCCCCAATGATATCAGCTTCCCAGCTATCCCCGATCATTAAGCTCTCGGACCGGCGTGAGTTCGTGTTCTTTAAGGCGAAGTCGAAAATACCTTTATGGGGTTTTTGTATATTAGCGTCCTCGGACAGGATCATCCGTTCGAAATAAGGGGCCAAGCCTGCGTTGCTAAGTTTCTTGAATTGTACCTCACGGAATCCATTGGATAAAATAAATAACCGATAGGAAGGGCGGAGATATTCCAGTAATTCAATGGCTCCGGGCACTAATCGGGTTTTGGTGGTCGTGCGTTGCAAGAAATCATTATTTACCGATAAGACGGTTTTCTTATCCTCTATTCCTAACGGACGAAGTACGTAGAGAAATCGATCCAAGATTAAGGTTTGCCGGTCTATTTCCCCCGAACGGTATTTGGCCCATAAGTCTAGATTATGAGGCATATAAATATCAAAGAAAGCCTCGAAGGAGGCATAATACCGATTAAAGTGGTAATCGGTATATAGCTCTTCAAGGCATTCTTTATTGTTATGGTACGTATCCCAAAGGGTATCGTCCAAATCGATAAATATACTTTTATAAATCATTATCCAACTTCGATCACTAAATACTTGCCTAGGCTCCAGAAAGCCTTCTCGTCATTTATTTTCAAGGTCAAGTTTCCGTCTTCATCCTCTACGAACTCATAAGATCCTTCCGGATGATTGGATTTTAGTTTAGCCTTGCTTGCGAACAAAGGAATTTCTTTTACCTCACGGATATCGATAGAGATGAAATAATCCTTGTTGAAACCACTCTGCAATACTTTAGATTTAGAGAACAGGCCACCACCGGATAAGATCTTCTGTTCCTTCAATTCCTTGGAAGTACCGAAACAGTAGTAAGCCGTGTGAAGGGCTTTATCTTGAGCGTTCAATTTCTCGGATTGAGCGGCTGCGGTAGTAGCCAGACTTTCCACATCCTCATTCAAGGAACTTACCATCTCGTCCAATTCTTGGATACGTACGTTCTTCTTTGCCAAATCCTCTTGCAAAGCGACAATCATCGTTGCCTTTTGATCCAGCTCGGAGGAAAGACGATCGATCGTCTTTCGTAATGCGGAAGATTGAATACCGCTTTTCTTCAATTTCTCCTCCAACTGGCTGATTTGCTCCTTGTTCTTCTTCAAGGTCTCGCTGATCAATTGCATGTTCTGCTTGATTTGATCTCTGCGTGACTGATTTAGCTCACCGCCGGTTTGTTGTTGGATTGTCAAATAATTCTCGGCATCACGTATAGATTGAAAATCAGATTCAATATCATTTAGGGTGGAGAGCATATCATTAAGCTCATCCGTGTTCTTCGTATTCTCGATACGTAGAGAATCGTTCTCAGCCTTTAGTTTCTTGTAATCCGCTGAATTTTGGCCACAAGAGGCCAGCATGGCTGTGCAGACACATACTAATAATACTTTCTTCATGTTCTTTTTGCTTGTTAAGTTAAACATCTTTTTCTGTCTCTTTGTCCTTTTTATCTTTTAAGCCTGCTAATACAATAACAATCTCACCCCTTGGTTCGTTCACGGTAAAATGCTGAATTACTTCTTCTAAGGAGCCTCGTACGGTTTCCTCGTGTAATTTGGAGATTTCCCGGGATACTGATACTTGGCGGTCCGTACCGAAAAACTCGGCGAATTGCGTCAAGGTCTTGAGCAGACGGAAAGGTGATTCATAAAAAATAATAGTCCGGTATTCCAAAGCCAATTCTTTTAGCCGGGTTTGCCTTCCTTTCTTTTGAGGGAGAAACCCCTCGAAACAGAACTTCTCATTGGGTAATCCGGATGCTACCAAGGCGGGCACGAAAGCCGTAGCTCCGGGCAGGCACTCTACGTCTACCCCTTGGCGAACACATTCCCTCACCAACATGAATCCCGGATCGGAGATGGCTGGCGTACCAGCATCGGAAACAAGGGCGATATTTTCGCCTCCCTTGATGCGGGCCGCGATTTGCTCCACCGTCTTATGTTCATTGAACTTGTGGTGGGACTGCATCTTGTTCTGTATCTCGAAATGTTTCAGCAAGATGCCGGTCGTACGGGTATCCTCCGCTAAAATAAGATCAGCTTCTTTTAGCACACGGATCGCCCGGAATGTCATATCTTCCAAGTTACCAACAGGGGTTGGGACTACAGTCAATTTTGCCATATCATATATTTATGAGAAGCGTTTTTCCAATAGCTTGATGAAATCGGCTACGGAAGCGTCTTCTATATTCCAGTTCAACACCTTGTTCAGATAAGTGACCGATTCCTCGTACGAGCTAAGATCGTTCAGGTCTGCGATCGCCTTATTCATTTTCTCCTCATTTCCTCCGAATAATTCCCTTCTGAAGCGGAAACGATCATTTAAACTGAATGCCTTACGGAAATCAGAAAGATTCTTTTTCTCCAATATATCATTCAGTGAAATACTGGATTTATCCGCTAATATAGTTTTATGTGGAATCTCTATCTCTTTCAAGGGGATTGTCTCTTGTACGATCTTTTCTTCTGGGATCACTTTTTCGACAATTGGTTCTACTACGATAGGTTCCTCAACGACCGGTTCTTGTACCTGTACGACCTCGATCGTAGGGGATACTTCCGGAGCCGGTTGCACCTCCGGCATCTGTAAAGGTTTACTTACGGGAATAGAATCGATAAGTCGTTGATGTTCTTCCATTTGTTTACGCAAAGCCTCTAACTGAAACTCCTCCAGCGTATGAAGCTCCTTCAATACCTTGTGGGTCAACTGGAAGGTCTGGTTGAAGAAAGAGGCGGGATAAATTTCCGCGTCCCTCATTCCGGCTACCAACTTCTCCAGCTCCCTGATATCGATCAATAGATAATCTATTTTTTCCTTGTTTGCCATTTCTATATGTTTTTCAGATGCTATAAATCATCCGGACATACGTATGTTTTGCAACAAAAATAAGTATTTCTTGTCAATGTTGCCAGTTTCGATCTTAAAATATTGTAAATCATTCGACGAACTCGTCCGGTAAATTCACCAGATATAGGTGATGGGTCGCCCGGGTAAAAGCCGTGTAGAGCCACCTATAGAAATCCTCACCAAGCATTTCCTCCGTGATGTAACCGATATCGAGAAAGACGTTCATCCATTGGCCGCCTTGGGCTTTATGGCAGGTTACCGCATAAGCGTATTTTACTTGGACGACGTTGTAATGAGGATCTACCTTCATCTTTTTCATTTTTCCCGCCTTGGTAGGAATGTCCTCGTAATCTTCCAATATGGTGTAAAAGAGCTTGTCGTTTAGCTCCTTAGGGAGGGCGGGGGAGTCGGTCTGTAAAGTATCCAATAGGATTTTCAAATCGATTTCCAGATCATAATCTTGAAAACGAGCCGTGATGTCGGCAAAGCGGAAGCCATACATCTCCGTGACACGGCGTACCCGCATGACTTGAATGATCTCTCCGTTCGCTATAAAGTCCATCTCCTTACAATTCGCTGTCCAATAATAATTGTTCTTCGCTACCATTAAACGATCGCCGGACGATAGCTCTTCTTCCCTGTATAGGATACGGTTACGTATGCCGTTATTATAAATCGTTGCTCGTTTATTCGAGCGGGAGATAATCATTGTCTCTTCCATACCGTCGCGGCTATAGGCGGAAGATATTTCCTCAATTAGCTCATCTCCATTGACTTTCGTGAAATCGGAGAAGCCTTTTAATTGTAATTTCGGAAAGATCTCGACCGTGTGGTTTCGTAGTGCGTCTCGTAGCCGGGTCGCGTTGAACAGGATTCCCGAGTCCTCGCTTTGGCGTACGACTTGAGTTAACGCTATCTCCCAAACCTGTAGGTTGTAACCCCGTAATATCTCAGGATTCAAGGCGGGACTCTCCGTTTGCATTACCGGAGGAAGCTGTGCGACATCTCCCATTAGGATAAGACGGCAGTTTTCCCCGGAATAGACATACTGGATTAAATCGTCCAACAGGCGTCCGGAACCAAAAACAAATGAATCCAATCCCTCGTTGGCGATCATAGAAGCCTCGTCGACGATAAAAAGTGTATCTTTATGTAAATTATCTGCCGGCATGAAGCCCGTCGGCTCATTGGAAAACGCCCGTTGACGATATATTTTTTTATGAATTGTATACGCTTTTTGGCCAGCGTAGCCCGAGAAAACTTTGGCTGCTCGTCCGGTTGGAGCCAACAAAAACGTTTTTTGCTTTAGTTCGTTAAGCGTTTTCACCAAAGCCCCGACCAGAGAGGTTTTTCCGGTTCCTGCGTAGCCTTTCATCAGTAGAAGGCTGTCCGGTTCCTCTGACAAGAGAAATTCGGTAAGCGTATGAAGCGCTAAAAACTGATCATCCGTCGGTTTATAGGGGAAATTTCGTTCGATTTGCTGGCTTATGTAACTATTTATCATTTTGATCGCAATAATTTTCGCGATAAAGGTAGTGTATTAAATATTCTTTTTTAAATTTGCCGAACGAAATAAATTCAAAAAACAATACAAACCATGAAAGTTACATTAAAGATTTTATTAGCTGCCGCAGTTGTACTGCTAGTTTACATGTGCTACAAGAGCGTCACTGGTCCGATTGAGTATGATGATCAGAAGACTATTCGTGACAATGCGATCATCGCCCGTTTGATTGAAATCCGTAAGGCTCAGATCGAATACAAGAACATGTATAAGACTCATGCCGGAAGTTTCGACGATTTGGAGAAATTCTTGAATACGGATAAGTTGCCGTTCTTGATCAAGGAAGGTGTATTGACGGATGAGCAGTTGGAGAAAGGTATGACAGAAGCAGAGGCTGTTAAGAAAGGTTTAATCAGACGTGATACCATGTGGGTATTGGCGAAAGATACTTTGCTGGGTAAGAACTATGATGTAGCGGCTATGCGTTATGTTCCGGCCGTTCCGGGTGAAAAGATTATTTTCAAGATGGATACGGCTACGTTGAAATCTGGTTCGGGTTATGAGATCAAAGTATTCGCTTGTGAGGTTCCTTACAAAGAATATTTGCGTGACATGGATGCTCAGTTGACTTATAACTTGATCGACAAGGCAGAGAAACAAGGTAAGTTCCCGGGATTGCGCGTAGGTTCTTTGGAAGAAATTAATAACAACGCAGGTAACTGGGAATAATCAGCGGCTCATATGACTATCAGCATTCCTGATACGTTAACTACTGATAATTCGGAAAAGTATATAGTGTCCATCCGGCTTCGGTCGGGTGGACTTTCTTTTTCCGGGTATGATCCCTCGGCTGGAGGAAGTTTCTTTTATCGGGAAACGGAATTCGATCGGGCGGTCTCTTTCATTTCTTCCCTTAAGGAGTTTTTCTTCGCTCATGAGTTTCTTACGTGGACTTATAAACGGATTAACGTGATCTGTGTATCTCCGGAATATAGCTTGGTCCCTGATAATTATTGGGGGGACGGTAAGGAAGGGCGTTTATTGGATTTCAGCTTTTCTACACTGGAATTGCATTGCTTAACCGATACTTTAAAGGAACAACAGGCTAAGTTGGTGTTTGGTGTAGACGAGGAGGTTTACGAATTTTGCTCCCGTTCTCTTTTGCATCCTTTTTTCTCCCACTACATGACTTCTCCGCTAACGCTATGGACAAAAGAAAGTAGTGCTAGCTTACCCCGGCAAATGTATGTCGTGATAGAACGAAAGCGGATGGATGTGGCCTGCTATGCTCAAGGGAAACTCTTATTTGTGAACTCTTACCCGATCGACCAATCGGACGATATAGTATACTATATATTATATGTATGGAAACAGGCGGGATTGAACCAAGAAAAGGACCAGTTGCTTTTAGCGGGGGAATCTTCCTCGCGAATGCGGGTTCTGGAGCGATTGCGAGCCTATTTACGCCATGTTAAGCCGGTGGAGATCCCTTCGGAAGCCTATTTGTTGGGAACGGATGTAACGAAAGCCCCTATGGATTTAATATCTTTATTAATATGCGAATAATAAGCGGTATATACGGTCGTCGGCGTTTTGACGTGCCCTCTTCGTTTAGCGCACGTCCTACGACGGATTTTGCGAAAGAGAATATTTTTAACGTAGTAAATAATTTGGTGGATCTGGAAGGCATGGATGCGTTGGATCTTTTTGCCGGAACCGGAAGTATCTCTTTTGAGTTGATCTCACGAGGATGCCGGAATGTAACCGCCATAGAGAAAAATAACGCTCATGCCTCTTTTATAGCCAAGGTAGCGAAAGAGCTGAAGACGGATGCATTGGCTCTGATTCGTGGGGATGTTTTCCGTTATTTGAATTCAGCCCCTAAGCAAAGTTTCGATTTCATCTTTGCCGATCCCCCGTATGCCTTGCCGGAGTTGCCGGAAATACCCGCCTTGGTTTTCGAGCGTGATTTACTAAGGGATGGAGGGATATTCATCATGGAACATCCTAAGACCAATGACTTCTCATCTTTGCCTTATTTTTATCAGCACCGGGTGTATGGCTCCGTGAACTTTAGCATCTTCCTTAAAGAAGGGGAGAAAACAGACGCATAAATGATTCCGCCATGCGTTGCTTGAGGGGGCGCTTTAACCAGCGGGAAGGGATCAAGCGCTCACAGTGATGCATGTCGTGTGTAAAGATCCGTTTCATTTGCAGGGCGAATTCCTTTTGATATACGAAAGCGTTAATCTCGAAGTTATGCTCAAAGCTACGGAAGTCCATATTGGCGGACCCGATGCTTGTCAATGCGTCGTCGGACACGACTAGCTTGGAATGCAAGAAGCCCGGTTTGTAGAGGTATACTTTTACGCCGGCCTTTACCATCTCGTCGATAAAGGAATGACTGGCCATATTCGCTGAGCGTGTATCGGAACGCTTAGGCAGCATCAAACGAACATCCACTCCCCCTAAGGCGGCGGTTTGCAACGCTTGGTTCAATCCTTCGGTAGGCAGGAAATAAGGGGTTTGTATAAAGATATACTTCTTGGCGTTGGCGATCATGAAAATGGTCGCTTGCAACAAAGTTCTCCATTGACCTACCGGACCGCTAGTGGCGATTTGCATAATATTATCGCTATAGATTTGGGCGGCCGGATAGTAAATCCGATCGTTCAAGAGTTTTTTACTAACCACGTACCAATCGATGAGGAATACGGATTGAAGCCCGTGCACTCCTTTCCCTACAAATTTGAAATGCGTATCCCTCCATGTGCCCCAAGAGGTTCCCTTATCGTATCGGTCGGCTATATTCATGCCTCCCATAAACCCGACTTTACCGTCTATCACGATAATCTTGCGGTGGTTCCGGTAATTCACCTTACTGGTGAAAACGGGGAACGCTACCCTCAAGAACGCATATACCTCGATACCCGCTTCCTTCATTTCCTTAAAGAAGCCGTCTTTTACATTCCAGCAACCCACATCATCATAAAGTACACGTACCTTCACACCTTCTTTTACTTTCTTGATAAGGAGTTGTTGCACCTGTTTTCCTATCTCGTCATCACAGAATATATAATATTGTATATGGATATGGTGGGTCGCTTTCTGGATCTCTTCCAGCAAGTCTTTGAACTTATCGGTACCATTCGTATAAATCGTGATTTGTGTTCCGTATAGGAGGGAGGATTGGTTGGTGTTAGTCAACAAGGTCGATAAAGGTTTATAGGGGTCCGGAACTACGCAGGCGTCTTGAGGTAATTTACCCTCTTGCGGCCTTTTCATGATGCGTTTATAGGTACGCCTCGATATGATCCGTTGTTTCCGGTTATCTTGTCCAAAGAAGAAATAGAAAAGCAGTCCGATACCGGGTGCTAATAATAAGACGATTACCCAAGGAATTGTCTTTAACGGATTCCTATTCTCTGTAATGATAACTAATACCAGTCCTAATATAGTGACGCTATACAATATGATAAATATCGTACCAACGATTAACTGTATATGAATGGCTGCTAACATGAAACTCTCTCTTTGCTATAATCTGCTATAATTTGCTAAGATAAGAATGCTTTCCGAGAATAGCAAATTTCCGTATTCTTTTTGGACTGTATAGAAGGGCCAAAAAGTAAGTTAACTTAAATGGCAAAGTAAGCTAACTTAAATGCCCGAGTAAGTTAACTTACTTTGCCAACGAAGCTAGCTGACTTTGGATGCGGGGTTATGTACATCTTAAAATAATGAGGTCGTTCTCTAAATATAAAGTGTCATTTGTTGATTTTGGCGCAGGCTATTATGAGAAGTATCTATGATAACAATAAAAATATTTAGATTGAAAACGACTGTAAAAAACGATCGTTTCAATTAGTCGTTTGCAAAGGTAGGCATTTCTCCGAGACTGGCAACCTTTTCCGATTAAATTTTGTCCTGCTATATATCTTCTTCTCAACAGGATAGATTAATCAAAGTGTCACGAATATGACAAAAGAGCATCATCTTTTTGCTTTCTAAAAAAATGCAAGATCTAAACGATCGTTTTCACTAGTCGTTTTTTATGTGGAAGGGTAAGAATAAGAAAAACAGTAAACCAATGATAACTTGGAATCAAACTCTAGAGATATGAATAGAAAGTCTTCTATACGAGCCATTTTACTCCGTAAGGAATGCCTTTTATTCTTTTTGCTACTATTGCCTATGTTTACAAAGGCCCAATATAATAAGGTATATGCGGATATCACCGCGAATATGCTGGTCGATATGGGTTTTGAGAATGTTGTCTGGTCGGAAGACGAGAAGGAGAGAGTGTATGTCTTGGAGAATACCCCTTGGCGTTTGCAGGGTGTGGGACTGGCCCATGCCATAGACCGCATCCAGAAAACAGGCTTGCCGGAGAAGGGCAAATCCTGCCGTATCGTCGTATTGGATAATAATATACCGCAGATCTCATTGATCTATACGGCAAATCCGGACAGCTTGAAGGCGGCTCCCGGCTCCTATGCGGCCCGTTCCGCCTGGGATGCTACTTACGATCTGGGCGATAGCTGGGATAAGGTGAAAAAAGAGTACCGTATGAATAGCTCCTTATTTAAAGTAGACGTGGTGGTTTATCCGGAGTTGTATCTGAAGAACCTCATTATCACGCAAATATACCAAGTATTATTCAACCTCTCGCCTGCGATCGAGGTCTCTTTCTGGAATGGGATGAAGCTGACGGCGCAGATGGTGTTTCCTATATATAATGATGGATATGGAAAGCGGATGGATAAGATTCACCCGGGAACAATCGCTCTTTCTCAATCATTCCGCTTACCGATGCGTACGTTTGCGAGAGTAAGCGTAGGGTTGTTTGATTCGGATCGCTATGGTATAGATTTGAAGGCGGTACATTATTTCAAGGATGAACGTTTTTCTGCGGAAGGGCGGATTGGTTGTACCGGGACGGGGTATTGGAATGGGTTCGAATTTCATTATGGTAAGCATCAACGAATCACTTGGTCGTTGGGGGGGAGTTTCTACTGGCCAAAATACAATACGCAGATATCGTTGAAGGCGGAACAATATTTATTGCATGAGGTTGGAGGACGAATCGACTTGATTCGTCATTTCCGATATTGCTCGATTGGTTTCTATGCGATGAAGGCGCAAGGTGCTTTGAAGAATGGAGGTTTTCGCTTCCAAGTGGCTCTTCCTCCCTATAAATACAAACGTAAATATGCAAGGGTGACAACTTCCGACAATTGGGGTATGTCTTATAATGCCGGAAACGAACGGTATTACTATAAGAACTATTATGCGTTGCCGGAAGATAACATGATGAAGCAAAATCAATTCAACCCGTACTTTATAAAGTCGGAATTACTCAATTTTTAAATAGTTTTATTATGAGAACAATTACAAAGTTACAGACCTTATTGGTCTTGTTTTTGACAACAGCCATGATTGGTTTCGCTGGCTGTAAGGATGACGATGGGGATGTGCCTGGGCCTACTCCGGGCAATGAGGCTACTTATGCGATCAGTGGTAAAGTGACAGACGTGGACGGTGCTGCTATGGCGGATGTGAATGTCGCATTATCTGGAGCTAAATCAATGTCCGCTAAGACTGCTGCTGACGGACAGTATACTTTCGACTTGGGAAAGAATGCTGCCGGAGCCTATAAGGTGACTTTCTCTAAAGAAGGTTATATCGAGAGAAGCTATGATATAACCGTTAAGAAGGTAGAATCCGGCTTGGGTGAGAATATCCAGAATGCCGTGATGGAAAAGGGAACAACTCCCGAGCCTACGCCGGAATACAAGAAGGCGAAGTATTTCTTGACCGTTAGCGTGAAAGACGAGGCTGGAAAAGATATTACCGCTTCCGATCTTTCAGTGCTCGTTAAATTAGGTGACAAGGAAATCGCTAAGGAGAACAAGGCTAGCTTTGAGTTGTCTGACGTGGCAACGGGTACGTATGATATTACCGCTACGGCTTCCGGTTATGAGAAGACAGTCGCTAAAGTTGTTGTTTCTCCGGTTGAGGACCAAGAGAAGGCTGAGGGTGACGGTGATACATTTGACGTGAAGTATCCGGCTAATTTGGTATTGAAGGCTTCTACGCCTACTCCGACAGGTCCTTCTTATATTGTGGAAGGTGATGTTAAGGATGTGAATGGTAAAGCTGTTAATGCGACAATTACTTTGTCGGGCGCTTTAACAAAGATGATTTACCGTTCTGGGTTTGAGACTCAGACCGTGACAGGCTCTCATTATCGTTTTGTAATTCCTCAAGATGCTGTTACGGCTCAAATGAGATTTACAATTCGTGTTGTCGCAGAGGGATATGCCGCATATTCTTACAACTTTACTTTGGATGAGCTGAAACCGGGTGAGACTGCGAATGTGATCGCTGATTTCCATTTGACACCTGCTACACCGACTCCAGATCCGACTCCAACCCCAGACCCAACCCCAGATCCCGATCCTGTAACTAAGGGCGGAGAGGTTTCTAAACCGATTACAGAGGTGAATCCGGAAATCGGCGTTGAGCAAGTAGGTAAGGTCGAGAAAAAGATTGAAGCTAATCAAGAGAAAAAGGTCGAGGTAAAAGATGAGACAGGAAAGACAGTAGAGGTTGCTGTAAAGATACCGGAGGCTGTTGCGGATAAATATGAATCTGGCGCAACTGTGGCTGTTGCCAACCCTGAAACATTCGCTGCAAGTTTGGGCAAGATTGAATCTGTAGTAGAGGACAAATCTGAGGTTGATGAAATTTCATTCTCTACCGAAGGTTCTAATACAGGTGTTGTTATCGTGACTCCTAATAACACTACGGAGGATTTCTCTATTAAACGTGATGCTACGGTGGAATTAACGATTAATAGTGGGAAAGCAGCAGAGATTGAGACTGGAACGGATGCTAGCACAGTAGCAGAAAGCGGTTCTCCAGCCGCAGCTGTTACCCGTATTTATACAGGAAAGCCTGACGGTACGGTTATTATTCCGGCTATGGTGATTAAAGCTTCCGCTCCTGCGGACTTCAAGAACGTATCCGATATGCCTTTAAACCTTCTGTATAAGAATGGAGATAATTGGGTAGTTGATAAAGATGCTAAAGTAGAGCTTAAGAATGGCCAATTGAATATCCCTGTAGCTCACTATTCTCAATTCAGCGCAGGTTTATTGATGGCGGTTAAGACTACAACCGCTCCTTCTGATAGTACGTTCTTTATCGAGAAATCGGAGTTTGGAGAATACAACAAGATGGTTTCGGTAGAGTTTACTTATAATGCGACTTTCTTAAATAATAAAGATTTGGATAAAGCTGTCCTTTCAGTTCCGTATGGAAATGCGGCTAAGGATTATTTGAAGAACTGCTTAGGCAAGAAAATCAACGCTGATGGTGGTCTGATCTCTTTCAAAAAATCATATGACGTGAAGGTCGACGAAGGCATGACTCTTAAGGGTGTAAACATTACTGTTAAGTATGCGGCTAAAGAATATGTTGTCTACTATCTGAATAAAGGTGGTTCTTTGGAATCGGTATCTGTTACGGTGTTGAGCGTGAAAGAGGCTAATCCTGCTCCTCTTTATGAGCAAAGCCACGGACATGGCCATGGCAATGGAAACAATGCCGGAGGCGGTATTTTTGGTAAATAATCAACAAGAAGACTGACCTCCCTATAAATAATGTTGAGCCGGAAGTTTATAAGTAAACAAAGAAAAATGAAGAAATTACTCTTATTGATCATATTCTTAAGTTGCTGGACGATACTTCCGGCTCAATTATCTTATGGCACGACAGGGCTATTGCATGCCCCGTCCGCCGATATGCAAAAGGACAAGACCGTGATGCTTGGCGGAAACTTCTTGCATCAAGAGCTTACGCCTCCCAAGTTTAATTTTAATACGTGGAATTATTATTTGAACGTGACGATCTTCCCGTTTCTGGAAGTAGCGTATACTTGTACGCTGTTTACGGCCGAGAGCCTTGGATTGGATAAGCATGGCTATTCCGGATTCACGAACCAAGATCGTTATTTCTCCGCCCGCTTACGTGTGTTGAAAGAAAGCAAATACATCCCCGCTGTCGTGCTGGGGACTTCGGATCCTTTTACGTCATCCGGGCATAAATTCGCTTCGGCTACGGGAAACGGCTATTTCTGCCGTTATTATCTGGCCGCTACCAAACATTTTCAGCTGGGAAGGGAAACCTTAGGCGTTCATTTATCCTATCTGTATAACCGCCGTGAGGATTATCCCTTGAACGGTGTGGCGGGAGGTATCACCTACAATCCTTCATTCGCCCCGCATTTGAACGTCATAGCCGAATACGATTCGAAAGACTTCGCTATGGGAGCCACTTACCTGCTATTCAATCATATACATTTTCAATTCGAATTGCAGCGAATGAAGTATTTCTCCGGTGGACTATGCTATAAGATTTATTTGAGATAAAAAGAGGTTCAGCCTTTGTCCGTTTTTAATCCGCTTGGAGGCGAACGGTTAGGCTGAACCTTTTTATATCTTGTTACGCTGTCGCGCTAGCCATATCTACGGCTTTATTCCCCGATGAAATTCTTTCGTATCAACTCGGCGGACTTGTACTCCTCTTCCAGATACGTCTCAATATGCCGTTTCTTCTTATCCTCTAATATCTCGTTAATAGCGATTAGGATACCCGTTTCTTCCACCTCTCCAAACTCATGGTTGATCGCTGTGCCGAATACACGCATCTTAGGCGACAAGCTCATGTAAGCATTTACCAAAGGAGGCACGTTGATGCCGAATTTACGAACCTCTTGGTTCAGTACCTTGTAGTTATCCTTGAAATTATCGTGAGGGAAAAGAGATCTCATCTTCTCTACATCCATATTAGTCTCCAAAGGATATACCGGAGTGATCAGTTGGTCTGCGTCCGGGAAATGCAATCCGAGGAAGTATAAGATCATATTACGGGCCTCTTGGTTGTACGTATTGTACATAGTCACCTTCCCGAAATAATACCTCAAGCTCGGATCAACCACGGATAAAGCCCCCAATCCATCCCACAGGTTATCCAACACGAATAAGCCTTTCGCCCCGGAACGGGTGGATTGATACTCCAGAGCCACGAACGAGCGTCCCAACTCTACCGTATAAGGAAGGATCTCCTTGATAAATTTCTCTGAGAAATTAAACAAGTGCGAGGTCGCCAAGATCGGTTTACCATTCTCGTCGAACTTAACGTCCGAACCGCAAAGGAAACGGTATCCCCCCAAGATCTGCTCATCTTCCGGGCTCCAGACAATCAGCTGGCGGTAAGCGTCTTCCATCGTGTCATACTCATCGATATCCACCGGGAATCCCGTGCCACCCCCGTAATAACGGAAAGCGACCTCCCGCAGACGCCCTATCTCTTGCATGACATTGGGTGAGTCGTGCGCCGTGACGATATAAATCTCATTCTTCGATTTATTGGTACTTCTCAACCTCTTCTCTTTGGTCAATTCAGCCTTCAGTAGTGCCCTGTCTATGGGATTGATAATGTCTTGCATATGTTTCGTCTGTTAATCCTTGAGTTTGTAAACCTTGTTTTTTATCCACTCAGCCCATTCGGCGGGTTTCTTGCTATTGTCGAATGTCTGCCAAGGGATAGGCTTCCCGAAATAAATCCGGAAGGTCTTATGTTTGCTCCGGAACATCTCGTCCGGTAAATAAATCATCTCATAATTCATCTTTATACCCAACGCCTTGCGTATCCGGGCAAGGTTGTAGAAGAAATTGGAATTCTTTCCGTCGAAATAGACCGGTACGATATCCCGTTTGTATTGCACCGCCTTCTGGATGAACGATTTCTTCCACTCCAAGTCTTGTATCTTGCCACCAATCTTGCGAGAGCATAATCCGGCGGGGAAAGTGATGATCTGGTCGTCCGAGGCAAAAGCCTCCTCCAGCATCCGTGCGTTGTCCTTTCCTTGCGCGCCGTGTTTGTTGATCGGTACAAAGATAGATTTTAGATTGGAGAGATAAAGTAATAAATCATTGACCGGATACTTGATGCGGCCTTCGAACCGGGAACCGATAACGGCGGAGAGACAGATGCCGTCCAACCCTCCGAGCGGATGGTTGGAGGCGAAGATATAGCGCCCTTCGGTCGGGATGTTTTCCGCATGTACCAGATCGAGGGTAAGGTCAAAATAGCCGATAAGCTCACGCATGAAATCTACCCCTTCCTTATCGTGGTAACGGGTTAATATATCATTCAGTTCCTCTTGATGAACCGTGCGAATCAAGTAGTCCACGATAAACCCTGGGATCTTGCGTGACGCCTTGGGCGCCTTTTGTGCCAATACTTGCTTGATATCTATCTTTGTCACACCTTGTTTTGCCATCTATATAAGCTTGTCAAGGGGCAAAGATAAAGTTAATAATTAAAACGAGAGAGGTTTGAGTGAAGTTTTTGCTTTTTCGCCAGCTATCTTGGCCTTTTCCCCTTGATCTTTTAGCCGCTACCATTAGGGAGGTTAGTCCCCGGGAGCTTGACTATCGGTTATCTAACGGCTGTTGGACGATCATGCACCAACTGTTAGAAGATCATCTACCAACTGTTGCATGATCGTCCAACGGCCGTTAGAAGATGAAGGTGAAAGGAAGAATTGGTTAACGGATACCGGTGAAAAGCGTAAGAGATAAGGACGAAAAGACGAAGGGTTAACGACCTGTTGATAACTTTTTCCTACTTTTCTTATATAAATGTTGGCGGGTAATTTTGGAAATGTGTACTTTTACCCACCGATAAGGCATGTGCGTGCGTATCAAAGGAGTACGGCGCTTGATTTTAAGAGGAAGTTTAACGTAAGAACGACGAATGGAAGAAAAAGATAGTTGCTATCATGTACCGGTAATGCTGCGGGAAAGTCTGGAGGGATTGGATATCCGTCCCGACGGGATTTACGTGGATGTTACGTTTGGCGGTGGAGGACATTCCCGCGAGATCTTGAAACGGTTGGGTAGCGAGGGCGAACTTTACGGCTTTGACCAAGATGCGGACGCGGAGCATAATATCCCGGCAGATCCACGATTCACTTTCGTGCGCAGTAATTTCCGTTATTTGTATAATTTTATGCGTTACTATGGAGAAAGCGGGGAGGTAGACGGTCTGTTGGCGGATTTAGGTGTCTCTTCCCATCATTTCGACGATAAGGATCGCGGTTTCTCTTTCCGTTTCGACGGGGCGTTGGATATGCGGATGAATACGCGTGCGGGGCAGACCGCCGCCGATATCGTGAATAATTATACGGCGGAGGCGTTGGCCGATGTGTTTTATCTATATGGCGAGCTGAAGGTGTCACGGAAATTAGCCTCTGTGCTGGTGAAAGCCCGTGAGACAAAGAAGATAGAGACGATCGGGGACTTCTTGGAGGTGATCAAGCCGTTTACGGGAAAGGACAAGGAGAAGAAATTCTTGGCGCAAGTCTTTCAAGCGCTTCGTATCGAGGTGAACGATGAGATGAGGGCGCTGAAAGAGATGCTGCGGAGTACCTTGCGGGTGTTGAGGCCGGGAGGACGCTTGGTGGTTATCACGTATCACTCCTTGGAAGATCGTCTGGTAAAGAACTTTTTGAAGACCGGAAACTTCGAGGGGAAGTGCGAGCAGGATTTCTTCGGGAACGTACGATCGCCTTTCCGCTTGGTCAATAATAAGGTGATCGTCCCGACCGACGAGGAGGTGGAGCGGAATCCCCGTTCCCGGAGCGCCAAGTTGAGAATCGCTGAGAAGGTATAAGGAGAAATAGATATGGAAGAAAACGGACAACATAAGAAAACGAGGAAGAAGGAGAAACGTCTTTCGTTCTGGTATATACTCGGCGGCGGTGTGCTAAAAGAGGATTTTATCTTGAGGCATACGCGCATGATCGTGTTACTTGTCGTGTTGGCGTTTTTCTTTATCGGTAACCGGTATACTTGTATGCAAAAGTTGCGTGAGATCGACCGGTTGCAACAGCAATTGAGGGATGTGCGTTTCGAGGCGTTGTCGATCTCATCCGAGTTGACCGGCAATAGCCGCCAATCGCAAATCGAGTTGCTGATCGAGGAGCAAGGTATTGATCTGGAGGGTGCGAAAACCCCTCCTTATGAGTTATATAAGTGAGATAAGGTGTAAATGGGTATGTCTGAAGAAAACGAACCGAAAGAAATAGAGCCTAAAGGTAGCCGGATTTTATTCTGTTACTTCGTAGTCGTGCTGTTGCTGGGGCTTGTGGCCGTAGGAATCCTGTTCCGTGCCTTTGATACGGCCTTCGTGGAGAGGGATAAATGGATGAAGGTGGCCGAGAGCCAGAAACGACCGAACCGTTTGGTGTTGCCCGGACGTGGCAATATCTATTCGTCGGACGGTAAGTTGATGGCTACCAGCGTGCCTCGTTATTATATGTATATCGACTTTAAGGCGGATGCGTATACTCCGGCTAAGGATGCCAAGTATAATTGGCTGGATACGTTCAAGACGTCCAAGAAGGATGGGGTGGACTCGTTGGCGTTTTATCTTTCCCGTAAATTGAAGGATCGTACGCCGGCGGGCTATAAGGCTTATCTGTTG
This sequence comes from Parabacteroides sp. AF19-14, assembly GCF_003635485.1. NCBI lineage: Bacteria > Pseudomonadati > Bacteroidota > Bacteroidia > Bacteroidales > Tannerellaceae > Parabacteroides > Parabacteroides sp. AF19-14. The sequence continues at coordinate 75,632 of NZ_QTMJ01000002.1, read as the reverse complement.
AAAGGGCTGAGCGGTAAGAGTCGCCAGTTCCCGATTTACGCGGGGAAGGTCTCGTATTCGGACTTGAAGGAGATCCGTAAGTTCCCGTTCCTTCGTCTGGGACGTTATAAGAGCGGTTTTTATACGAAGGAGATGGTGCAGCGCCAGAAACCTTTCGGGACCTTGGCGTCTCGTACGATCGGTGATATCTACGGAGAGATCGAGGAGGGTGGAACTACGAAGGGGAAGAATGGATTGGAGTTGCAATACGATTCGCTCCTGCGGGGGCAGGCCGGGTTGAGTTCCGTTCGCCGTGTCGGTGGAGGCTGGACGAACGTGATTGAGGTGGACCCGGTGGATGGCATGGATATTCGCACCACGATCGATATCAATATACAGGATATAACCGAGAAATCGCTGGTCGATAAATTAAAGGCGATCGATGCCGAGTCTGGTACGGCTGTCGTGATGGAGGTCGAGACCGGAGAGATCAAGGCGATCACGAATATGGGGCGTATCCGTGAGGGCGTATATGGCGAGACGAAGAATCATGCCGTGGCGGACGAGATCGAGCCGGGCTCTACTTTCAAGGTGGCCTCTATCATGGTGGCCTTGGAGGATGGTTTATGCAATCCGGGAGATACGGTCGATGTAGGCAATGGTATATATATGTATAAGGGGGCCCGCATGACGGACCATAATATGAATAAAGGCGGATACGGTCGGATCTCGGTGGAGCAGGCGATTTGGTATTCCTCTAATATCGGTGTAGCCAAGACGATTTTGAAAGGTTATTCGGATAACCCGACAAAGTTCGTAGAGGGACTGTACCGTATCGGTATGAACGCGGATCTTCGTTTGGAGATACCGGGGGCGGGACGTGCCAAGATACGTCGTCCGGATGATACGACCCGTTATTGGTCCAAGACCACTTTGCCTTGGATGTCGTTCGGTTACGAGACGCAGGTACCGCCGATCAATACGTTGGCGTTCTTTAACGCGATCGCGAACAACGGGGAAATGGTTCGCCCGATGTTTACGAAAGAGATCTTACATAACGGCAAGACCGTGCAGAGTTTTTCCACGGAGGTGATCAACTCTTCGATCTGCTCGGATCATACGCTGGCGTTGATAAAAGATATGTTGCTGGGAGTCGTGGAGAAAGGGACCGGTAAGGCGGTTCATTCGGATATTGTCCGGATCGCCGGAAAGACCGGTACGGCGCAGATCGCTACGGGCGGTGTCTACCGTACGAGCGGGCACCAAGTCTCTTTCTGTGGCTATTTCCCGGCCGATCATCCGAAGTATTCTTGTATCGTGGTGATCCGCCGTCCCCGTATTGGTTATCCTTCGGGCGGTACGATGTCGGGAGGCGTGGTGCGTGCGATCGCCGAGAAGATATACGCTAGCCATATGTCGTTCGATGTCCGGGATATGGAACGGGATTCGATGGCCGTGATGGTACCTCGTGTGAAAGGCGGCGATCTGAGGGCGGTAGAGGACGTATTAGATGAATTGGATATTAACGCGGATACGGACAGTTTGGAGACAAAGTGGGTCGTAGCCTCCGCCGAGCAAGAAGAGAATAAGGTGAAATTAAGCGATCTGACGATTCGTGAGGGATTGGTTCCCCGGGTAGTCGGCATGGGTGCTAAAGATGCGGTTTTCTTGTTGGAGCAAGCCGGTCTGCGTGTCTCTTTGTCGGGTGTCGGACGGGTCGTTTCGCAGAGTATTCAACCCGGACAGCGAGTGTCTAAGGGGCAGACCGTATTATTAACATTGAAATAGGTATGGAACTAAGGGATTTAATCGGTGCGTTGGAAGCTCCTATGTTGATGGGGGCGGATAATGTGGATATCACGAATATTCAATCAGACTCTCGTCGGGTGACGAAAGGGTCTTTGTTTGTCGCTGTGAGAGGTACGGCCGTGGATGGCCATGCCTATATGGACAGCGCCATAGAGAAGGGGGCTGTCGCTATCGTATGCGAGGAGGCTCCGTCCTATTTGGAGGGGAGATGCTCGTTTATCGTGGTGAAGGATTCGGCGGAGGCGTTGGGTCTTTTGGTTTCCCGCTGGTATGGTGATCCTTCCCGGAAATTGGTGTTGGTAGGCGTGACGGGTACGAACGGGAAGACTACGATCGCTACTTTATTATATGAGATGTTCCGGAAGATGGGACATAAGGTGGGATTGCTTTCCACGGTATGTAATTATATAGATGGCGAGGCGGTACCGACGGATCATACGACACCGGACCCGCTTACGCTTCATTCCTTGATGGCCCGGATGGTAGAGGCCGGATGTGAGTATGCTTTTATGGAGGTTAGCTCTCATTCGATCGATCAGCGGCGCATCAGCGGTTTGTCTTTCGACGGGGGGATTTTCACGAACCTGACCCGCGATCATTTGGATTACCATAAGACCGTGGAGAATTACTTGAAAGCGAAGAAGAAATTCTTCGATGACCTGCCTGCCGGGACTTTCGCCTTGACGAATGCCGATGATAAATCCGGCTTGGTGATGTTGCAGAATACGAAGGCGAAGAAGCTGACCTATTCCTTGCGTACCTTGGCCGATTTCAAGGGAAAGATATTGGAATCTCATTTCGAGGGTACCGACTTGATCATTAACGGTCGAGAGGTTATGGTGCATTTCGTGGGACGTTTCAACGCTTATAACTTGCTGGCCGTGTATGGTGCCGCGGTTTCTTTAGGGAAAGATCCCGAGGAGGTGTTGATCGTGCTGAGCACGCTTCGCTCCGTATCCGGTCGCTTCGAGACGATCCAGTCTCCGCTCGGTTATACGGCGATCGTGGATTACGCTCACACACCGGATGCCTTGACGAATGTACTGAATGGCATTCATGAGGTATTGGATGGGAAAGGACGTATCATTACCGTGGTAGGTGCCGGGGGAAACCGGGACAAGGGGAAACGCCCGCTGATGGCGAAAGAGGCTGCCAAGCTGAGCGATCAGGTAATTCTGACTTCCGATAACCCGCGCTTTGAGGAACCGGATGATATTATTAACGATATGGTAGCCGGATTGACGAAAATGGATATGGAACGTACCTTATGTATCACGGACCGTACGCAAGCGATCAAGACCGCTACGATGTTGGCGAAGAAAGGGGATGTGATCCTTGTTGCCGGAAAAGGCCACGAAGACTATCAGGAGATCAAGGGGGTGAAACATCACTTTGACGACCGTGAGAAGTTACGCGAGATTTTTTCGACACAACAATCATAATATTTAAGACGACATGCTTTATTATCTTTTTAATTATTTGGATCAGTTGGATTTCCCGGGAGCGGGTATGTTTAAGTACGTATCTTTCCGCTCGGGATTGGCCTTGATCTTGTCCTTGTTCATCTCTACGGCGATCGGTCGGCGTATCATCGATAAGTTGCAAATGTTGCAGATCGGCGAGACGGTGAGAAATCTTGGGCTGGAGGGCCAGATGAGCAAGAAGGGAACGCCGACGATGGGAGGTATTATCATTATTATCGCTATATTGATCCCGACTTTACTGTGTGCCAAGCTGAATAATATCTATGTGATATTGATGTTGGTGACTACGGTTTGGCTGGGAGCCTTGGGATTCGCGGATGATTATATCAAGGTGTTCAAGAAGAATAAGGAGGGCATGCACGGACGTTTCAAGATCGTCGGGCAGGTAGGACTGGGCCTGATCGTTGGCTTGGTATTGTTCATGAGCCCGGATGTGGTGATCAAGGAGAATATGGAGGTGCGCCATGATAACGTGATCGAGGAGGTGCGTTATCATACGGTGGAGACCAAGTCGACAAAGACGACCATCCCGTTCTTGAAAAACAATAATTTCGATTACGCCAACTTGGTGAACTGGGCGGGCGATTATAAGGAGGAGGCCGCGTGGCTGGTGTTCGTGCTGATGGTGATCTTTGTGGTGACTGCCGTGTCGAACGGAGCCAATATGACGGATGGATTGGACGGCTTGGCTGCCGGGACATCGGCGATCATCGGGGTGGCGCTCGGTATTTTGGCTTATATGTCATCCCACTTTGAGTTCGCCTCGTTCTTGAATATCATGTTTATACCCGGCGCAGAGGAGTTGGTGGTTTATGCCGCTGCCTTTATCGGTGCCACGGTCGGTTTCCTATGGTACAACTCATATCCGGCCCAAGTATTTATGGGAGACACGGGTAGCTTGACCTTGGGAGGTATTATCGCTGTTTTCGCGATCATCATCCGTAAGGAGTTGTTGATTCCGATCCTTTGCGGTATTTTCTTGGTGGAGAATATATCGGTCATGTTGCAAGTGGCCTACTTTAAATATACGAAGAAGAAGTATGGGGAAGGTCGCCGTATCTTCAAGATGGCTCCTTTACACCATCATTTCCAGAAGCCGGGAAACGCGGGTATACAGGCGTTGATCCAAAAGCCGTTCAATGTCGTGCCTGAATCGAAGATCGTGGTCCGTTTCTGGTTGATCGGTATTATTTTGGCTGTTATGACGATAGTTACGTTAAAGATGAGATAAAAGATGAGTAAGAGAATGGTTATATTAGGGGCCGGGGAGAGTGGCGCGGGAGCCGCTGTCTTGGCGAAGGCGAAAGGATTCGACGTGTTCGTGTCCGATAAATCGTCTATCAAACCTAAGTATAAGGAGATGCTGGACAACCACGGGATTCGTTGGGAAGAGGGACAGCATACCGAAGCCGACATCTTGAGTGCCGACGAAATTGTCAAGAGCCCGGGTATTCCCGACAAGGCTCCTATCATACAGTTATTGAAGAAGCAAGGTACGCCGATCATTTCCGAGATCGAGTTTGCCGGAAGGTATACGGACTCGAAGATGATTTGCATCACGGGTAGCAACGGCAAGACGACAACGACGATGCTTACGTATCATATACTGAAAGAAGCGGGCGTGGACGTGGGCTTGGCCGGAAATGTCGGAAACAGCTTGGCGCTTCAGGTTGCGGAAGATCCACATGCGGTCTACGTGATCGAGTTGAGCAGTTTCCAACTGGATAATATGTACGACTTTAGAGCGGATATCGCTATTATATTGAATATAACACCGGATCATCTGGACCGTTATAACTATGAGATGCAGAATTATGTAGACGCTAAGTTCCGCATCTTGCAAAATCAGACGAAGGACGACGCCTTCATTTTCTGGAACGATGACCCGATCATAGCCCGTGAGATCGCCAAACGGCATCCTGAGGCTACTCTTTACCCATTCGCCGAGACACATGAGAACGGCGTGAAGGGATATACGGAAAATAATCAAGTAGTTATTGAAACGGTAAACGGAACATTTACGATGGAACAAGACCTATTGGCATTGACTGGTACGCATAACCTGTATAACTCTTTGGCTTCGGGGATAGCGTCCAAGATCGTGGACATTCATGATGAGAAAATACGTGCCTCACTCAGTGATTTCACGGGTGTTGAGCACCGTTTGGAAAAGGTGCTTCGCGTGCGTGGTGTTGATTATATCAATGACTCGAAAGCTACGAACGTAAACTCTTGTTGGTATGCCTTGCAGAGCATGACGACCCCGGTCGTTTTGATCTTAGGGGGCACGGATAAAGGGAATGATTACTCGGAGATCGAGGAATTAGTGAATAAGAAGGTACATTCATTGATTTTCATGGGTGTGGATAATACGAAACTGCATGCGTTCTTCGACGGGAAAGTGGCGAATATTGAAGACGCCCGCTCGATGGAGGAGGCTGTGGCGAAAGCTTATAAGATGGCTCATAAGGGAGATACGGTATTGCTCTCTCCTTGTTGCGCCAGCTTCGACCTGTTCAAGAGCTATGAGGATCGGGGCGATCAGTTCAAGGCTTGCGTACGTAATTTGTAATAAAGGATAAAATGGATCTGGCGAGTAAACTGTTTAAGGGCGACCGGGTGATATGGATCATCTTCATGTTCCTGTGTCTTATATCGGTGGTGGAGGTGTTCAGCGCGACCAGTACGATCGCTTATAAGAACGCGAATCACTGGGCGCCTATCGTACGGCACGCCACCTTTTTATTGGGGGGTTTCGTCATGGTATTGCTGTTACATAATATACCGTGTCGTTTCTTCTCTGCGTTTATTATATTATTGCCGGTCTCGATGTTGATGTTGATCGTGACGCCCTTTATCGGCGTGGACGCTAATGATGCGCATCGATGGCTGGAAATCATGGGAATACAGTTCCAGCCTTCGGAGTTCGGGAAGCTGGCTTGTGTCGTGTTTGTCGCTTTCTTGCTCAGCAAGCGGGGGAAATTAACGGAGAACCAGATCTTTAAGTATATACTGATTGGAGTAGGACTCACCTGTGTCTTGATTCTGCCAGAGAACTTCTCTACGGCGTTTATGCTATTCGGGGTTTGTTTCCTGATGATGTTTATCGGTCAGTTGCCATTTGGTAAGTTGGCGAAGCTGGCGGGCATCTTGATGTTGGCGTTGGTGTTGTTCTTGGTGTTGCTTAAGTTTACGCCAGCCGCTATTACTCAGTATTTGCCGGATCGATTCGTTACTTGGCAGGGGCGTTTGGAGCGTTTCTTCGACGGGCATAAGGATAATTTGGATGAGAGTGGTACGTATAAGATAACCGATGATAATTATCAGGTAACCCATGCGAAGATAGCTATTGCCAGGGGAGGCGTATTAGGACAGATGCCCGGACATGGCCAACAGCGTGACTTCCTGCCACAGGCGTATTCAGATTTTATCTATGCGATTATCATAGAGGAACTGGGTATCGTTGGGGGGATCTTTGTACTGTTGCTTTATATAATGCTGCTAGTGCGGGTCGGGATGATCGCCCGGAAATGTGATAAATCATTCCCGAAATTCCTAGTGTTGGGATGTGGGTTGCTGGTGGTAGTCCAAGCCTTGGCGAATATGGCGGTAGCCGTGAATTTAGTGCCCGTTACCGGGCAACCGATGCCGTTGGTGAGCCGGGGTGGTACGTCTACGCTTATATCTTGTATCTATTTCGGGATCATATTGAGCGTAAGTCGTTTTGGAGCCAATATCGGAAATGAGGATGAGGAAGAGGAGGATACGGAGAATCCAGAGAATCCTTCCGACGAGCCATCCGGAGAGACAATAAATCAGGCGGTCGAGGGAGAGAAAGAAGATAATCCGCTGTCGGCTGTCGAAACGATAACTGTAGAGTCAAAAGTATGAGAAAGTACCGGATCATAATAAGTGGTGGTGGTACGGGAGGCCATATCTTCCCGGCCATATCTATCGCTAATACTTTCAAGAAACGTTTTCCGGATGCGGAAATCTTATTTGTGGGGGCGGAAGACCGCATGGAAATGGATAAGGTTCCGGCAGCTGGTTATAAAATTGTAGGTTTACCAGTGAGTGGGTTTGATCGTGCCCACTTGATGAACAACGTGAAGGTCATGGCTCGTTTAGCGAAAAGCTTGCGCTTGGCGAGGAAGACGATTCGTGAGTTCAAGCCAGATATAGCGGTCGGCGTGGGCGGTTATGCCAGTGGACCGACTTTATGGATGGCGGCTTCGCAAGGTGTTCCTGCGTTGATACAGGAGCAAAACTCATATGCCGGTGTGACCAATAAGTTGTTGGCGAAGAAAGCGAGCAAGATTTGTGTCGCTTACGAGGGCATGGAGAAGTTCTTTCCGGCGGATAAGATCGTGATTACGGGAAATCCGGTGCGACAGGATTTGGAAGAGGCGCTGAGTAAGAAAGAGGAGGCGTTGGCGTTCTTCGGGCTTTCTCCGGAGAAAAAAACGATCCTTGTGGTAGGTGGTAGCCTTGGCGCACGGACGATTAACCGGAGTATTCAAGGGGATCTGGATAAGTTCTTCGCCTCGGATGTACAGGTTATTTGGCAAACCGGTAGGTATTATTACAGCGACGCTTCCAAGCATTTGAAGGCGTACCGGGGAATGCCGGTTTGGTGCTCAGACTTTATTACCCGTATGGATTATGCTTATTCAGCGGCCGATTTGGTGATATCCCGTGCGGGGGCTAGTTCTATCTCGGAGCTTTGCTTATTAGGAAAACCGGTGGTCTTGGTGCCTTCGCCGAATGTGGCGGAAGATCATCAGACCAAGAATGCCTTGGCCTTGGTCCATAAGGATGCCGCCGTTATGATCGCCGATAAAGACGCGGAAAAGGATTTGGTGCCTACTGCCTTGAAGATAGTTCATGACGATGAACGTTTGCATACGTTGAGCCGTAATATCGAGACCTTGGCGCAACGCCATAGTGCGGACCGTATCGTGGATGAGATTGTTAAGATTATAGATAAGAAATAAGGAATATGGATATAAATAAAGTGACAGCGGTGTATTTCGTAGGTGCCGGGGGCATTGGAATGAGTGCCTTGATCCGTTATTTCCTCGCTAAGGGAAAACGAGTGGGCGGATACGATAAGACCCCTTCCGATTTAACCGAGGAGTTGAAAAAGGAGGGAGCCGATATTCACTATGAGGATAATGTAGCTTTGATCGGGGAGGCGTTCAAGTCGCCCGATGATACGCTGGTGGTTTATACGCCGGCGGTCCCGGAGTCGCATACGGAATTGACCTATTTCCGGGCGCACGGTTTTGAGGTGATGAAGCGGGCACGTGTCTTGGGAGAGATTACGAAAAGCAGCCGGGGTTTATGCGTGGCGGGAACGCACGGCAAGACAACGACCTCTTCTATGCTGGCTCATTTGCTGAAACAATCGCCAGTGGATTGCAATGCTTTCCTCGGAGGAATCCTAAAGAACTACGAGAGTAATTTGATGTTGTCTGATACGAGCGACTTTACCGTGATCGAGGCGGATGAGTTCGATCGTTCTTTTCATTGGCTTACTCCTTATATGGCAGTGATTACTTCCGCAGATCCAGATCATCTGGATATTTACGGTACGGCGGAGGCTTACCGGGAGAGTTTCGAGAAATTTACCTCCTTAATTCGTCCCGATGGTTGTCTACTGATCAAGAAAGGAATCAACGTAACGCCCCGTTTACAGGAGGGTGTCAAGAAATATACCTATTCCGTTACGGAAATAGCGGACTTTTACGCTGAAAATATTCGTATTTGCGACGGAAATATTACCTTTGACTTCGTTGGTCCGGAAATCCGTATTCCTGATGTGGAATTAGGTGTTCCCGTAAAGGTTAATATAGAGAACGGGGTAGCGGCTATGGCGATCGCTTGGTTGAACGGAGTGAAACCGGAGGATTTGAAAAAGGGTATGGCTACATTTGCCGGACCTCGCCGCCGTTTCGATTTCCATTTGAAGACTGATCAAGTGGTATTGATCGATGATTATGCCCATCATCCGGCCGAATTGCGACAGAGTATCTTGTCGGTGAAGGAATTATATGCGGGTCGTAAGGTGACAGGTATTTTCCAGCCGCATCTATATACCCGTACCCGGGATTTCGCTGGTGATTTCGCCGCGAGTCTCTCTTTATTGGATGAGTTGATCTTGCTGGATATCTATCCGGCTCGTGAGGAACCGATTCCGGGGGTGAGCTCTCGGATCATTTTTGATAAGGTGACGATCCCTTCCAAGACGCTGTGTAAGAAGGAAGAGCTTTTGGACGTGGTTGCCGCCGGGAAATATGAGGTAGTATTAATGGTAGGCGCCGGTAATATCGACCGTTTGGTGGAGCCTGTAAAAGAGATTTTATGTAAACAAATAAGGAAACCGTGATCCGAATAATTTCCATAGTAGTAGCCACGTTGTTGTTCTGTTACATCGTGTTTGTGTCGTTTTTCTTTCGGGAAATACGTCAGGACTCTATTTGCCAAGATCTGCAAGTCGTGGTGAAAGACAGTCTGGATAAACACTTCGTGAGCGAGAGTGACCTTGTGTCTATACTGAAGAAAGCTGGGCTAGATCCGATCAAGCGGTCAATGGCCGACGTGAATACGGATCGGATAGAGACGGAATTGCTTAAAAATGAGATGATCGCCCAAGTGGAGGCGTATAAGACTCCTTCGGGTATTATCAAGCTAGAGGTCATGCAAAAGATGCCTATCCTCCGGATTATGGGCGTAAGAGGTAGTTATTACGTGGATAATCTGGGAACCACCATGCCGATCAGTCGTCGGTATGCCGCACATGTGCCAATTGTGAGTGGATATGTGGAAAAAGAGCTTGCGGTGACCGACTTATACAAATTTGCATTATTTTTGCAAGAGAATGAGTTCTGGAATGACCAGATAGAACAAATCTATGTCTATCCGGATAATGATATAGAACTTATTCCAAGAGTGGGTAACCACCGGATCATGTTGGGTACTTTGGATGAATTCGAAGAAAAGCTTGCGAATTTAAAGCTTTTCTATGAACAAGCGATCCCTAAAGTGGGTTGGGAAAAGTACAGTATGATTAATTTAAAATATAAGAATCAGATTGTTTGTACTAAAAAATAGATGATATGGCATACACAGACTTTATAGCAGCTATTGACCTAGGTACCTCCCATATGGTAGGAATGGTGGGGACTAAGAATGCGACGGGCGCTCTTTCAATCATCGCCTACGAAGTTGAGAACTCCGGCACCTGCATACGAAGAGGATGTGTATATAACGTGAAGGAGACGGCGAGTAAGATAAAACGCTTGATCCTCAAGTTGGAGAATAAACTGGGGGGGACCAAGATCGGGCAGGTATATGTGGGACTGGGTGGCCAGTCACTCCGTTCTATCGAGCATACGGTTTGCAAGGTATTGGGAACGGAAGGAGTGGTCACGGAGGAGATCATAGACTCTCTTTATCAAGAGTGTAAGGATTATCGTCCGGATATGTTGACCGTTCTTGACGTGGTTTCTCCTTCCTATTTTTTAGATGATAAACCAGAGTCCAACCCGGTGGGCGTGCCTTGTAGCCGTATCGAGGCTCGTTATAAGTTGATTGTTGGACGTCCTTCCTTGAAATTAAATATTGTCAATAGCATCTCGGAACAAGCGAAAATCGAGATCGCCGGTATTCTGGTGTCACCTCTTGCGTTGGGAGATGTTGTTTTGAGCGACAATGAGAAGGACTTGGGTTGCGCCTTGATCGGTTTCGGTGCCGGCGTGACGACGATATCTGTCTATAAGGGTGGTAAGTTGGCCAGCCTTTCCGTTGTTCCTTTTGGAGGTAATTTGATAACAAAAGATATAACCAATCTCAGGGTCGTAGAGTCTGAGGCGGAACGCTTGAAGATCACTTATGGTAGCGCGAAAGCGGACCGGGATAATGATATGACCATCCAAGTGAGTTTAGCGGATGGAATGGGCTTGCGTGAGATTAAGCTGGCCGAGTTGAACGGCGTGATCGAGGCCCGTATGGATGAGATCTTAGAGAATGTATATGCTCGTCTGGAGGCTACAGGCTTGATGAGCGTTCTCGGTGCCGGCATCGTGATTACGGGTGGAGGCGCCGCTTTGAAGAATTTACCGGCTGTTATGAGCGAACGCTTGAAGATGGAGGTTCGCTATTCAGCGGTTCGCAAGGGGGTTGTCGCTAGTGGTGATTTAGTGGTCGCCAGCAATCCCGAATATGCGGTAGCCGTCGGCCTCTTGGCGAAAGGAACTAAGAATTGCGCGTTATATATTCCTCCTAAACCGGAGCCTAAGATTGAGCCGGTGGTTGAGCCTGAACCGACAGTGGAACCGACTCCGGAACCGGAACCCGTCAAGGAGAAGCCGAAGAAAGAGAAGAAAAAAGGTCCCGGCTTGTTCGGGCGGTTGACAAAAGGAATCGATACCTTTGGTAAAACCCTCTTCGATGACGATGATAACGAGAGTAAATAACGTGATCTACGAATGTAATAAAACCGGAAGACAATGGACGATACAATATTAAATTTTAATTATCCTACGGATACTCCCAAAATCATTAAGGTGATTGGTGTTGGAGGCGGTGGCGGAAACGCTGTTACTCATATGTATAAGGAGGGCATACACGATGTTACATTCGTGTTATGTAATACGGATAATCAAGCCTTGAACCGTTCGGATGTTCCTATCAAGTTGTTGCTGGGACGTGAGATCACGCAGGGATTGGGCGCGGGAAATAAGCCGGAACGTGCGATGATGGCGGCCGAGGAGAGTCTGGACGATCTTCGAGGTATGTTGAACGACGGTACGAAGATGGTATTTATTACCGCCGGTATGGGTGGTGGTACCGGTACGGGTGCCGCTCCGGTTATCGCTCGTATCGCGAAGGATATGGGAATATTGACGGTAGGTATCGTAACCATTCCTTTCTTGTTCGAGGGTGAGCGTAAGATTATACAGGCCTTGAATGGTGTGGAGGAGATCGCGAAGAACGTGGATGCCTTATTGGTGATCAATAACGAGCGTTTGCGTGAGATTTATTCGGACCTTTCCGTGATGAACGCTTTCGGCAAGGCCGATGATACCTTGACGATCGCCGCCAAGAGTATCGCGGAGATCATTACGCTTCCGGGTATTATCAACCTCGACTTCGCCGATGTTAACACCACGATGAAAGATGGTGGTGTCGCTTTGATGAGTAATGGTTTTGGTGAAGGAGAAGGACGTGTTCGCCAAGCGGTGGAAGACGCTCTGAATTCTCCGCTATTAAGCAACAACGACGTAAAGAACGCCAAGAAAATCCTGTTCAACGTATATTTCAGCGAGGAAGCCGAGTTGCGCATGGAGGAGATGAACGACGTGCATAACTTTATGTCCGAGTTCAACCGTGATATAGAGGTTATCTGGGGTACTGCCGTGGATAATACATTAGGTAATAAAGTGAAAATGACGATCCTCGCTACTGGATTTACGATGGATGATATTCCATTGATCGCTGATAAACGCAGGAATGAAGCCGCTCAGATGACGGAAGAAGAATTGCGCTTAGAAGAAGAGCGAATCGAGAAAGAGCGTAAGGAGCGTGATTTGATTGGTAAATATTATGGTGCTTCCGCACAAAAGGCGGGTCGTTTTACCTCTCGTGCGAAAGCGGTAGTTTTGACTCAGGAAGAGTTGGATGATGATGCCTTGATCGCTTTGATAGAGGATAATCCGACTTATAACCGGGATCCGAAGATCGTAGCCCGTGCCCGTTCCAAAGTAGCGGGAGAGGATATTCAAGTATCGGCTCCGACAACGGCGAAGCAACCGGCTAACCAACCTCGCCAAGATTCTCAGCGGGGGGGTAAACAAGTGATCAGTTTCCGATAGTTAATAATATAATAAGGATATGGATTTATTTGAACAAGTCAGTGAAGACATTAAAAACGCTATGAAGGCGAAAGATAAAGTCGCCTTGGAGACATTGAGAAATGTAAAGAAATTTTTCTTGGAAGCGAAAACCGCTCCGGGAGCCAATGATACGCTGATGGATGCGGATGCCTTGAAGATCATGCAGAAGTTGGTGAAACAAGGGAAAGATTCCGCTACGATTTATGTGCAACAGGGCCGTCAAGACCTAGCGGATGTTGAGTTGGAGCAAGTAAAAGTGATTGAGAAATATTTACCTCAACAAATGTCTGCCGAGGAATTGGAGAAAGAATTGAAAGCTATTATCGCTCAAGTCGGTGCCGCTGGCCCGAAAGATATGGGTAAGGTAATGGGTGTAGCCTCAAAAGCATTGGCAGGAAGAGCCGAAGGACGGATGATTTCCGAGACGGTTAAGCGTTTACTTAATTAATTGATTCATACGAAGACCGCACTAAGGGCATTCTGACAATTACTCGTTAGAATGCCCTTGGTACGGTTTTCTCGTATATACCTTTTCCTTTGACAATTTAATTCTTTAGAAAACCATGATTACTTTTACATGTTGTCTGATAGCCCTTATCGTTGGATATTTTACGTATGGTAAATTTGTCGAGCGGGTGTTTGGCGTAGATCCCTCCCGGGTTACTCCCGCTTTCACGAAACAAGATGGTGTCGATTATATACCCTTGCCTACTTGGAAGATTTTCATGATCCAATTTTTGAATATAGCGGGTCTGGGACCTATTTTCGGCGCTATCATGGGGGCTAAATTTGGGGTAGCTTCTTTCCTTTGGATCGTATTGGGAAGTATATTTGCGGGCGCTACCCATGATTTCCTATCGGGAATGCTTTCGTTGCGGCATGATGGAGAAAGTCTTCCTGAATTGATCGGACGGTATCTGGGGAACAACTTTAAGCAATTTATGCGGGGCTTTACGGTTATCTTGATGATCTTGGTGGGTGCTGTTTTCGTAGCTGGGCCTGCAGGGTTGCTGGCTAAACTGACTCCGGAATATCTAGATGCTACGTTCTGGATTATCGTCGTATTCATTTATTATATACTGGCTACTCTATTACCTGTTGATAAGATTATCGGAAAGATCTATCCATTATTCGCCATCGCTTTGCTATTTATGGCCGTAGGTATCTTGGTTATGTTATTTATTAACCAGCCGCCGTTACCTGAGATTACGGATGGACTTAGTAATATGCATCCGGGAGGCTTGCCTATTTTTCCGATCATGTTTGTTAGTATCGCTTGTGGCGCTATCTCTGGCTTTCATGCTACCCAAAGTCCATTGATGGCCCGTTGCATGAAAAGTGAGAAATACGCCCGTCCCGTATTTTACGGAGCGATGATTACCGAAGGTATCGTAGCCTTGATCTGGGCCGCCGCCGCTACGTATTTCTTCCATAATAACGGAATGGAGGAGAACAATGCCGCTGTCGTAGTAGACAGTATCACAAAAGAGTGGCTGGGCGCTGTCGGAGGTGTATTAGCGATACTGGGTGTGATAGCAGCTCCGATTACTTCTGGCGATACGGCTTTCCGCTCGGCTCGTCTGATTGTCGCAGACTTCCTGCATATGGAGCAAAAAACGGTGGTCAAACGTCTGATGATCTGTATTCCCATGTTTATCGTTGCGATAGGAATCTTATTATATAGTCAAAAAGATAAGGATGGCTTCGATATGATCTGGCGTTATTTCGCATGGAGTAACCAGACGTTGGCAGTATTTACCCTATGGGCCTTAACCGTATATTTGGTACAAGCAATGAAATTATATGTGATAACCTTGATTCCCGCCTTATTCATGACGGCGGTATGTTCTACCTATATTTTTGTAGCTCCGGAAGGGTTTGGTCTTTCCTCCGGTTTTTCTCAACTTTTGGGGCTACTAGTTACATTGATCGTTTTCGGGATCTTCTTAGTCTGGAAAAGAAAGAAAGTATAAAAAAGGCTGGCTAAATGTAAGCCAGCCTTTTCTGTCGTTATTGTTCAAGTGAATTAAAGCACTTGTATGCCTTCCTCACGGGCTTGTTCCTCCCCGGAAGGAGTGATTAATTTATAACCCTTGCCGTGGATGTTGATGATCTCGATACCCGGATCGTCTTTCAACAATTTACGTAATTTCGTGATATAAACGTCCATGCTACGAGCGTTGAAATAGTTATCGTCTACCCAGATTGTCTTCAAGGCGTAGTTACGCTCAAGGATCTCATTTGCGTGGGCGCACAACAAGCTTAATAATTCGCATTCCTTCGTAGTAAGTTTCGTAACCTTGTCGCCGATAGCCAACGTTTGTTTTTGGGTATCGAACAAGAAGTTTCCTAACTTGTAGAAAGGAATATCTTTCATCTTCTTACCTTTCACACGGCGAAGGATAGCCTCGATACGAAGCAATAGCTCTTCCATGCTAAACGGTTTTGTCAAGTAGTCATCCGCACCGATCTTGAATCCTTCCAAGATGTCTTCCTTCATAGTCTTGGCTGTAAGGAAGATAATAGGGATATCAGGATTGATAGAGCGAATTTCTTGTGCCAAGGTGAAACCATCTTTCTTTGGCATCATGACATCCAACACACAAAGATCGTATTTACCTTTGGTAAAACCTTTGTATCCGGCTTCTCCGTCAGAGAATAGGTCCGTTACATACCCTTTAGCTTGTAAGTATTCTCTTAAAAGCATTCCTAAATTCTCATCGTCTTCACAAAAGAAGATCTTTAGTTTTTCTTCCATAACTAACTTTTTATAAGAGGTAAAGTAATAATAAATTTTGTTCCAATGTTTCCGGCACCACTTTCAGCACGGATCGTACCTTTGTGGTCCTCAATAATTTTGCGTACGTAAGCGAGTCCGAGGCCGAACCCTTTCACGTCATGTACGTTGCCTGTCGGTACGCGGAAGAAACGGTCGAATACCTTTTTCAGATATTCTTTCTTGATACCGATACCATTATCTTCCACGGAGATCAACAGCTTTCCGTTCTCGTTCCAAGTGCGTGCCATCAATGTAAGCGGAACTTCCGGGCGGCGGTATTTAACCGCATTGTCCATCAAGTTGAACAATACATTGGTGATATGCATTTCATCCACATATATATCCGATTCTGTAGCTTGCAGGTCTATATCCATTGTACCGCCGTACTTCTCGACCTTTAAAACGAAGGTGTTAGCCACGTTCGCTACCAAATCATTCGCGTCAATTTCTTTCAATTTAAGCGCTGCTTTCTGTCGTTCGAACAAAGACATCTGTAGCACTTTCTCGACCAAGAAGCTCAATCGCTTCGTCTCGTCGTTGATTACGCCGGATATATGCTTGAATACGTCCGGACTCTTCGTTATATCCGAATCCTTCAACATCTGAGCGGCGAGCGAGATCGTGGATACCGGTGTCTTCAACTCGTGCGTCATGTTGTTGATAAAGTCGTTTTTCATCTCGGATAACTTCTTCTGACGGAATACGATGTAAATCGTGAAGACGAAGGTTATCAACAGGATCAATGAGAATATAACCGATGGAACGATGAAAGTAATAGAGCTTGAGATATAATCCCCTTTCGTCGGAAAATAAACTCTCAGGTAGTTTAGTTTCGATGGGGGATCGTTCGGGAAAAGCACTTGGGTGATCACGTCAGAGGCGATCGGTTGCTTTTGGAATTCTCCGCTCTGGTATACTACATTTCCATCTTTGTTAATAACAGAAAACACAAACGGCAAGTTCAAACCGTTGTTAATAAATTCTGTTTTTAAGTAATTGTTCAGCTTTTTAAAATCTATACGTTCCTCGATCGGCTTTAGATTCGCGGTGTATAAGATGTTGTAAATCACCTCCTCTATCAGTCCACCTTGGTACTGGTAACGTCTTTTTAGTGTCTTCTGTAAATCTTTAGATGTGTTTACGATGCTGTTGGCAGACTGCCGTTTTGACAAGGAAGAGAGCGGCTCGAACTTATGGGCGCTAAAACTTTGCATCTCTATTTGTTGAACGGTTCCATTAGAATCCTTGATCTGTAATTGGTATTTCTCATGGTTGATCACTTGTCCTAGGCTTTGGGCATCCGGGGCATTTTGATACATGAAATTTGTCTCATCCCGGTTGATATCATCCTCGAGGTATTTACGGGTCTCATCCAATTCCAGATTCTTAGATACTTGGCGCAGGCTTCTTTTGACAGTCTCATTGAACTGTTCGCTGCGTGTCTTAAGTATAATGCTCACATAGTTTACCTGTAGGTATAATAACCCGGCGAAGGCAAAAGCCATAACTACCGCAAGCAACCAAATTGTCGACTTCCTCATATCAATATCTTTCTCTTAATATTGCAACAAATAACGTATGTTTTAGTTTAATATTTACACAAAAAAGGTAAAAATAATCCGTTTAAAATGTTAATAATGCTTTGTGAACATAGAGGATGTATGCTAGCTAAGCATTGAAACTCCGCTGTTAATGCGCTAGTTAGCGTTATTTTATCCTAAGTTTTTTATATATTATCCTAAGTAAAAACAAGTCCGATGCGTTCTTTGTTTCGCCCGGACTTTATAAAGTCTCCACTTAGGGGATTAAAATCGATGTCCCGGAGGAGGACCCATCGGACCTCTTCCCCGTCCGCTTCTACCCGGCGTTTTCACGTCGCTGGCACTGGCTCCGCCTTTGAAGATGCTGAACCGATAGATGAAGTGTACCATGAAATAACTGCCTAGCGTGTTATATTCTGAGTCTTGTATATAGCTAGCGGTAACGGAACGGGAGATATTGCTTCGTTGTTGCAGGATGTCGTAGATCTTGAAACGGAGCGTCCCTTGGTTATTCTTTAAGAAAGACTTGGAGGCTGAGGCATTCCATAGGACTTCGTTCTGTTTGAATCCGTCCCCGTAGCCAGAGTTGGTAGACCAGTTCACGTCACTCTCTATCTTGAAATTGAGGGGCAGATAGATTGTCGTGTAACCGCCGGCTCCGTAATTGAAGGTGTTTTGGTTATTTTCCTTTTGCAGGGAGTTGCTGGTGGCATTGTAACGAATATTCCCGTTTACGCCTAGATCCAGATAAGAGGAGCGGAAGTCGATACCACCACGTTCGGACAATATGAGATTCAGGTTCGTATTCTTCTCCTCGTTGATATATCCGTTGCTATTAGCGAACGAGGCCATTGTCATGGAGTTGATGGAGAATTTCTTATTCTTCAAGGGGGTGTTCAACATCATACGGACGTTGCCACTATAGTTGCCATTTACGTTTTTGTAAGTGGTGGTCTTTACACCTGTCTCTTGGTTATAAGAGGTATAACTTACGATATCGTTGATGATATAACTACCGTTTGCCATGATCATGAAGGCCCGTTGTTTCTCCGGCGTGAACTGTTGGAAACGAATAAATACGTTGTTCGTATAGCGGGGATTCAAATCCGGGTTACCGATCGTGATATTCGTCGGGTCCGAGATATCCGCTACCGGTTGTAATTGAGTCATGCTCGGTTGGCTGGTACGGCCATTATACATGATACGAAGATTCGTACGCTTATCGAACATATAGTTGAATTGAGCCATCGGGGAGAGGTTGACCACCTTACGGGTTATCTTGGATAAGGTCGTGTCGCCAACGAAATTCTCGCTGCTGGAATAGGATGGGTCCAGATTCAAGCCGATCGTGTAGTTGAACTTTGCCCGTTGAGACTTGAAGCTCAAGCTGGCCCGCTGGCTGATAAAGTTATTGCGATAGCTTTGGCTGTAGGCGGAATCTAATACATTATATATACCATCAGCGTCTTGGTTGTAAACATTCTTCAAGGCTTCTTGTTTCCGTTGGCTGATGCTATAAGTGGCTTGGATGAAATTATTATGCCCGATCGGTTCTACCCACGATACGTAGGCCCGGTAATTGAAACCTTTGTTGTCGTAACGTGAGCGCTGGTCGATAATGCTATTCTTCAAGGCATCAGTCTGGTTGAAATAAACGATGTCGGAACGGTTCATGCCGTCACTGTACGAATCGCTATTGCCTCCGGAAAGGGTGGCGCTGAACACACGCCCTTTGTTATTCAGCTTACGGCTGAAATCGATGCTGGCATTTAGGTTGTACCCGTTACTTTCCGAGTAATTGTTGGATTTGTTGGTATTGACCGTATCCCGTTCGTTATCCAAGGTGGTAGCATCACTGAAATTGTCATTCATGCTATGGCTGAGGCTGAAACTCGGGCGGAAGATAAGTTGAGTCATCGTGTCCGGTTTCCATTCCAAGCGAAAGTCTACGCCAAAGTTATCGCTCTTCGTACGGCTCATCGCCTCGCTATTATCGTAGGAGGAACTATCTCCGGGAAGAATATTCTGCCGGTCGCTCTTGCTACGAGCGTCATTGTCGGAATGGGAATAACGAGTATTTCCCCCAAGAGTTAGTTTATCCGGCTTGAATTCCTTGCTGAAATTCAAACCTGCGTTTCCGGAAGAGGTGATACCGCTACCCGCTCCGAAACCTCCTCGTCGGCCTCCACCGCCTCCCATACCGGAGAACATTGTTGAGGCTAGATCGGAAAAGCCCATATTATTCGTGTTATTCGCTCCCCCCATGAACGTGATCTGGTCATTATTCACGAAACGATTGACCATGGCGTTGCCTTCATACCGATCTTTACTTCCGTATCCGCCATATGCGTTGCCAAACCAACCTTGCTTCATGCCGGGTTTCACGGTTAGGTTGATGACGGTCTCTTCCTCTCCATCGTCGAAGCCAGTCATTTGGGCCATATCGCTTTTTTTATCAAGTACCTGTAATTTATCGATCATCTTGGCTGGAAGATTCTTGGAGGCCACTTTCGGGTCATCGGAGAAGAACTCCTTTCCGTCCACCATTACCTTTTTCACCTCTTTTCCATTGACGGTGATCTTGCCTTCGCTATCTACCTCCACACCGGGCATCTTTTTCAATAAATCCTCCAAAACGGAGCCTTCGGTTACTTTATAAGAATCCGCGTTGTATTCCACAGTGTCGTTGCGAACGATAACCTCGGGTGCCTTACCTATAACTACGGCTTCTCCCAACTCGATCGCTCCGTCGCTTAATTCGAGTTTACCTACGTTTACGGGATTTTTCTTTCCGGTGATTTGCAAGGGTTGGTACAATGGATCGTATCCGATGAATGTGATGTGTAGTAAATAACTTCCTTTCTTTACGTTTTTCAAGGTAAAACTACCATTACGGGCGCTCACCACACCTCGTACCATGGCACTGTCTTTTACGTTCAGCAATCGTACCGTTGCTTGCTCGATGGGGGTATCACTACCTTGCTCAACGACAGATCCGGTAACATTAACACCGCTTTGCTGTGCGAAAGCCATCGGTGAAAAAAGGATCATCAACAACATCAAAAGGCACTTTCCCGATTTCATAACTATATGGATTACATTGTTTACAATTACGAAAAGATAGACAAGGTTCACTCAAAATAGTTTAATATAACTTTTATGGATTTGATATTATTAACAATCGTGCAGGCCTTTGGATTTATGGAGAGTATTCTTAGAACAAGAACATTATAAAAGGTAAATAGTCCTTCAATTTAACCCGCAATATTTTCAAGGATTGTGTAATCCGGTATTCCACGGTTTTGATAGAAACCCCCAAGGCCTCTGCGATTTGGGGATTAGATTGCTCTCCGAATCGGCTAAGTTTAAATGTCTCCCGGTAATTCTCAGGCAATTCTTCGATCGCTTTCGTGATATTCTCTGTAAGCTCGTTTACGAAATAGGTATCAGGATTCTCAAATTGATCTTTAATCTTATCATAAATCAGGCTATGTACTCGCTCATGATACAATTGCCTTTTGATCGCATTGAGGCAACGATGCTTAACAGCCATAAAAAGATAGGATTTCAAGGATATCTCTACAAATAAGGAATTTCGGTTTTCCCATATAAATAACATTAGCTCCTGAATAAGTTCTTCGGCATCCTCATCAGAAACATATTGGGAAGCATATTCGCATAGCGGCGAATAAAATTTGATAAACATCTGTTTAAAAGCGTCTTTACTTCCTAATTGTATTTGTTCAATTAAAGTAGAATCATCCATAGCACCTTCTTCATCCTTTCTTTTCTGTAAGCAAAGATATATTTTATCTTGGATATTCAAGGTTAAAATTAGGGTAACCGCATCGAAATATCACTTTTAGGACATCCTTATCGCAAGATATACTTACTTTACCGATGAAGTACTACTTACTTTACTGATGAAGTATATATCCAATGGGAAAGTAAGTAGTAAAAGTCTAACGGTCTTCCGTAAAAAAAATTGATGCGGTTACCTTGGACTAAAAATGAGAAAGTTGAAAAAAATTGCTTTTTAGTTAAGGGTGTGTTCTTTCAGGATTGTCTTAGTTATAGAAACAGATAAGAATGAAAACTGAAAATAGACATATTAATTTCCAAGAGCCGGAAGGTATGATGCTTTTACGGTATATAAAGGACACAGCTTCCAATGAGGAAAAATCTTATATTGAAGCTTGGCTGGAAGCGGATGAAAATAATAAGAGGATCTTATTACAGACCGCCCGTATATATTATGCGAACAATGCGATGGAACGGATCGCTAGCCGAAATCCATTGATTGCCTACGAAAAGCTGGAACAACGATTAGCAAAACGGACTCGTTCATATTGGCTGAAGAGGTTCTCTGTCGCTGCGGCTTGTATAATTGCTATCATTGGACTATCAACCTTATTTTCCCATAGAAAGGCTGATTCTGAATTTGGAGATCCTCAAATTATAACACTTCAGGCAAATGCGGGAGTCCGTACACGCTTTAATTTACCGGATGGTACTGTTGTTTATCTAAATTCGGGTAGTGTTTTATCCTATCCGATGTCTTATGACCAAAAAGAAAGAAAAGTATATTTATCAGGAGAAGCCTATTTTAAAGTCACTCACAACGAAAAACAACCTTTTATTGTCAGTACTTCAGGAGATCAGCATAGGGTTAGAGTTTTAGGCACGGAGTTTAATATACAAGCTTATGGGGATGAGAATATAATTTCGACTACTTTAGTGACGGGCTCCGTAAATCTCGAGGTGAAGAATAAATCAGGGAATGTGAGTCATAGGACGTTACTACCATCCGAAAAAGCGATTTGCAACTTGGATAAAGAAGAAATTTCTGTGATGAAAATAAACACGATGTATGAAACCGCATGGATGGATGGCAAACTGATGTTCAAGGATACGCCTTTACCTGAGGCTTTGAAAAAATTGTCATATTACTATAATGTTGAATTTGTGATTCAGGATGCGGAGATTAAAAGCTATTGTTTAACCGGTATTTTAGATAATAGGTTGCTATCTCAGACACTAGACTATTTGAGAATATCTTCAAATATTGATTATCGTATAGAAGATATGAAGACAGATGACAGCAAAGGTACTAACCGTACTCGAGTTATACTTTGGAAAGGAAAATAAAGAAAAATGTATAACAATTAAATAATATGGGCCTATGGAATAAAGAACAAGAAAGTAGACTTGGTCTATCTAAAAAACATACGGGAAAATGTTACCAGCATCTTCCCATATGAAACAATTTGATAGAAGGTCTTTAAACCGACTAAGAAATTTATTTTTTAATCTTAAATCAATTACAAAAATATGATGAATAATTTATATTTCCAACTTGATGGAGATAAATCAGCGTTTGTCAGGTTGGTATCTAAAATATCAAGAATTATGAAGTTGACCTTATTTCTTGTATGTTTATCAATTAGTATGTCATTTGCTATGACAACAAATGCTCAAAGCACCTCACTTTCTTTTAAAGCGACAGATCAATCTATAAAAGAAGTTTTGGAACTGATTGAAAGTCAAACTGATTTCCACTTTTTTTATAATAGTAAGCTGGTTGATGTCAGTCGAGTGATATCAGTTGATATAGAGGATGAAGATCTCATTTCTGTGTTGGAGAATGTGTTTAAGGATTCGAGTATCGGGTATAAGGTAGTAGGTAAGGATGTGATCTTATCCTTGAAAAATCTTAGTCAAGGACAAGATGGAAAGATCGTGACTGGTACGGTTGTCGATGAAAACGGTTTACCTGTTATTGGTGCGAATATCGTGGAAAAAGGAACTGCGAATGGGACGATTACGGATATAGATGGAAGGTTCTCTATTAGTGTTGGGAAAAATGCAGTATTGGTTGTTTCCTTTATCGGTTTTAATGTGCAAGATGTCCCAGTTGAGGGTAAATCAACTCTGACTATTGCTTTAAAAGAAGATACTTTGGCTTTGGAAGAGGTCGTAGTAGTGGGGTATGGGGTTAGTAAGAAATCTCATTTAACAGGTTCTGTTGGTTCTGTTAAGATGGATGAAGATGTTGTTGGTCGTCCTGCTGTTGAAGTGGGGCAGTCTTTGTATGGAAAAGTTGCAGGTGTGCAGGTGATAGGAGGCTCTGGTGAACCAGGTAGTTCATCTTCAATACAGATTAGAGGTGTTAATTCTATTTCTGCAAGTAGTGCTCCTCTCGTAGTTATAGATGGAGTTGCTGTTCCTGATTATGATATGAATTTGATCAATAATGCTGATGTTGAGTCTATCGAAATTTTAAAAGATGCTTCTTCTGCGGCTATTTATGGATCTCGTGGTGCGAATGGTGTTGTTTTGATTACAACCAAGAGTGGAAAAACAGAAAAACCACGAGTAAATATTAATTACTTGTTTGGTGTTCAAAAATTGTTAAAGAAAATTGATGTCATGAATAGTCGGGAGTACGCAGAGGCTTATATGGATGCCGCACAAAATGGTTGGGTTGATAGTGGTGGTGATCCTAACGCACCTAATACAATAGAGGTGCGTGGTGCATATAAATATACATGGCCTGAAGCATTTGAGCATCCTGAAAGTTTATATGATATTGATTGGCAAGATGTCGTATTTGATGCGGCACCAATGCATAAATTAGATGCTAATATTTCGGGTAAATCGGAAAAGTCAGATTACTTGATATCGGCTGGATATGTCAATCAAGCAGGAATTTTATTAGACTCTGATTATAAAAAGTACTCATTAAGTCTTAAATTGAATACTCATATAAATAAATATTTGGATGTGGGTGGCAATATGAGTCTTAATTATGGAGATCAAAAAGAGGTCTATTGGAGAACAGCAGAGTGGGCAGTCCAATATCCTTCTGTTTTCCCTGTATATGCGGAGAATGGTCTTCTTGGTTGTAATTCATATCTCCCTGGTTTCGAAAAATATAATACAATCCTTTTTAGACCGAATATGGGCCATCCTCTTTATATGAAAAATAATGATGCAAATCGGCAAATTCTAAATACGATAGGAAGTGCTTATGTGTCATTAAATTTATTACCTGGACTGAAGTTTAAATCTTCTTTTAATTATTATTTAAAAAGGAATGATTATAATAATTATGAGGCAAAAGATCATGACTTAGGAGAGGCTTATTATACTCAAGGACAAATGACAGTTGATCAAGCTAGAAAGTGGAATTATACATTTCAGGATCTATTGACGTATGATAAATCTTGGGGTAATCATGAATTTTCATTCTTGTTAGGATTTGAATTTAATAAAAATGACTATTATAAGACTAGTCAGTCAAGAAGGGACTATGATAATGATTTATTGCATGCGTTAAGTGCGGGAAAGACCGTTTTGTCTTCAAGTGATGTAATCACAAAGAATACATTGATGTCTTATTTTGCAAGAGTAAACTATAACTATAAAGGTCGATATATGCTTTCTGCAGCTTTCCGTCGTGACGGCTCCTCTCGTTTTGCTCCGAATAATAAATGGGGAAATTTTCCCTCTATTTCTTTAGGATGGTTAGTGACGGAAGAGGATTTTATGAAAAAAATGGATTGGATTAATATGTTAAAATTGCGAGTTAGTTATGGATTGACAGGAAATGACCATTTTCAAGATTATGTTTGGGTGGCGAAATTAAATCAATCTAAAATTGCTTTTGGAAATAATTTAACAACTTCATATTATCCATCCAATATAACTAATCCTGATTTGAAATGGGAACGTACACAACAGTTAAATGTGGGATTAGACTGGGGAGTGTTGAAGAGTCGTATACAAGTAGGATTAGATTATTATTATTCGACATCAGATGGACTGTTGTTGAATGTTCCAGTTCCTGCTATAACAGGTTATTCTTCTATATTTACAAATATCGGTAAATTGGAGAATAAAGGTGTTGAATTTAATATAACTACTCAAAATATTGACAATAAAGATTTTTCATGGAGTACGAATTTCAATATATCAAAAAATAAAAATAAGATTCTTGAATTAGGGCCAAGTGATGCTTCTATGATCTTTACTCCAAGTAGTTTTGGTGGAATGCAAAAAATTAATGAGGTTGGTCACTCTGTGTTCAATTTTTATGGATACCAATATGATGGTGTTTATATGAGCCAAAAAGAGATCGATGCTGATCCAGCGCATTATAAAACTGCAAGACCTGGAGATGGTCGATACGTAGATGTAAATAAGGATGGTGTATTAGATGCAGGTGATAGAACTCTTATTGGAGATCCTAATCCGAAATTTATTTGGGGATTTACAAATAACTTTAAGTATAAAGATTTTGATTTGAGTTTTTTGTTCCAGGGTGCTCATGATTTTGCGATATATGATGATAATGCTCATCGTTCGTTGATGTATCATGAAGGTCGAAATTTTTTGAAAGAAGTTACAAATAGATGGCGTTCGGAGGAAAATCCTGGTGATGGTGAGCATTACAGATTGTCTGTAGACTTAGGAGAATATGAAAAGAGAGGATCAAGTTTGTGGATTGACCGGACATCTTATATTAGGTTGAAGAGTTTAACTTTTGGTTATACACTTCCAAAAAATATTTCGAAAATAGCAAGTTTGCAATTTGTGAGATTTTATTTTAATGCCTTGAACTTATTTACGATAACTGGTACTGATGTTTGGGATCCTGAGTCGTTTAGAGGGGATGCCTCAGATGCTTCTGCAAGAGGTGTGATGGGAAATATATATCCATCTTCTAAAGTTTTTTCTTTTGGTGTTAATGTTGGATTTTAATTCATAATGTGATGAAAAAGTATATTTTGTTAATCGTAATGGCTGTCATGGTCTCTTGTAGTGATCAGTTAGAGCTTTATCCCGAGACAAATTTAACAGAAGGTAATTATTATAATACCGAAGAAGAATTGTCGTTGGCGGCTAATGATGCTTATAGGCAATTATGTCGGATCTATAATGCGAATGGGCTACCTGATTTGTTTGGAGAACGATTCTCTGATAATGTATGTGTGATTTTTACAGATGGAGGAAATACGTATACGGAAGATATAGTGCTTCATAAAATTAAATCAGATAATGGAACAATACTATCAGCGTGGCGAACTGCTTATAATGGCATCTCAATAATTAACGATGTATTATATCGGTTGGAAAATACATCTGTCTCTTTTACGTCTGATGAGTTTTTGAATAGAATTAAAGCAGAACTTATTTTTGTTAGGTCATTGATATATTTTAATTTGATTCAAGCGTTTGGTGATGTACCTTTCTTATTAAAACCTGTTACTGTTTCTGAGAGTTATTCTTATTTGCGTGAAGATAAAAATCAAATATATTCTCAGATTATAGCAGATTTACTGTTTTGTAAGGAATATTTACCTAAGTCATATGAAGGTAAGGATGTTGGCAGAATAACAACTTATGCAGCATCTTCTATTTTGGCTAAAATTTATTTGATTCGTGGGGATAAAGATTCTGCTAAAATAGAATTAAAACGAATTATTGATTCTGAAAGATATAGTTTGGATGCTAATAATGATGGAAAAGTTGATGTTGAAGATTATGCGTATTTGTTTGCCCCATCTACAAAAAATTGTAAAGAGTCTATTCTGGAGGCTCAATTTTTGTCGGGCGTAGACAATGTAAATGCGGAACATCAAAATCAATATACTCCTTTTCTTTGGTCTTTTCATTTACCTGGTTCTTCTGACACTTTTAGAGGAGGAGGTAAAAATACTCCAAGTAAAGATCTTTTGGCAGAATATGAAGAAAATGATCCTCGTATGAATCTCTCTATTGTCCCAGGTTATCAAGATGAAGGTGCTAATATTTGGGTTGATCATCCTTATACTTGCAAGTTCTATGATCCTGATTGGCAAAACCCTGGACAAAACTTTGAGATTATTCGTTATGCTGATATTTTATTATTGTATTCGGAGTTGACAGGAGATGCAACTTATTTGAATCAAGTTCGTGCTAGAGCAGGACTTCCTTTATATGGAAGTGATTCGTATCCAAAAAAGTATAATAATTTGGCGTTGGCTGTAGAGCATGAGAGACGAGTTGAATTGGCTTTTGAGTTCCATCGTTTTTTTGATTTGGTAAGGACTAACCGGGCGTTAGAGGTATTTAATGCAAAGGGAATCAGTTTATCTGAAAATAGTCTGTTATTTCCTATACCTTTGGTTGAAAAGGATATTAATCCAGAATTAACTCAGAATCCAGGTTATTAATAATATAAGAATATTATGAGAAATACATGTTTTAATTCACTTTTGATATTTAGTGGAGTTTTGGGCTCTGGAAACTTGTTATTTGCTCAAGAGAAACCCAATATCGTGGTGTTCATAGCGGATGATGCAGGCATGGACTTTGGTTGTTATGGTAATTTGGCAATTAAAGCTCCGAATATAGACAGAATTGCAAAGCAGGGAGTCCGTTTTCAAAATGCGTTTTTGACATCACCGCAGTCCAGTCCATCTAGAACCAGTATGATGACAGGTATGTTTGCCCATACGATTGGGACAGAGGATTTGCATATGCCGATCGATGAATCGACTCGTATGATGCCCTCCTATTTTAAGGAGGCAGGATATTTTACGGGCTCTATGTTGAAAACTCATTGGGGTTCCAATGGGGATAAGCAGTTTGATCGGATGATCTCGGGAACGTATCTTCCCAATGGTGGGGATTTGTCCGAAGAGACCTTTCGGAATTACGAGCGATTTATTGATGATAGTGCTGATCATCCGTTTTTTCTTTGGGTAGGATTCCATGATTGCCACCGTCCTTATTTCCGTGATGTCTGCCCTCAGGAGAATGATCCTTCAAGAGTGAAGGTTCCTCCTTATTTGGTGGATGGAGCGGATACACGGCGGGATCTGGCGGATTATTATGATGAGATTACTCGTATGGACGGGCATATAGGTCGGATGATCTCCGTCTTGGAGAAGAAAAAGCTGATGGAGAATACCATTATTGTCTTTTTGAGTGATAACGGAATGCCATTCCCCCGTTGTAAGGGTTCTTTATATGATTCAGGCATACAGACTCCTCTGGTGTTTATGTGGAGGGGTATGATCCCTGAGAATAAGGTGCATTCTAATGGGTTGGTCAGCACGGTGGATTTGGCGGCTACGTTGTTGGATTTTGCTGGAGTACGGATGGATGAGTGCGTTTATAGTAAGAGCTTTCGCAAGCTGTTGTTTGATCCGTCATTGAGGGGACGTGATTATATCTTCTCGGAGCGGAATTGGCATGACACGGACGAGTATATTCGTTGTATCCGCACGGAGAATATCAAACTGATTTATAATGCGTATTACGATATTCCGCATGGTACGGCAATGGATTTAAGCTCTAGTTTAAGCTGGTTTGAGTTGAAACAAAATCAGCGAAATGGGACTTTGAAACCTGAACAGTCTCAGATATTCGTAGCTCCAAGGGCTATGGTCGAGATCTATGATTTAAAGAAAGATCCCAATGAGTTGGAGAATGTGGCCGATCGTCTCCCTTATGCGGTAGACTGTAAGAAGTTGGCGAAACTACTTGTGGAATGGCAGAAAGAGACAAAGGATCATCCTTGGTGGAAGCGGCGTAGACCAGATCAGAATGACAGGATGACAGGATTCCCTATATTTCCTAGATCTGAGACGTTTTGGGCTGATTAATACCTTTGAATGGGTTGTGTGAAAGAGAGCTTTGTCTGTTTTAATAGAAAGGGGTATGCCGAAAAGCATACTCCTTTTTATGAGGGATTATTATGGTAAGCATCCGATAAGGTATACATTGTAAATTCATAAAACGACAAGCTCTTCTTGTCAGCGAATATAAAGTTGATAGGAAGAGTTTGCCATTCTAGTGTATCTTTGAAACAAAATTCATGTTGGTGAATTTTAATAAAAAATGTCACTTAAAAATGAAAATATGAGCAAAACATAGAGAATGTACTGACCATCAATGGTGTTTGGCATAAAGTGGCTTCAAGTGGCATAAGTAGTGAAGACATGGTCTGAGCAGAATATAGAAGTTGTTATGCTTCCAAACCATTACCTCGTATCAAATGCACTTTTAACACTAACTTCCTATTTTTCTGCGTTCTGCGTAGGTTTGCGTTCTGCCCTTATGACTCTCATGATTTAATTTTGCACCAAACAAAAAGCAAGGATTATGAGAAGTACATTTAAGACTGTCTTCTATGTAAATGGAAGCAAAGAGAAGAGTGGAATTGTCCCTATCATGGGACGGGTTACCATCAATGGGACGATTGCTCAGTTCAGTTGTAAACAGAGTATATCCAAGGAGTTATGGGATGCCAAAGCTAATCGGGCTAAAGGTAAGAGCCGTAAGTCTATGGATGTTAATCATGCGCTTGATAATATCAAGGCGCAGATAGCAAAGCATTACCAGCGGCTTTCTGACCGGGAGGCATTTGTAACTGCCGAAATGGTACGCAATGCCTATCAAGGTATCGGCACAGAGTATGAAACGGTGTTACGTGCCTTTGATAAGATGAATGCGGATTTTGCCAAACGTGTTGGGAAAGACCGTTCGGAGCGTACATACCGTAAATATCTTACCGTAAGGAAATATGTCGCCGAATTTATGAAAAACCATTATAAGCGTTCGGATATGGGGATGAATGAACTGACGGAAGAGTTTATCCATGATTATTGTCTGTATCTACGTAACGAGGTCGGACTTGCCCAATCTTCCGTATGGATATATTCCATACCATTGAAGCATATCGTAACTTCCGCTCATTACCACGGGAAGATACCGAGAAATCCATTTGCACAATATCATGTGAATCCTGACCATAAGGAACGTGGCTTCTTGACAGAGAACGAAATCAAAGCCATGAGTACAATCGAATTGGAAAATGCCAATTTCGCTATTGCAAGGGACATTTTTATTTTCGGATGCTGGACGGGTATATCATTCGTGGACATCAAAAATCTCACCACAGACAATATCGTGGAACTGAATGGCTCACGTTGGATTGTATCCAAAAGGCAGAAAACAGGTGTGCCGTTTCAAATCAAGCTGATGGACATTCCCGCTCAAATAATTGAGCGAAATAAGCCATTCAGAAATGGTAAGAATTTGTTCAACATAAATTCTTACGACATGGTAAATAGGCGCATCAAGACTGTGGCAAAAATGTGTGGAATAGAAAAGAACATTTCATTTCACCTGAGCCGGCATTCCTTCGCTGTTTTAGCCCTTAATTATGGTATGCCAATAGAAAGTGTCAGCAAAATACTCGGACATACAAATATCACTACTACGCAGATTTATGCAAAAGTGACCAACACGAAACTTGAAAACGACATTTCTGCTTTTGAAGATAAGGTTAGCGGACATTTCACCATATAAAGAATGGCTTATGAAAAGAAGTATTATAACAATGAGTGAATCCGGCAATATCATAATGCCGGACAATGTCACAGACATTTGGATGAGCGAACAGGAACTTGGCGATTTATTCGGAGTAATTGCCCCCACATTCCGAGCTTCCATCAGAGCCATATATAAAAGTGGAGCATTGAAAGAATACGAGGTTCAGAAGTATATCAGATTGGAAAACGGCTATCATGCAAATGTATTCAGTCTCACGATGATAGTTGCGCTTGCTTTCCGTATCAATAGTTTCGGTGCGGAACAAATGCGCAATGCCATTCTTAAAAGGATGTACTTGCGAAAAGAGAAAACAACCTTCTTCTTTTCGCTGGGCAGTAACGGGACAAAGGCTTCTAATTATCAGGCATAAAATCCAATAATGTGACGACATGAAATCATGAAACCGACAAATCTTTATCTGTCAATTGATTGCTGATAAAACACTCAGTTGGTAAAACGTATTAGTATTCAGTTGAACTAACGTATTGCTGTTTTACCAATAATACGTATTACCAACAAAAGCCCGAAGAAGCAGACCTGTAACGGATGCTTTTTCGGGTTTGCTTTATATGCTCTTTACCTGCTTCCTGTGCAATTCGCAGCAAGTTTTTCATTCCGTGTAAATTTTGCGCCGTTCTGCTGTGATTTGCTTATCAGGCTTTCGCGTGACTTGCCGTAGCTTTGCACTTGATTAACTATTAACGATTTAAGCGAAATGTAAATGACAAAAACAAAGAACGAAAAGGAGGAGTTTATCCGAGTGGGTACAACCCTCTACAAGTTAGTGAACCAGCCCCGTCTGAACGGTGGCTATGTGAGGAAACGCATTGTGTGGAACAACGAGACACTACGGCAGGACTATGGCAAGGACTATCTCGCCACCGTGCCGAAGTATGACGGTTTCTGTACAGTCCCAAACCATGTGGATTATCGTCCCGTGGTGGACAAGTTTCTCAACCTCTATGAGCCGATAGAGCATTGTCCACAGCAAGGCGAGTTTCCCTGCATCCAATCATTGGTTCGCCACATTTTCGGGGAGCAATACGAGTTAGGAATGGACTATCTGCAACTGCTCTACCTGCAACCCGTACAAAAACTGCCCATCCTGCTGTTGATATCGGAAGAACGCAATACGGGCAAGAGCACGTTCCTGAACTTTCTGAAAGCCCTCTTTCAGAACAATGTCACGTTCAACACCAACGAGGACTTCCGCAGCCAGTTCAATTCCGATTGGGCAGGAAAACTCCTTATCGTGGTGGATGAAGTGCTGCTCAACCGCAGGGAGGACAGCGAGCGGTTGAAGAACCTCAGTACAACTCTATCCTATAAAGTGGAAGCCAAAGGCAAAGACCGTGACGAGATAGCGTTCTTTGCCAAGTTTGTGCTGTGCTCCAACAACGAGTATCTGCCCGTAATCATAGATGCAGGAGAAACACGCTATTGGGTACGCAAGATAGACCGCTTGCAGTCCGATGATACCGACTTCCTGCAAAAGCTGAAAGCGGAGATACCTGCCTTTCTCCATTTCCTGCAACACAGACAGCTATCCACCGAAAAAGAAAGCCGTATGTGGTTTGCACCCTCGTTGTTGCATACCGAAGCCTTGCGGAAGATTATCCGCAGCAACCGCAACCGATTGGAGATAGAGATACACGAACTTATCCTTGACATCATGGACAGTGTCGGTACGGACACATTCTCGTTCTGTTACAACGACCTTCTTCTTTTGCTGGTACACTCACAGGTAAAGGTGGAGAAGTACCAAGTACGGAAAGTGCTGCAAGAGTGTTGGAAACTTACTCCGGCATCCAACGGACTTACCTATACGACCTACCAATTTAATTACAATCGGGAGTGCCGTTATGAGCCGATTAAGAGAGTTGGACGGTTCTATACAGTCACAAGGAAGCAACTTGACTCCCTGTAACATCATTCTTTTTTTGTTGAATTGTTGAATAAGTATATAACCATGCTGAAAACAAACAACATACACTCTCAACAAATGCTCAACAATCGAAAAGAAATGTTGAGAAAACAACAGCATCCTTTGTTGGATTCTCTTTTTGTGAGTGGTTTGTTGAGAAGATGTTGAGGAAATAAAGCCTTAACATACAGCATAATATATGTGTCATTCATCAAATCAACATTATTACACTCATCATCAAATCCGTAGAAAGAATAAACCATGAACATCCAAGAAGCAAAACAAATCAGAATTGCAGACTATCTGCAAAGTTTGGGCTACACGCCCGTCAAACAGCAAGGCAACAGCCTTTGGTACAAATCACCATTCCGGGAGGAAACGGAAGCCTCGTTCAAAGTGAACACCGACCGTAACCTGTGGTTCGATTACGGGCTTGGCAAAGGCGGTAACATCATCGCTTTGGCAGAGGAACTATACGCATCCGACTATGTGCCCTACTTGCTCAACAAGATAGCGGAGCGAGTACCGCACATCCGTTCCGTATCTTTCTCTTTTCGCCAGCAAGCATCCGAACCGAGTTTCCAGCATTTGGAGGTGGGAGAACTTACCCATCCTGCATTGCTCCGTTATTTGCAGGAAAGGGGAATAAACATCAACTTGGCAAGGCTGGAATGTAAGGAGCTGCACTTCATCCATAACGGCAAGCCCTATTTCGCCATC
Organism: Parabacteroides sp. AF19-14; assembly: GCF_003635485.1. Lineage (NCBI taxonomy): Bacteria > Pseudomonadati > Bacteroidota > Bacteroidia > Bacteroidales > Tannerellaceae > Parabacteroides > Parabacteroides sp. AF19-14. The sequence goes on along the minus strand of NZ_QTMJ01000002.1, from coordinate 42,114 downwards.
GGCTTTCCCAATGTTGCCGGAGGATATGAAGTGCGTAACCGTTTTTTCAAGGGTTGCATCGCACCCAAAGACATCAGTTATATACGCCAGCAAGGAGAACAGCAAGAGAAGTGTCTCGTGTTCGAGGGTATGATGGACTATCTGTCCTTCCTCACGTTGCGGATGAAGAACTGCCCGACCATGCCCAATCTTGATGGGCAGGATTATGTCGTTCTCAATTCGGTTGCCAATGTTTCCAAAGCAATGGATGTGCTGCATGGGTACGAGCGCATCCACTGCCTGCTTGACAATGACGAGGCTGGAAGAAATGCCTACTTGGAATTGGCAAGAGAGTTCAGCGGTCGTATCAGGGACTTCTCCGACAACTACAACGGACATAAAGACCTGAACGATTACCTATGCGGTAAGTGGCAGAATGTAACCGTTAATCCACCTCCACGAACCATCGTAAAACCCAAAAAGAAAGGACTTGGATTATAGCACCTTGAACAAGAAAAACGTGAGATGCTCAAAACTCATTCCATAAGGATTGGGAGGTAGCAAGTTTGTGTTTCGGGCGTACCGAAACCGCTTGCTACCCACTTCCCAAGTTTCGGAAGATGGCATCCCGTTGGTCTATACAGTATAATCAGTAACAGAATTAGAAGAAACGAAATATGGAACAGAACAAGGAACGTAACAAGGGTGGTCGCCCCAAGAAGGAAGCGACCGAGAAACTGAAATACCGTGTCGCGGTGAAGATGGCGACAGCCGACTACTACCGTCTGCTGACACGGGCGCATGAGGCTGGTGTATCACCGAGTGAATATATGAGGGGGTGTTTCCGGAACGGTCATGTGAAAGAACGACTGTCTGAGGAACACGCCGGATACATCCGCCAACTCTGTGGCATGGCGAACAATCTCAACCAGCTTGCGCACAAGGCTAACGCCGGAGGCTTCCACGATGAACGGTGGGACTGCAAGGTGGCAGTGGCAAGGATTCACGAACTCTTAACCAAGATAGGGATATGATGGCGAAAATCGTAAAGGGAAGCGACTTCAAGGGTGTGGTGGATTATATCCTTGATAAAGGAAAGAATGCCCAAGTTGTCGCATATGATGGCTTGTTTATGGAGAACAAGGAAACCATTGCCATGAGTTTCAATGCCCAGTCGCTGATGAACGGCAATGTGGCGAAACCTGTCGGGCATATCGCATTGAGTTTTTCCAAAGAGGATGAGCCACGTCTGACGAACTGTGTCATGGGAGGTATCGCACTTGAATATATGGAACGGATGGGAATCAAGGACACGCAGTTCTTCATCGCCCGTCATTTCGACAAGGAGCATCCGCACGTGCATATCGCCTTCAACCGCATAGACAACAACGGCAATACCATATCCGACAGGCACGAGCGTCTGCGCAGTACCCGTATCTGCAAGGAACTAACCTTGATATATGGCTTGCACATGGCAAACGGGAAGGAGAATGTCAAACGCAACCGATTGAAAGAGCCGGATAAGACAAAGTACGAGCTTTACGACATCCTTAAAACGGAAGTCGGCATATGTGGAAACTGGGGCGTGCTTGTCGCAAATCTAAAACGGCAAGGAGTGGAAGTGCATTTCAGCCACAGAGGACAGACGGACGAGATACAAGGCGTAGTGTTCACCAAGAACGGCTACCACTTCAACGGGTCCAAGGTGGATAGGCGTTTCAGCTATTCCAAGATTGACGCAGCTTTGCAGAGTAACAGATGCAGGGAACGGAAAGGAATGATGACCAACGAATATGAAGTTGCTACACCAAGTACACCATCCAGCATAGCACAAAGTGAGTTCTTCAACGGTTCATTGGGATTGCTGAACGGTAGTGATTCTTCTTGCAACGCTGCTGATGTAGAAGCCAATCAGGAAATGGCAGAGATACTTCGTAGAAAGAAGAAACGCAAACGAGGAATGAGATTGTAACAACCATAGAACATAGTCCGGTGGAAAATTTCATCGGCGACTATATTATAATCGGACGTTCGGGATTATGTGCGAAAGATGAAATCCATCCGAACGGGATAAAAACAAAACAAAGAGATAAGGGTGAATTATTGGATTGTATTCGCTCTTATCTCTTTTCGACTAAAGATAAGTTAAAATGATACTGCACAAATAAAAATAATCGGAAACACTTGCGCATTCCGAAATATGTTCGTAATTTTGCGAACAACAAACAACACCGTGAAAATGGATAATAAAGAATATACTACAACTCAAGAGCAACTTGCCCGGTTCGCCAAAGCAATGGGACATCCAGCGAGAATGGCAATTCTTGAATTTCTGATAAAGCAAAATACGTGTTTTTTCGGAGATATACATGAGGTACTGCCGATTTCTAAAGCAACTGTTTCTCAGCATCTGAAAGAGCTGAAAGATGCAGGATTGATACAGGGAGAAATAGAAACTCCCAAAGTAAAATACTGCATCAACCGTGAAAATTGGAAGATTGCCTCTATGCTCTTCACCGAATTTTTTGGGCAATGCCTATGCGAAAAAGAAAGATGTTGCAAGTAATCGCAATTCTTTTTTATCCCAAATGTTCGTTGTTTTACGAAATACAAACATAAGTTTAATCAAATAAAAGAAGAAGTATGAACAAACTGATTTTGGCTTTTGTCGTTTGCTTCGGACTGACCGCTTGCGGAAACAACGATGCAAAAAAGAACGACACTGTGAAAGTGGAACAGACACAATCACAAGAAGTGAACAACCGTGTGGAAATTCTGTATTTTCACGGTAAACAGAGATGTGCCACCTGTATGGCGATAGAGAAAAACGCCAAAGAAGTCATTGAAGCACAATTCGCAGAAGAAATTAAGAACGGTACTGTGGTTTTCAAGGCAATTGACATTTCCAAACCGGAGAATGAAAAGATTGCCGAGAAATACGAGGTTACATGGTCTTCCTTGTTCATCAGCAAGTGGATAGACGGGAAAGAAACCTATGAGAACCTTACCGAATATGCCTTTGCCAATGCTCGTAAGAACCCAGATGCATTCAAAAGCGAGATAAATAGTAAAATCCGAACCGCCTTGAAATAATCATATATGGACTGGCTACAGACTTTATTGGATAGCAGCACAACACCGACACTGACGGCATTCCTGTTAGGATTACTTACAGCGGTATCGCCTTGTCCGTTGGCTACAAATATAGCGGCAATCGGTTTTATAAGCAAAGACATCAAGAACAGGCAACGCATCTTTCGTAACGGTCTTTTATACACCTTGGGTCGCGTCATCGCCTATACCGTATTAGGTGTCATCTTGATTCTTATACTGAAAGAAGGGGCAAGTCTGTTCGGTATCCAGAAATTCATAGGCAAATATGGAGAATTGATTCTCGGTCCGGCATTACTTCTGACCGGGATGTTCATTCTGTTCGGTAACAAACTCAAATTGCCCTCTTTCGGATTCAAAGGTAATGGTGAAAGCCTGGCACGAAAGGGCGGTTGGGGAGCATTGGCTCTTGGAATGCTGTTCGCTATGGCATTCTGCCCTACAAGCGGTGTGTTCTATTTCGGTATGCTGATACCGATGTCTGCCACAGCAACGATGGGTTATCTGTTGCCGATATTGTTTGCCATTGCTACGGCATTGCCTGTTTTGGTGGTCGCTTGGATATTGGCGTTCAGTGTCCAGCACATCGGCAGTTTCTACGGCAAGATGCAGACCGTACAGAAATGGCTGAATGGAATTGTTGGTTGCCTGTTCGTAGGAATAGGAGTATATTATTGTATCGTAATGTTTTAATTAACCAAGGATGCAATGAACACTTTGATAGAAACATTAAAATACTTCGTGTTTATCACGGCAGAATTGATAGCACTGTTCCTGCTGATCAGTGCGGTTGTCGAAATAATACTGATGTATATTCCGCAAGACAAAATCAAGCAATGGCTTTCTGGACGTGGAATCTTAGGCAATGTCATGGCAGCAGGATTCGGGGCACTCACCCCATTTTGCGCCTGTTCCACCATTCCGATGACAGTCGGTTTCCTCAATGCCGGAGTTCCTTTTGGAAGTACCATGTCATTCCTTATAGCTTCTCCGCTGCTCAATCCTATAATAATAGGAATGTTGGGGGCAATGGTCGGTGTAAAGGCGATGCTTGCATATTTCATTATTGCTTTCGCCGCCTCGGTCCTGTTCGGTGTGGTATTGGAAAAAATGGGGATGCAGAAGTATGTGAAAAACGTACGTCTCCGTAACGAACATAACGTAGGCAGTGAGGACAAAAGACAATGGACTATAAAGCGTAAACTGAGAGAAGCATTCGTTTCGGCTTGGGACAGTCTGCGCCCTATTTTAGGTTACTTGTTAATTGGAGTCGCACTCGGAGCAGGGATATACGGCTATATGCCACAAGATTTTGTGCTGAAGATAGCCGGACCAGACAATCTGTTTGCCATTCCTATCGCAGCCGTATTGGGCATACCGTTGTATATCCGTGCTGAAACGGCAATCCCTATCGGGGTCGCACTGATGGCTAAGGGTATGAGCATCGGCACTGTGATAGCGTTGGTTATTGGCGGTGCAGGTATGGCAATTCCGGAAATGACAATGCTTGCAAGCATTTTCCGTAAGAAATTGGTCGCAACGATTGTCGTTGTAATATTCCTTACGGCTGTAATTACAGGTTATTTATTTAACATATTATTGTAAGACAATTAAATATCAAAAGAATATGGAAACAAAAAAAGAAAACAAAAAAGGATTCTGGGCTTCATTATTCTCTCCGAAGCCTTGCTCGTGTTCATGTGGCAGTAATCTGATAATAGAAGAGCCCGAAAAACCAGAAACGTCTTGTTGCTGCGGAGATAAGTCATCTGCAAATAATTCAGGGGTAACGGAAATCAAGATATTGGGACCGGGGTGCGCCAAATGCAAATCAACCTATCAAGTTATTGAGAGAGTGGTCAGCGAAAACAAACTTGATGTGAAGCTTACGAAAATAGAGGACATTGCCGAAATAATGAGCTACAACATTATGGCAACTCCTGCGGTTGTAGTGGACGGTACTGTCAAAATAAAGGGACATGTTCCGTCTGAAAGTGAAGTAAAACAACTGTTGGGAATTTAATCTGTCTTGTATGGAGTTAAAAAAGGAGTTGAAAATTCTGTTATGGATTGTCGCTGTTTTTGTGGCAGTATTCTTTCTGCCACTTGACAGCGAACGGTTCATGACAGCCGTCACTGCAACGCTTGACCTTGCGAAGTGGTATGCAAGGGAGCACGTGGTTTTGTGCTTGCTGCCAGCCTTCTTCATTGCCGGAGTAATTGCCGTATTCGTAAGTCAGGGTTCGGTACTCAAATACTTCGGGGCTAATGCCAAGAAATGGCTCTCCTATACGGTAGCAGCCATTTCTGGTGGAATCCTTGCAGTATGTTCGTGTACTATACTGCCATTGTTCACAAGCATCTACAAACGTGGTGCAGGATTGGGTCCGGCAGTGGCATTCCTGTATTCCGGTCCGGCAATAAGCATTCTGTCGATTATACTGACGGCTCGTATTTTGGGCTTTGAAATGGGGGTGGCACGAATAATCGGTGCTGTACTATTCTCCGTTATCATCGGATTGGCAATGTCATTCATTTTCCGCAAGGAAGAGAAAGCCAAGAAAGAGGAACAGATGAATATCGTTCCGCCCCCAGAAAAACGTCCGATGTGGCAGACTTCGTTCCATTTCTTTACGCTGGTTCTTATCCTTGTATTTGCAAACTGGGGCGCACCTGCTTCGTCAGATACTGGACTCTGGTATTATATATTCACTTACAAGTGGTATATTGTCGGTGCATTGTCGCTGTTGCTTTGCTGGTCGCTTGTCCGAATACTGAAACTGCGAGTGCTTGGGGTGGTACTTGGCGCGATGGCTACTGCCGTTTCCGTCATCCTTGCCAATCTGTTTATTGATGATACAAAACTGATTCCACTTGTGCCGATGATTGTTGCGATTACCGCTCTCGCCGTCATCCTGCTCTTTGACAAACAGGATGAAGAAAACAGGGAATGGGCAATATCCTCGTGGGGCTTCGCCAAACAGATATTGCCGTTGCTGGCTATAGGTGTAGTGACAGCAGGTTTCCTGCTTGGCTCAACGCACGACAATACAGCCATTGCAGGTGTCATTCCGAACAGTTGGATAGAATGGGCAGTCGGGGGTAATTCGCTTTTGTCTAACTTCTTTGCATCGTTTACAGGTGCATTTATGTATTTCGCCACATTGACCGAAGTTCCAATCATTCAAGGTCTGTTAGCTTCCGGCATGGGTAAAGGTCCGGCACTGGCATTGCTGTTGGCTGGTCCGTCATTGTCTCTTCCGAATATGTTGGTCATCCGTGGTGTAATGGGTACAAAGAAGACCATTGTATATGTTACTCTTGTAATCGTAATGGCAACGGTTTCAGGCTTTATATATGGAAATCTATTTTAGAAATTATGAGAGTATTGATACTTTGTACAGGAAATAGTTGCCGCAGTCAGATGGCTCATGGCATTTTGCAATCATTGGATGATACGATTGAGGTCTGTTCGGCAGGCACACATCCTGTTGAACAAGTAAACCCTAATGCCATAGCGGTAATGCGTGAAATAGGCATAGACATATCCGAACATACTCCCACAGATGTAAGGCAATACCTTACCCAAGAATGGGATTATGTAATAACGGTATGCGGAAATGCCAATGAAACCTGCCCGGTATTTGCAGGACATGTCAAACATCGCTTGCACATCGGCTTTGACGACCCTTCCGATGTAACAGGAACACCCGATTTTATTAAAAACGAGTTCCGTAGAGTACGAGATAATATCAAGATGAAATTCTATGATTTTTATCTTCACATTAAGGGTCATTGCTGATGACCAATAAAGAAGAAGTTACCTCAGCATACATTTTCTTGTTCTACTCAATCTACCAATCACACGCTCCATTAGCAACATCGGCAACCTCTTTGTAGGTCTGCCGATGTTTTTATTACTCGGACATTCTGTTTTTCTTTCATCAGAATCACGCACATCACTTAACGAGTGCAAAACCTCCAAATTTTACTTGATAACAGACCATATGTTCAACAGAAAATAGTATCTTTGCACACATACAGAGTTATTTGACAGAAAAGCACTGCATATCGCAGAAGTTATGACCATTGCCAAGTCATTACCTCATATTTGTAAAACATATCATAAGTGGATTATTCTTAATTAAATACTATTCTTGAATAGGATTTTCCTTAAAAATCATTATGAGAAAATGTAGTGTATTTTATGGTACTTTGTTAGCGTTAGTATTGGTGAGCCTTGGTGTAAAGGCTGATAACAATGGAAATGAAAACGTGAGACATTCGGGAAAGACATCCGAATATACAGTTGCGGCTTATATTTGGCCTTCCTGTCATGATGACCCGATGGGACGGGAAGTATTATGGCCAGAGAAGACGGGTGAGTGGGAGATCATCAAGAAAGGTAATCCCCGGTTTCCGGGGCATTACCAGCCTAAGATTCCCTTATGGGGTTATGAGTTGGATAACGATCCCAAGGTGATGGAGCGTTGGATCGAGGCCGCCACGGATCATGGGGTGAATACGTTTATTTTTGATTGGTATTGGTTCAACAATGGACCGTTCTTGGAGGGATGTTAGAATGATGGTTTCCTGAAAGCCAAGAACAACCAAAAGATGAATTTCTATATTATGTGGGCCGATCACGATGTGGCTCGTAATTACTGGAATGTACATCGTTATAAGGAGGATAACTCTCGTCTGTGGAATGGGGCGATTGATTGGCCCAATTTCAAGATCATCGTGAAGCGCATTATTGATCAATATTTCAAACGCCCCAATTATTATAAGATAAATGGGGAACCTGTCTTCTCTGTTTTTAGTACGGACAATTTGATCAAAACATTCGGTTCATTGGAGGAAACTCGCAAAGGTTTGGACTATTTCAGGGAGGAAGTTAAGAAAGCTGGTTCCCCCGGATTGCATGTTCAATTAATGACGGGTGGTGTACTGAATGCTGATTTCTTGAAGCAAATAGAGATGTTAGGTATTAATAGCTTAACTTTGTATAATTGGGGAGGCCCACATCCGGAAGATTACATTCAATGGGGAAAAGAGGCTTTCGAGCGTTTGGAGAAATGGAGCGAAGCCGTTTCTATCCCTTATTTCCCCAACGCATCTATAGGTTGGGACGATACGCCACGTTTCCCGCGTAAAACACAGAAGGACGTGGTGCATTTTAATCAATCCCCAGAGGCTTTCACCGCTTTCTTGCAAAAGGCGAAAGAGTATTGTGACAGGCATCCGGAACAGCCTAAACTAATCACGGTTTATGCTTGGAATGAATGGGTGGAAGGAGCTTACCTCTTACCGGATGTGAAGTATGGTTTCGGCTATTTGAATGCGGTGAAGGATGTGTTTGTTAATGGGAAATATCAAGCTTATTAATGCGAGTTGGGAATAAGCTATAGCCTGAAAAAATGAATCGGCAGCTTGAAAAAGTTTCCGATTTGTTCTGTTTGTCTGACACAGGACTTTATTCGGTTAGTTTGGAATTTCGTTGATTACCTTCTGATTCCGATCCACGTACTAGATCTCCTTTACCGATGAAGTATTACTTAATTTACTTCATCAGTATATATCTTATAGGGAAGTAGGTAGTAAAAGTCAAACGGTCTCCTGTAAAAAATGATGCGGTTACCCTGCTTTTCAAGAGGAAATAACCTCTTCTTATTTTTTTATTTTAGATTTTTCTCGGTTTGACTTAACCGATTGAGAAATAAACTTTTAGCGAATTATTTGAGAAATAGAAGTAACGATTTAGCAACTGTGCGAATTTCAGCGTTTTGCGTTGCTATGCTGTCAAATAACTCTTTCATTTGCAAATATAACATCTTTTTCCGAAAGTACGAACTTTCGGTGGCAATTTTATAAAATCAACTTGCGAAAAAAGAAAATCATTCATCCCATTCATGGGTTGTGTCATCGGTGGCGTTGTACTGTTTCCAACGTCCCGATTTCTCGCCGTCGGTGTATTGCCCCTCGATGGTTATATAGGGTTTTCCGTCCCGTGTCGATTCCACACGATAAAAGCCGTCAAGTTTTCCGTTACGGTAGTGTCGTGTAGTCCTGCTGCGAAGCGTGCGCCCATCCTCGAATATTTCCCATTCCTCACCCTCTTTTTTGCCGTCTATATAATGAGATTCAAAAATCTGCTCACCCGTCTTGCTGTCAAAGCGGCGTTCCCGTCCGCTCTCCACACTCTGCCTATACTCCTTTTCGATTTCTATTTTGCCGTTACGAAAATAGGTCTTTACAGTTCCGTCTATCTTGCCTTGCTGCATGGGTGTTTCTTTTCGGGGAGTAACGCCATCTTGGTAATACTCCGTGAATATGCCGTTGCGCTTTCCTTTGGCATATATGCCCGATTCACGCAGTACCCCATCACGATAGCGGAGATAATCACCGTTTATTATGCCGTCGGAAAGTTTAACACGCTCCTCGTCAAGCCCTCGTATAATGCGATATTCTCCCTGCAACGGCTGTTTACTGCCTTTTTCATAATAGACCGTGCGCCGTGCGTTATCCGTTATAGTCTGTAAATCGTCCCATTTTACTATTTGTTGTGCGGAAGCCGTGCCACACAATAGCAAAAAGAGGTATAGTGTTAATATTCTATTCATTGTATTTTTGCTTTTCGAGGTTGATAACGGTTCTCAGCTATACGCAGGCAGGGATTTTAACCACTGAACTTCCTACGAAGAACTGAACTTTAAATTTACCACTTAACTGTCCTACGAAGCACGAAACCCCTGCTTGCGTATAGGTGATGTTATGCGGTCGGTTTTCATTTTCTCTTCTTTCTCGTTAATTTCTGCTGCAAAGTTACTAAATTTGCAGTCAAGTATTCACCTGTAAGAAGTTACTAATGACAAAAAAGAAATTGCCCGTTCGTTTTACGGGTCAGCACTTTACTATTGATAAAGTGCTAATAAAAGATGCAATAAGACAAGCAAATATAAGTAATCAGGATACGGTTTTAGATATTGGGGCAGGCAAGGGGTTTCTTACTGTTCATTTATTAAAAATCGCCAACAATGTTGTTGCTATTGAAAACGACACAGCTTTGGTTGAACATTTACGAAAATTATTTTCTGATGCCCGAAATGTTCAAGTTGTCGGTTGTGATTTTAGGAATTTTGCAGTTCCGAAATTTCCTTTCAAAGTGGTGTCAAATATTCCTTATGGCATTACTTCCGATATTTTCAAAATCCTGATGTTTGAGAGTCTTGGAAATTTTCTGGGAGGTTCCATTGTCCTTCAGTTAGAACCTACACAAAAGTTATTTTCGAGGAAGCTTTACAATCCATATACCGTTTTCTATCATACTTTTTTTGATTTGAAACTTGTCTATGAGGTAGGTCCTGAAAGTTTCTTTCCACCGCCAACTGTCAAATCAGCCCTGTTAAACATTAAAAGAAAACAGTTATTTTTTGATTTTAAGTTTAAAGCCAAATACTTAGCATTTATTTCCTGTCTGTTAGAGAAACCTGATTTATCTGTAAAAACAGCTTTAAAGTCGATTTTCAGGAAAAGTCAGGTCAGGTCAATTTCGGAAAAATTCGGTTTAAACCTTAATGCTCAAATTGTTTGTTTGTCTCCAAGTCAATGGGTAAACTGTTTTTTGGAAATGCTGGAAGTTGTCCCTGAAAAATTTCATCCTTCGTAGTTCAAAGTCGGGTGGTTGTCAAGATGATTTTTCTGGTTTGGTGTCGTCTTTTAAGCTGCCGCATAACATTGTGCTAACAGCGAAATCGGCTGTTATTTTCTTCAAGTATATCACCTTGCGAACAAATATAAAAAAAGTGCAGTACACCACGAACAGCGTACCGCACTTTTTTCGGCAAATCGGGCAGGATTTAACATTTATAGCTTGAATCCCTTGCCTTTCCTTTGCGGTTGTATAGGTCGGCGTATGTTCTGCCTTAACTTCTCGAACTGTTCCTTGAACCACTCGGCAATGGGCTTTCGGTCGATGGCAAGAACCAATTTAGTCCCGTCCGTGGGGTCTTTCAGCACTTGGAAACCTGCCCTTTCGGTCGTGAATTTCCGTCCGTGTTCCTCCGAGTAGAGTTCCCCTGCATACTCCAACGGCTTTCCCTTGACGAGCGTTGCGGTCTGCCTTTCATCGAACCCGACAAGGCGGCAGAGGTTTTCGATACGGAGCATTTCACGGAAATAGGGAAACCATGCTGCCGCCCTTGCGATTACCGTTTTCAGAAACGATATTTCCTGCTTGTGCCTTGTGTCCTTGTCGGCTATCTCCCTGCCGTGCTTTTGCTGCATTTCCCGTATCTCCCTGCTGTGGTCTGCCTGCATGGTCTGTATCCTATCTTGCAGGGCTTCGATGGTTTCCTCGTGGTCGGCTACCTCCTTATGCAGGGCGGTGTTCTCCCTTTCCAGCGTCTTGACCTTGTTACTGCCGAAAAGAGAACCGACGCTCTCGGCGATGTTGGCGGCTGCGGTGGTTGCCGCCCCTTTCAGCTTCTCGGTCTGTATTTCTTTTTTCGCCCGTCTTAGTTCCTCCTGTGCCGTTTCTTTCTGCTGCTGCAAATCCACCACTTCCGCTTTGAGGTCGTCGGAGAGTTTCTGTATATCCCGATAATACTGCTGCGTGGACTTGTGGCGAGCTTTCGAGCCGTCTATGCCCCTTTGCAGCCCGTATTTCGCCATCGCCACGGCATAGGTATCTTGGTAGGACTTCAATTTCAGCCGTGTCATAATATCGTCTGCGCACAGCCTCACGGTGTCGGTCGGCTTCTTGCGGTATCGCTTCTTCGTCTGTTCCTCCCTTTTCCTGCGCTTGCGCTCTCCCTTGACGATGGGGACGAGTGTAACGTGTATGTGCGGCGTTTCCTCGTCCCTGTGCAGGTGAGCCGCCACGATGTTCTCCTTTCCGAACGTGTCGGCGAAGTATTTCAGATTGTCGGCGCACCACTCGTCCAAACGCCCCTCTTCCTCTATCCGCTTCATGTCCTCGTGCGTTCCCGATACGTTGATGCGGATTGCCCGTACTTGGTTGCTTCCGATTTTGCGTGTCAGCCCCGCTTCTTCTAATCTCTGCTGTATAGCCGCCGAACGGTCTTTTATCCCGTCGGGGTATTCGATAAGCCTGCGGTTTAGGTGCGTGCGTGTGGGGTCGGCGTTCTTCGGTATGATGAAACGCTCGATATGTGCGGTCGTTCCGCTGTCGCTGCCGTGCGCCTTTTCCATGTGTAAAACTACGAAACCCATATATTTTTCCTTTCTTCCTTGACTTGTGAAACAATGATTTTTCGTATCTTCGGGGCGGCAAATGCCGTCCCCGATGGGGTGTGCAGAGGGGCTTACCCCTTGCCTTATTGGGGAATTTTCAGCGATACGTAGTATTGCGGCTCGGAAAATTCCCTAATAAGCTACGGTATTTTCTCCGTAAATACCCTGCGGCGTGCCGTCTGCCTGCCCGTCTGCCTTTCGGCTATGGCTGTCCCTGCCGCCTGCTTGCCCGTAACCCCACCTTATTTTTTTCCTTTCGGTCGGTGGGTGGCGGGGCGGTCGTTTCCGTTTTCAAAGGCTCTTTTGCACGGGGCGGTCGGATACAAGGTTTTCCCGATAAATACGCTCGCAGCGAAGCGAGAGGAAGATTTATTGGGAAACGGCGCAGCCGCCTGACCTTTTAGCCGACGTAAAGCCCCGTGCTTGCTTTGCCTTTGTAAACGAAAACGATTGCTCCGCTTTCCTCTGAAAAGAGAAATAGACCCTGCAATATATATCACCATAGTGATAGGTTTGCATGTTTGCATGCTGGTATGCTGGTACGTTTGCATGTTGGTATGTTGGTATATCATCATGCTTTCCAACGGCTGTTGGGCTTGCCGTCCGAAACAACCGACACGAATACCGTCGTTTTCTCTTTTCGCCCGTGTATAATCCTCTCTAATAATGCCCTGCGGACTTTCGCCGCCCCGAACGATTCGACACGGAAAGCGAGGGCGGCTATCGTTTCGAGGTTGTAAACCTCCGCGCTGTATTTGTCCGATAGGCGGATAATGTGCTTTATGTCATATATAGATAAAACTCCGCTTTTGCAGAGTGCCTTTATCCCTGCCCTAACCGTCGGGGCGATAACCCCGAACAGTTCGCAGATTTCCCGCTCGGTCATGGCGGTTGCGCCTATATCGCTCGGCAGGGAGATATTGCCCTGCCCGTCCATCGTGATAATGTTCCTTTCTTCTTTCATCGGTATTCTGTTCTTAATTAGATGGCTCGGCAGATATTCTTCTCCATATCTTCCAACTTGTGCGACAAGGTTTCCATGTCTTGGCTTATCTTCTGGGCGGTGATTTTGGCGTAAATTTGGGTGGTCTTTATGTTCGTGTGCCCCAAAAGGCGGCTCACCGTTTCGATGGGTACGCCGTGCGACAGAAGTACGGTCGTGGCGTTCGTGTGGCGTGCGACATGGTAGGTCAAGCGTACCTTGAAGCCGCATTGTCTGCCTATATCTTTGAGTATCTTGTTACAACTGCCGTTGTTCGGAACGGGGAAAACATGACCGTCCCTTGCCAGCCCCTTGTACTTCTCGATGATACGCTTGGGAACGTCCAAAAGGCGGATGTTCGATTCGGTGTTGGTCTTCTTTCTTCGGGTGATTATCCACAGGTTGCCGTCGAAGAATGTTTGCAGGCGGTCGGCGGTGAGGTTCTTCACGTCCGAATACGCCAAACCCGTGAAAACAGAAAAGACGAACAAGTCCCGTACAAGCTCGTGGGTGGCGTTCTTCATCGGTGCGTTCATGAGCGTCTGTATCTCCGTTTGGGTGAGGTAGCCCCTGTCCACGCTTTCGGGAGAGTTGATATATCCCGCAAAGGGATTAAAGGGCAAACGCCCGTCGTTCCTCGCTATGGAAACGATGTGTTTCAACACAATCATGTAGCCCCACACGGTATTGGTGCGGCATTTCTTCTCCGTGCGCAGAAAATACTCGAAGTCGTTGATGAACGTGAGGTTGAGTTCCTTTAATGGAATATCCTCACGCTTGTAGGTATGGGGCAGGAACTCCCGAATATGGTTGCAGACCGTCCGATAACGGGTAAATGTACCCTGCGCCCTGCTGTGCCCGACTTTCTTCTCGAACTCGGCGTTGTGCTGCTCGAACAGCTTCAGCAAAGTTTCCTGCTTGACGCCGATACCGAGATAGGCGTCTTTGAGTTTGGCGGCGGTAACATAACCGTCCGTCTGCATTAACTCTTGATAGCGGCGGTTTACTTCCACACGGATTTTATCTACCGCAAGGTTGATTCTCTGCGCTTCGACGCTCTTGCCCGAAGCACGGTTGTTCTTCACGTCCCACAGCCGTGGGGGAACGTCCATCTTGCAACTGAACTGTTTAATCTCGCCGTCCACCGTGATACGGCACATTAAAGGCAGGTTGCCGTTCGGCTTCTCGCTGCCTTTCTTCACGTAAAATAATACCTTGAATGTACTACGCATAACTCACTCCTTTTTTTGGTTACAAAATTAGTTATTAGTGAGTTACCGACTGCTATGCAAAATTACGCAAATCGCAGAAACAGAACCATTTAGCAAGAAATTCACACCCGTTACGGGGGTAATGAGGTGGTAACTGAACTTCTGCGCTGTTTGGCTTCGAGGTGGTATTTCGTTGGCTCTGTCCCATAGAAAAACAAAGCGTAACGAACGCTGTATCAGCTAATTCGCTACGTTTTACCCAAATTTACTTTTTCGCTATGTGTTTATTTTAGTTTATTTGAGTCAAGGGCAGGATGTAAGAATACAAATGAGTAAATTGCGATCTTTTGGTAAAGCTTATTGGTTCAATCCGAGGAATGGGGCGAGAACTTTGATCGGAGCGGTCGAGAATAAGGGAATTCGTACATTCAATGCGCCCGGAGAAGCGGGGGAGAGGGGAAATGATTGGATCTTAATTTTGGAGGCAGATGATAGGTAGACGATGTATAAATTTTAAATAATAAAAGTCATTATGAAGAAGATCAATGTTTTGCTGTTAGCCTTTTTGCTGTTAAGTTTTTGGGCGAATGCCCAGCGGTATCCTTTTAACGGGTTGGATATGAATATGGGAAACCTTTCTCGTTTGTCGAATGCGCAGAGTCGTTCGATCAGTCCGGAGAATTTTACGGGGGAGAAAGGGAAAGGAGCGATGGCTGATCCCGTGAGAGATAAGGATGTCCGGAATAAGGCGAATGCGGCTGGCCCAGCGAAAGATTTGGGGAAAGGCTGGAAAGTAAATCCTTTTATTATCGTGAAACCGGGGGAGACAGTTACTATCGCGGAGATTGATGGCCCGGGGGCTATCCAGCAGATATGGATGACTCCCACTGGCAACTGGCGATTCTCGATACTCCGTATGTATTGGGACGACGAGAAAGAGCCTTCGGTTGAATGTCCGGTCGGGGATTTCTTCGCCAGTGCTTTTAATGAGTATGCCCAACTTTCCTCGTTGGCGGTCTGTGTAAATCCCGGGAGCGCTTTCAATTGCTACTGGAAGATGCCGTTCCGTAAGAAAGCACGTATAACGTTGGAGAATATTAATAATGCGGAAGAGATGCGTTTGTATTACCAGATTAATTATACCTTGACGGAAGTGCCGGAGGATGAGGGATATTTCCATGCGCAGTTCCGTCGTTCCAACCCGACACAAGGCTCTATCCATACGTTGGTGGATGGAATCAAGGGAAAGGGACAATATGTCGGAACTTATTTAGCTTGGCGTGTCAATGATAACTGTTGGTGGGGTGAAGGAGAGATCAAGTTCTATATGGATGGCGACAAGGAATACCCGACAATCTGTGGAACAGGTACGGAGGATTATTTCTGCGGTTCGTATAACTTCGAGAATCAGAAAACACATCAATACCAAGAATTCACCACTCCTTATGCGGGAATGCACCAAGTGATCCGTCCGGATGGCCTATATCGGGCTGTTACGGCGTTCGGCTTGTATCGCTGGCATATCTTGGACCCGGTTCGTTTTGAAAAGGATCTGAAGGTTACGATTCAAGATTTGGGTTGGCGGCACGACGGTAGGTATAATAATCAAAAGTCGGATATCTCATCGACTACTTTCTGGTATCAGGTGGAACCACACGCTAAATTCCCGGCATTGCCCAGTAAGGATGATTTGGAGATTCCGAGATGGTAAATGGCCTGTGGTAAAATGTTAAATGTTATTTCCGATTAAACCTTTCCTTTTTATCGATGTCTATTCTTTCGAAGCGCTTCATAAACAGGTAATTTATAATAAAAGTAATAAGTAGTAGTTTATGAAAAAGGTAATAGGATTGTGTTTGGTTGTATTGTTGAGTTCTACTTCTGTGTTCGCTCGTGAGAACAGGCGTATGGACAAGCGTAAGATGGATCCGTCCGCACGTTGCGAGAAGATGATCGCCGACTTGAAGTTAGATGAGAAACAAGCGGTGGAGTTCCGTAAACTTCAAAAAGAGTATATGGAAAAGGCTCAGAAAGAACGTGAGGCGATGAAGGCTGAGCGTGAGAAGCAACGGGAAAAGATGTTGGCCATGCGTGAGGATAAGAACGCCCAGATGAAAAAGATATTGACAGAGGAACAATACAAACAATATCTGGAGAAACAGCAGCCTAAAGGGAATAAACATGGCAGAAAACATCTAGGTAACGGACGTAGATAAAGAAGTCTATAGATAGATAAAATGGCCGGGGTAGCGATTATCCCGGCCATTTTAGTTCTAATCGGCTGCTTCAACCACATACCAAGTATATCCGTTGGCAGGGATTTTAACCGTAAGCTCCACCGTATAGTCCCGGTTCAGTTTGTAGGTGACAGGCTTTTGCTCTTTTTCCCGGATGCGGGCTGTTTGTGTCAGGCCGGTATAATAGAGTGGGATATGGATCGTACGGGTGATCTCTTGATGGGTCGGATTGAAGAACATGGCTAGACCTTTCTCCTTCTTGTGGGGATTGACGTGTATGAACCCGTCCCAGTCTCGTGCGTCCGGTCGGCGTAAATGGATCATATCGCTGTTGAGTATATTGCGGTATTTCTTATACCATTGAATGACCTCGGTTACGGCCGCTTGGGTCTCTGGGGTATCATACAGACGTGGGCCTCGATAGCAAGCTTGGACACCAGCTCCGTAATTTTGCATCATATGTGTTTTGTATTCGAACAAGTGTTCGTGGAGGGGCTCCAAGGTAGCGGCCTCTCCTCCTCCTTGATACTCCACGAGAGGAACAAAGCTCCAGCATGCCGAAGCCATCCGATCCCATGTACCATCATAATTCAATTGGCGGGCATGGATGATCTGCCGATCCCGGGGAAGCGACCAGTTGGCTTCACGGTAACCAATGCCTGTCTTGGTAGACCCGTTCAAGAAATAGAAATCGGGAACATTGATATAAATGCCATTCTCGCACATCCAACGATAGAGATCGGTTATCTTATGGAACTGATTCCATTGGGAATCTTCCAGCCCTTTATGATAGGTATGGTGGGTAGATGCACATACGTCGCCGGGATAGGAGCCGTCGTGCTCGAAGCAACGCATGCCCGTACGCTCGAAGAAGGTTCGTATATGATGGAAATACTCATATCCCCAATCGCTGCAAAGGCAGGGAGCGCTACCGAAGCGCATCCCCCCTCGTTTACCTGTCTTGGGATTGATAACATCTACCTCGTCGCTGATCCAACGGCTTGATAAGAGGGAGTAACACCCTAACTCTACACCTTTGTTGCGGGCGTAATCCACCAAAGATTTATATTTGGCGATATTTTCTTCTGAGATATCCTCGGCGTTCAATCCGGATCCAAAGCTGATGATAACCATCTCGTATCCAACGGTAGCGCATTGATCGATAGCGGTACGAATAACATCCGGATCGGAAGAGGTAAGGTGCATGAAGATCGGATTCTCCGTAGCCCATGGAGCTACCGTATAATGTAAGCGTCGTTTGAACAAGCCCTTCCGTTCCCGGTCATCGCTGTCGAACGGCATCTCGTATACGCTGAAGGACTTGAACTCCTGGCCCGCCGCTAGGGTATAATCGGGACCTAGCTTAGGCGATACGTCTAATATGCAAGGCGTGAGCAAAGGATAATTGCGTTGGGAGGTATATTCCGGATCGGCTACCCATTTCTCCGTGATATCGGTTTCCCGCTCGGTAAACTCTCCGCCACAAGCATAATCGCTTTCTATATGTATGTTCGGGAGCCTGAATTTGGAGGGATCTCCACCGCCGGGCGACTCCGGTTCGGCGAATGCCAGATATTCCAATTGAAAGGCATCGATATTTATGGACTGCGGGGTATTGTTGGTAACCTCCATACTTTTCCGGATAACCGGGATATGATCGTATAAGTCGTAATGGAGTTCTACGGTGACACCTTCTGTTTCTTTCTCTCCTTTTAATACGAAAGTCAGTCTTTTCCCTGTGGGCACCTCCTTATTCAGTGCCCAGCGGCTTCTGGCCCATTTGATATCTTCCTGCAGCTCCTCTATGCGGAAATCCTCAATGAGAAAAGAACCGGGGCGGGTAGTCATCTGCTCGACCCATTCCATCTGGAAGTATCCGCGCTCGGGCTGGCCGGTCAGCCCGCCAAGTTCCCAACGTTTCCCGTCAATCGTCAAACTACCTTCGCTACTTACGGCACGAAGCATACTTTCTCCGGTCATCCGGTTAAAGATATCGAGAGTGGAAAGATTGGGCAAGACACGGAACATACGTGCTACCATTCCGTTTGACAATAAGATGCTTTTGCCATCTGGAGTCGCATATATGCCGGCTTTTGATCGTGAGGGTTGTAAAAGCCAGTCGAAAGAGGTGTTTTCCAAAGGAAGCCCTTGTTGGGGTAATTGCTTGATTTTATCAAGTAATTTCTTCTCCGTACCGGATGATACTTCCGGTCCTTTCCCTTGATAGCTCGTGGAGACGATCGAGGGGATGATCTCCATATACTCTATTTGGGGCGTGATCCATAAGGCATGATCTCCGCTAGGTCCATCGTCGGTAGGCTCTACAATAAGATCCAATATCTTTATGCCATTTAGGGGGATATCGATTGTTTTCGGGGCATCGCCAAGTTTGACGATACCGCTGTTATAAAGCTCCTTGTCATCTCCTTTCAAGATAAATAAGGCCGAGCCCGGATGTACTTTTCCGTCTTTACCTTCTAGACCAACAAATGTCTTGGCGTTTTTTCGGGTATCGAAATACATTTTCGTTCCGTCAACAAAAGGGATAACCGTGAGGCTTTTATCCGTATAATCGATATGTGAGTCGGCGATCCCGACCTGCGCTTGAAAGCGTGACGCATTCTTGTGTAAATCGATCTTGATATGACTTTTGGCTTGTACCCCGATCACGTCATCATACGTTTTTCCTTGTATAGAGGCGGGCTCGTTGGTAACTGATTTCCCTTTGACGGCGCCACCGTAAGTTTGGTAGGATTTATTTAGGTCCATGTCCATAAGCCGGATCTCGTTCTGGCCCATGGCGTAGAGGCCGGCAAATCCCGAAAGGATAGCTGTAAAGATAAGTTTATTCATAAAATCCAGTGATAAAAGAGGGTGTTATCAATGATAAAAATAAGGTGCTTCAAAAAGACTTCTTTTGAAACACCTTATTTGGTTTATAATCTAGCTTCGTTCTATTATAATGTCGTAAGTTTTAAATTTCGCCAAAGAACCTTGATGCCTCCACCGTCGTGAATCTGAAGGGCGATGCGGCCTTTACCCGCTCCGATCTTCTCATCATTCAAGTTTACCATTTCCTGTCCGTTCAGCCAAGTCTGTACGTTATCGCCTTGTACTTTGATACGCATCGTGTTCCAATCGCTTTCTTTCAAGATATTCTCTTTCTCATCCGGAATCTGAACCAACCAGCCACGTCCGTACGACTCATAGATACCACCTGTATCGTGACCCTTCGGAGCTACTTCTACCTGCCAGCCGTTTACTTTCACGCCTTCCTCAACGAAAGAGCGGATGAATACGCCGGAGTTTCCGTCAGCCTCTTGCTTAAACTCTACGGTCAGATCAAAATCATCATAATAATCACGGGTAGCGAGATAACCGTATTGCTTATCGGGACCACTTTCGCAAACCAATAAACCGTCTTTTACGTACCATTTCTCCGTACCGTATGGTTCCCATCCCGTCAAATCCACGCCGTTGAACAAGTTCACTTCCTTACCGGCCTTACGAGGAAGTTCCTTGATCTTCAAGTTACGGAAAGATGCGGGATAACCATGATCTTGCAAGCAAAGCACACCTTTTTTCGCCAATCCGTATTCCGGTGCGTTGGCCCATTTGCCGCTATTTTTCTTAGCGTGCCAATCGTCTGTCCATGCCTCGAACTCTAGGATCTTTTGTCCGTTCAACCAATGTTCCACATGTCCATTATCGAATACGATCTTGGAGTTGTTCCATTCGCCTTGCGGATTCACCTTCATCTTGGATTTATCCGGCAAATGCATCGCGTAATCCACACCTAATTTCTGCCACTCTTCCAATGGGTCCGGGAAGTTCGGCTCGTCGATCAATTGATACTCCGGCCCCGTTACGTAAGGAACAGCGAATTGGGGACGCTCTACCACATGGTACAACATACCGCTATTGCCACCCTTGGACAATTTCCAGTCCCAAGAAAGCTCGAAGTTCTCATACTCTTTATCGGTTACGATGTAGCCACTAGCGTCGCTGCCATCTCCTTTGGCTTGTATACAACCATCCACTACATGCCAAGGCTGTGTCAATGTAGTCCCGTTGTAATCTTTCCAACCATCCAATGTCTTTCCATCAAAAAGCAGAACCCATCCGTCGGCGATTTCCTCGGGAGTAAGTGTGTTTTGTTCTTGACTGGCACAAGAGGAAAACAAGGCCAGCGATACCGCACAAGAGGCTAACAAGCTTGTGGCGGCTGTTTTTTTCATTACAGATTCCATGTAAATAAAGAATTTAGGTTGATAAATTGTAACTGAATGGCAAATTTACGTAAATATCTTTGATATCTCTCTCTGTTGGAGGAAAAACGCTTCTCTCCCTAGGAAATACTTCTCCAAGAGCCTATATATTCTTTGTCGAATAAGCTCTATTTCTTAATTTGGCGGCGCTGAATTTATATTCACAGCCGCTGAATATACAAATGCCGCCGCTGATTGTAAAATCAGTGGCGATAATTTAAGAATAGAATAGGTACCGATCAGGCTTACCTATAGGTACGCATAAGTTTTATTCTGGCACAATCAACTTTTATATGTTTTTGTGGAAAAGAATCTGGATAATACTTGTTTAATCGAAGAATAATATAGATATTGCATGCATCTAATAAAGACTGAAATACCCTGCAAACCATATGATAACAATAGGCACCTTAAAACTAGATTTAGTTGCGGATCGGGAACCTTTCGTTCATGATTTATATGGTCGTTGGGATACCTTTAACCGAACCTCTTTAGAAGGGATCGTGGATGAGATTTTAAGCCGTTATGATACGGAAGATGAGTTGATCCGGATCGAGAGTTTAGACTTGGATCTAGGTGAGCTAGAAGAAGATGAATTCTATGAGCAATTCCCCCGTAGACTGGCGGAGAGACTGGACGAGACTTTCGCTTCTTATTTGCGAAGTAAGGAAGAGCATCCCGACCGAATCGCTGTTGTTCCCATCAGGCAATCTTGGCTGGAAGTATTTACCTATTATATGTCGCACGGATATTGGCCTTGGCTGGAAGAGGAGCGGCTCACCTTACCGGAACTTTTAGATAAATTAGTACGAATATCCCCGATAGAATTAAGTCATTTCCTGCGTGAGAAGGGAAAGGCGCTTACCATTCGTAAACGTCTGGTCTTTCAATTGGATGATATCTATCAAGAACGTTTGGTACATGTGGTGGCACCCTCGGAAAGCTCGTTTATAAACGCTTATGCCCGTTTCTTGCAAGACTCTTATCCCGAGATAAAGCGTCCGGAGATAGGGAAGAATGATTACAGAAACGCCATCTGGATAATCCTATGGGGATATTTATTATCTCAGGATCAAGGCTATTTCAACCGGAAACAAATGGTGACGTACACGCTGCGGGAATTATCCGGCTATTATTCCATTTCTTTTGTGGATTTACTGGGGATGCTGACGTATGATTTAGATAAGTTCGCCTCTACCCGCTTGTTCATGCCCGAGTTATTGTCGCTCTTGAAGGATATCCGGCTAGAGACATTATCGGAAAAGGAATTCACTAAAAATCTCTCTCTTTATTCTCTGGAAGAATTGAAGGCTTTGCTCGTGCGGCGGGAGAAGAGCTTGACTTTTTTATCCGGGTATAATGAGGAACAGATTTACCAGATCGTGGAACAGGTGATCCCTGCGGAGAGTCCGTTTGTCATCGACTATGCGAGAGCGTTGGATAAGGAGAAGGAATTGGGTATGCTCGAAGGGAAAGCCGGGAATGATTTCAGGATACTGAAATGGGTGTTTATCTTCGAGGTTATTCTCGGTAGGGGGGGAAGCGTATTTTCCCGCCATCAGTTCGCCTTCTCCGTGTTAAAGGAATTGGCGGCGCATTACAATCTGACGGTAATGGAGTTATTGGGATATTTTTACCGTACCTTGGCAAGTGGGCTGCTAACGGCTTATCCAGCCGTTCGGGAATTGATCATTGCTTTGTACTTGAATGCTCTCGATGATTCTCCCGCCGATATATCCGTTTATTACCCGGAAGATTTGAAAGATCGGTTGTCTAATTCCGGTTTGTGCCGTCGCTTTATCCGTTCCTTGCGCGAGGAGCAAATCTATTCGGTGGTTAGGCAAATCGTTCCGGTGGAAAGCCATTTCATTATCCGGTATGCGCAGACGCTGGATAAGGGGAAAGAGCAAGGGCGTTTGGAAGGAAGGGTGGGCGGCGAGTTCCGGCTGTTGAAATGGGAGTTTATTTTTCTGGTACTGTTTAGCGGGCCATTAACCGCTTTTAGCCGGAAACAATTCGTACGTTCGGTGTTGGGACAGTTCTCTGCTCATTATAATATCACGGTGCGGGAGTTGATCTCCTATTTTCATGAGGGAACACATGGGGAATATCCGTGGGTTCCGGAAGAGTTACGTGAGATAATAGACCTGCTGTACGAGGATATGGATAAGGAATCTCCCGAGCTTTTATTCTCTGTTTGGTTGAATGAGGAGAGGAAAGCGTATCGGTTGGGACAATTTATAATCACGGGCCGTTCCGATGAACCGCTGGGCGATCTATTCGAGTACGTGAGTGGTTTGGAGAAGACGAACCCGAAAATATTACTGGACCAATTACGGCAATTGAAGGATATTCCTTCATCTGGAATAAGGGTGGAAGAGCCGATAGAGGCCGCTCGTATCTTCGCTTCCTTATTACTGTTTGTCATCCGTGAATACGGTCTGGCTTTTCCGAATCAAGTATCCTTGATCCAATATCTTACGAATGTAAAAGAGAACCGTACTTTTGGGGATGCCGCTCGGTTGCGCTTATTATTACATGAGTGTATGTTGGAGGATATGGATGCGTTCGCACGTACTATGGAAGCTTTACTGGGTATGAAACAGGGGAAAGTGCCCGAGCTTCCCATCCGTACGATTTCTCCCGCTATCTATCCGTTCAATTCTCAAAAGATGGAATTATTGGAGGAATTATATACAGGGGCGACTCCCGCTTTGCGTTTGCTTGTCGAGGAGGTAATCCGCTTGTTTCGTCTCAATAACTTCGGGTTGGAAGAGAACGTTTGGTTGGGGTGGTTACAGGCTCTTTCCGGCAACGTTTACCGGAATTACTCCAAAGATGGATTGTTGTTCCTCTTTTGGCAGCATTTGAGGGAGTCTGTGTCAGAGGAGGAATTACATAAGATAGAGACTTTTATATGTCGACATACAACTAATTTATCTGAATTGTCAGTTTTTATATATCAACTTAAAAATAATATGGATATGGATGTTTTGAATGGCCAGTTAGAAGATCATGGCGTGTCTATTAACAATGCGGGCTTGACGATCATAGCCGTCTATCTGCCAATACTTTTTCATAGGTTAGGCTACTTGAGTGATGACAGACGTGGCTTTAAATCGAGAGAATGCCAAGTGAAGGCCATTTTTGCGTCTCAACGTTTTGTAACGGATGAGAAGGAAATCCCGGAGCCAGAATTATTCTTAAACAAAGTCTTGACGGGCTATGATAGTCCGGAACCGCTTCCTCGCTCGTGTGATTTAACTGAGAATGAATTAGAGATGATAGAGCAATTGAAGAAAGCGGTACTTATGAATTGGGATAAGATGAGGAATACGAGCTGGGAAGGTCTTCAAAGTACTTTTATCCGGAGAAAGGGAGTGTTAAAGATGGAGAAGAATAATTGGACGCTAACGGTCGAGGAGAGAGCTTTTGACGTCTTATTAGATTCGATTGCTTGGAACTTCAGGTTCATTAAAACTCCATGGATGGAAAAAATACTTAGAGTAAAGTGGCGGTAAATAACATTAAAAGATAACATTATGAATGCGGATCGGATACAGATTCAAGAAGGACCTTCGCGGGTCTTTCAAAACCGTAAAGGTGAATCAACACAATTGATGGAAGATAACCGGGTACAATCTGCCTTGCAGGCTAAAATGGTGGAAACTATGCAACGTGACGCAATGGATGAGGATGATTTGCTGCAAGGTAAGTTCGCCGTTCAGCGGGATGTGGAAGATGAGGATGAGCTTCTTCAAGGAAAATTTGTGGCCCAACGGCAAACTAAGAACCAGACAGGGATTCCGGATCATGTAATCCAAGGCATGGAGTCTTCCTTCGGGACGGATTTCTCCTCGGTACGTGTACACCCGGATTCATCGAAAGCGCCGGAGGTTGGGGCTTTGGCATATACGCAAGGTACGGATATCCATTTCGCCCCGGGACAATTCAAACCGGATACGTCTGCCGGACAGCAGCTATTGGGACATGAGTTGACACACGTCATCCAGCAAGCCGAGGGACGTGTACAGCCTACTACCGAGGTAGGTGGAATGGCCGTTAACGATGATTTATCCTTGGAACACGAGGCGGATGTGATGGGCGCTAAAGCTGCTTCTGTCTTATGAACGAGTGGATCGATTGGTTCCAGCGGGTATTGGATGTCTCCATTCGTTTGTATTTCCGGCAGGAGTGCGATTTATCTTCCGTCTATGATATCCCACTCCCGAAGGCAGGACCGCTTTGGAAGGCGTTGTTGCCGGAACAGGTCGATCCTACTTTCGACGAGTGGATGGTGTTGATGTTGGCCTTAATGCCTCATCTTTCTCCGCAGATGTTGGATATTTTCTTTGTGCATAATAAGAATTTTGACCGTCCTTATACGGAATTTGGCGGTTGGAAAGGACTATCGCACGGAGGATTCTTGCCAACGGGCGAGACGGCCGTTTTCCTGTTGGCGGGCGATCGTGTGGAACGCCGTCTGGAAGTGGTTCGTCTATTTCGTGAGGAGCATTGGTTCCATATGTATCACGTCGTTGGCTTGGAAGGAGCCGGGAATGGTGAACCGTTCTTGAGCGGACAACTGCGTATATCGGAGGATTTCTTGTACCGTTTATCTTTTGAGGGAGAATATAAGCCGGACTATAATATGGGTTTTCCGGCCAAACGGATTAGTACGGCTTTGAATTGGGAAGATGCCGTATTGCCTTATTATGTGCGTGAGGAGTTGGAGGAGATAAATAATTGGATTACGGGGCATCGGGTCATCCTTTCGGACTGGGGATTGAGTCGTTTTTTGAAGGCCGGTTACCGCACTTTGTTTTATGGCCCGCCGGGAACGGGTAAGACGCTTTGCGCAACCTTGATCGGCAAGAAGAACGGGATGGATGTATATCGTATCGATCTTTCCATGATTGTCTCCAAATATATCGGCGAGACTGAAAAGAACCTTGCGAATGTATTCGACCAAGCGGAAAACCGAAATTGGATTCTCTTTTTCGATGAGGCGGATGCCTTATTCGGTAAACGAACCTCGACGAACACTTCTAATGATCGCCATTCGAATCAAGAGATCGCTTATTTGCTGCAACGGATCGAGGATTTCCCGGGAACCGTTGTTTTAGCCACAAACTTAAAGAGTAATATTGATGAAGCTTTCTCCCGTCGTTTCCAGTCTATTATCTATTTCCCGATGCCGGATCAAGACTTACGTGAGGAATTATGGCGTAGAATGCTTCCCTCTTCTTGGCTACCTGCGGATGCGGACAAGATGATCCGTATGGCAGCTACTTATGAGTTATCGGGTGGCTCCATCTCGAATGTGATCAGGCGTTGTGCCCTTCGGTTGCTAAAGCAAGACACTCCCCGGCTAGATTCCGATATCTTATCTATGGCGATCCGCCGGGAATTGAATAAAGAGGGCCGGTGGTGATTTAAGGCAACGGCTCTCTTTCCCGGTGCCCGATCGGTACGATGATTAAGAGAAAAAAGAAGAGTGGGAGCGCCAACAGTATCATTTGAGTCCATATGTCGAAAGTTTCCCGTGAGGATACGATATTGGTGATTAGGTATAATACCAATACGATCTCGGATATGAATACCAGTAATAGAGGCAAGACATATCGCTTATAATGTTGTGCCAACATGTAGAACTTACTGGATGTCATATACAGGGTGATTAGGATTAATAGTATGAGAAATAGGAATATATCACCCAATACGAAATAAATAAGCATCGGGTTGGAGAATTCCGTATTTGCCAGTTGCGCCAGATCATCGGAGCAACTGGTGAGTTGCTCGCCTTGCGGAAAAGGATTTAGCAAATAGAATAAAGAGTTGAAAAGATTATCTAGTAAGGATACCTCGCATTCTTCCTCATACATGACCATCTTGAGTACTGGTTCTTGCTTATTCTCTCGATTTTCGCAAGTAGTTACGGGAACGCCCATTTCATCGTAATCGACGAAACAAAGGCGGTCTACCAATTGGTATTTCAATAGAATGGATAGATAACCGATATGCTTTTTCTCCTTGATAGGGAATATGACATTTAGATCGTAGTTTTTATATATTTTATTACCATCCACGCAAAAAGAATCGATTACGAAACTAGTGGACTTCACGAATTGTACAAGTTCTCTCCGGTTCTCCAGTTTAAAATCGAAATCAGGGAAGTAAAGA
Source organism: Parabacteroides sp. AF19-14 (assembly GCF_003635485.1). Taxonomy (NCBI): domain Bacteria; kingdom Pseudomonadati; phylum Bacteroidota; class Bacteroidia; order Bacteroidales; family Tannerellaceae; genus Parabacteroides; species Parabacteroides sp. AF19-14. The sequence continues at coordinate 14,888 of NZ_QTMJ01000002.1, read as the reverse complement.
GTCAATCCGTTGAGTTTCCGGAGAGACGGGTTTCGGTTGATCGTACCGGTACCCTTTGTGAATAAGTTATTTAAAAGAGCCATCTGGGATTCTTTCGATCTTAAGAAATCATTCGTCGCTTTTGAGTTTCGGAATAGGACTAGTAAATCGACGGGTGTATCCGAATAAACGGGCATATCTATCAAGCACTCCTGTTGTTGCCAGTCGCTTACTTGGCTAGGTTGCCCGCTTTCTGTATCCACTACATACCCTAGATATTCCATTCGGCTGAATTTCCGGATAAGGTCTGCCGGTAATTGCTCGTATACGGATTGCAACCAATACGGCACGATGGGAAAAGCTCGTTGGTTGTATTGGCTTAGACGTTCGGATAGGCGTTCGGTTTCCGATGATGCGCCATCTACCTTGAATACGGGAATACTGCAATTTCCCTTTTTCTTTTGTGCGGCGATCTCTTCTTTGCTACGTTTATCGAAATAACAGAAGAACGTACGAACCGTGTAGGGGCGCAGTTCACGCACGGATAGCAACCAGTTCTTTACGGCCTGCGTGTAAGTGGTGTCGTAGACGAATGGGATGAAGCCGGTTTCCCTGTATCCGATGGTGTCTTCTTCCCAGGGCGTAATGTTGAGAGCGATGGAAAGAGGGGCTTCCTTGATGAAAAACTCAATCGTTCCGCTTCCTCTGATAGAAGGATTCTCGTCCGGGTTGTCCAGAACACCTGTAACATCTTCTGTCCATACGGGACAAATGATATAGCCTTGTTTATCGGAGTTGAGCAACGATTGCATATTATCCAGATCTCCGGTTTTACCTTTGAAGAAATACATATTCTCGACGGTAGGGGGAGGCAAGATCTTTTCCGGTTCTCTTTTATTGAAATAATACCACAAAGCTTGCGTTACTTTGACTGGGCCAAGCTTTTCATCGAAGAAGCGGCAGAGAGGATCCGCATTGGCTTTATTCTTGGATGCGGTTAATAACTCGTTTCCGAACAGCCAAGGTGTATATGCGCATTGCTCTACATGATCGGGTAATAAGGAACTTGGGGACTGTAAATAACCCAAACGTGAGATCGCTTGGGTTGCGTCCGGGTTTGTTACGAAAGTGAAAGCATTCCCCAATTCAGCGGGATAAACGATATAACCGCATTGTTCCGTTAAGATACGCTGGGTGATCGAGTCCATAAGAGTCTGGTAAGAGACGATCGGGGTACGAATCTCTTCCAGTTCTAACTCGTTCCGCTCTCCTAAACTCCGGAAATAATCCAATCGCTCCGAGAGACTTCTTTGGGCGTTAACGGCTTGTGCCATGATTACATGAAGCAATAAGCCCAATAAAATGCCGTGGTAGGTAGTTCGATATCTGGTTGACATAAGGGTAAATTTAAAGTTCGATATTTATTCGTATCAGATTATTCTTTAAGACTTCTCCAGTGCGGCCAATCTCTTTGTCGTCATTATCGGCCCAAGCTTTTCTCCATGCCTTATAGTCCTTGACAAATAGGGCTAGCTCTTTCGGAGGAAGCCAATGAACCGTGAATCGTAGATGTGCCGGTATCTTCTCTCTCAAGAATTCTTCAAGACGAAGCTGAAAATCCGGCCGTTGCCGCGTACGTTCTGTTTGCGAGAGGATTGCCGTTAAGGTAAATTCCCGGGAGGGGACTGGATGATCAGTCGCCTCCGGTGAATGCAGGAGTATGTTTTCCAGAATGAAAATTTGCTCTTCCGCATCTTCCCATCCGAGTATGGAATAGAGATATCTTTCCAATCCGGAAAGGGAGTCTGCGTCGAATAGATTACAGCCCAGATACCGGTCCCGGATAAGTTCCGGTAGTTGTCGCAGGAACCGGACTCTTCGTTGACGGTTTATCTCTTTATGGGAGTAGCGGAGAAAAGGCAGGTTGCTATTTTCTCCGTAGATTTTATCCAACGTATCCAATAGCAGATCTTTGTTTTGTTCCATAGAAGCGGAACCGGGTGTTTCCATATTTAAGGCCATCCAATCTTTTAGATGATTCATTTCTTCATGTCCCTCCGAAAAGAGATGGTCGAATATAGAAAGATATGCCTTGAATGAATCGGTAAACGAGTCCTTGTAGCAAATCGGGAAATCATTTGTGACGCTATAATCATTCAGATGGATATGGCGACTGTCCATGAGGATCGATTTGGCTTGTTTTTTCTGTTCTCGTATTGCATGGTTGATATTATTCCGCGAATGCAAACGATTCAATACTTTTGTGGCATTAATCTCTACCGCTTGTTGGTTTTGGTAAAGTCGTATCTTGATTTGCTCAGGGGAAGATAATGCCAATGTATAGGCGTATTCACCCTCTTCAAAACCTTGAAATTCCAAAGAGTGTATCGATAAAACCCCTTGTATCTGCTTGATCCCTTTGAAAAGCTTGTATATGGGAAGTGCGCTACCTGTATAATGACTTCCCGGTGCGAATAATTGAATCGCCTCCGTATAAATGGCGATCAAGGTTTTTTCCGGAGAGATGCTACCGTCTATATCGATATTTCCAATGAGTAATAAAGGTTTCCTTCTTACGAAATGGATAGCGTGTAGGTGTTCACCTAAATTCCGGTTTGCGTGATATAGTTTCTTAATCTTTTCCTTGATTTTCTTTTCTTCCTGTTTGTGTTGATCTTCTGAGATAAAGGACGAGAGTTCTATAAATATGTCGAACCATCCGTGACAGATCTGATCATTGGATCTATAGGGATGGATTTGTATGTCCGATAAGTTAACTAAGAAGTCAGTGTTATCTAATTGATCTAAAAAATGGTCTCGGTAATCTTTGGGTGTCACAGGGGCCATCCCGGAAACCCGTTCAGGCCTGAACAAGCCGTAATCCTCCGGATTGAAACGATTATCCGATCCGGTGAGATATTGTTCTAATGGGAAACTCATTTGGTAATCCAATTCGCTTAAGGCGTAATTTAAGATGTCCAGAGTCGTGATTCCCGGGTCGTGCGGGGCATGGTCTGTCCACAGTTGCCCTGAAAGCTCCCGGATTGTTTCCAAGGCATTCTTTTGGAGGCTATCGAATATGGATTCCTCCTTTTTTAGCTCTTGCAGGTTGGGCAGATCATCCATGGCTATTCTTGATTAAAGGTGTTTCTCCGGTCGGAGGCGTCCATCCGGTAATCTTTCCATAAATCGGTTATCTGGAAACAAACAAAGATGTTGTCTCCATAATCCCGTCCGCTACGTATTTGCAACTTGCATTTTTGTCCGGGGCCGTACCAACGGAATTTGATCTTGTTAAAAAAGGAACCGAACCAGGATTGATTCGTACGGATTTTTCGATGTTTTCCGTAACAATGGATAGCCGTGGCTTCCACTAATGCGTATTGTCCGCTTTTTAACTTACCGCATCCAGCCATGATGCGGTAGGCACGACATCCTTCCGTTGGTATTTGCAGGGTATGCCATTCGCCATCTGCGGGAAATTTACCCCGTATCGCACCGTCGAAGCGGGTTGCGGAAAGACTGCCGTTGATACGTATATCCATACCGGGTTGGTTCATCTCGATGCGACCGTTTGGATGAAGCGATAGTATCGGTTCATCTTGCCCTTGACGTATGATATGGAGTTGGCTATTGTTACCTAGGTATATTTTCCACTCTGGAATATTGTCTTGTATGTTCGTGAATAAGCTGATGACGGGACTGTTTTCCTTGGAAGGAGCTAACCGTAAGCCATCATCCGGATTTTTATCGATCCCGTCGTCGGAAATATTGACCATGGAATCGATTAATTCGTAGAAATGCTTTTGGTTGGGCATACTTCCGCGCTTAAAGTATTCTTTTAGTGTATTTCTGTTTGTACGAGGCATATCCGGTTTGTTTTATTTGTTAATAATAAAATTACTTCCAACTCCTAAATATCCGAGTCCGAGTTGTTCCAGTAGTTCGTCTTTTTGGTCAATATATAGCAAATGCCTATCAGAAGGAACTAATATGCACCAAGGTTGGGAAGGGCTAACGTTGAAATTTTGCCTTGCCTCTTCCGGGTAGCGGTTTAGATAATAGCTCTTTTGTTGGTCTTTTGCCGTATATACGACATGCGCTACGCTTAATATATCAATGTCCACGATGGCTTCACACTCTCGTATGGAGTTATAAAGATCTGTCGATGAGAACGAAAGCCCAAATACCGGGATCTCTTCCTTATCTCGCCAAGGCGCGATACAATTATTAATGCGTGCCTCTGTCTGGCGGAGTATATCTCCTACGGGATATCCGGGCTTTATCCGGAGGTTACAGCAAACGGTTACTTCCTCGTAGACCGGAGTGATAGCGTCAACGGTAATGAACGGACTTGTCTTGTCACCTATATAATCTTCGATTCGCATGAGTAGCCTATGTTCGCATAAAGGCAAGATCTTTTTATCTTTCTCCTTTTGCATCACGACCAATGTTACGATCGGGCTCCTGTTTTGAGCTTTACTGTCTATTCCGGGCAAGCAAAGTACTTTTTCAACTTCGGGGAACTGAGCCAATGTTATTTGCTCGTAATCCCTAGGCAATACAGCCCGGTTCCGATGGGACATCTCTTGGGTGATCCGGAGCCGCATATCCTCTGGCGTTTCCGGCGAACGTCCTCCTTTAGCGGGTATGATCTGGTAAATATCCGTAAGTCCCGGCATACTTTTCTCGAAAGAAACGAGTCCCGTGAAGCTTTCGAGTTCCTCACTGATCAGGGCTTCCATTTCTTCGGGGATTTCTAACCGGGCTTTCACTGGGTTTAGATAGACATTTCGTATGGATGAACAATTTTGCGTGTGGCAAGATACTTTTGCCGAAAGCCAGAAATCTCCATTTATGTCTAGCATTTCCTCGCTAATAGGTGAGGGAAGCAGGACGTCTACCAAACCTGTATTCAACAGATTCCCGGTTGTATCGGAAAGTAAATTACCCGGTTTGATAAACTCCCATTGCTTGCCGTTGAAGAAAGACCATTGTACGCAAGGAAGATATTCTTTTCCGATTTCCCGTTTCAAGGCAGCCATCTCGAAGAATAAACGGATCTGGTCGTTACCGATCGAGTTACCAATACCGAATAGAATAATCCCATCTTCTGTGGGAACTTCCACCATTGGGAACGGATGACGTAGATCGATTTCATGTAATTCCTTTTGCCTCAATGGATGGATATGATAGATACGGCATCTATCTCTTGGGGTATCGCCATTGAAAAAGTATTCTTCCTCGGCGCTATAACCGATACCTATACTTTCAATCATAGGGTTGTAAGGAGGTTTGGGCACCGGGGTCTGTTTACGGGTATGGCTGTTTCTTATCATGATATCCGCAAAGAGCATCCGGTACTCCGTCTGCCCAAATCCGCCGTTCGGATCTGTGAGTCTAATCCTGAAGAAGCCTTGCTGGGTTTTCGTATATTGATATTGCTCTTCTTCCGTGGAGACCGTAATGTTTTTGAACGGTTTGTCGTAAACGATCTCGCTGTACTCCGAGAGCTTTCCCCTAGGGGAAGTATGCTTGTTTTTCGTATTGAAAAGACAAGATGTACTTCCCGGTAATTTTACCCATTTCTGGTCTGTTAGTTTTTCCCATTCAATTTTGAAGGTGGTATTATCGATAGGTGTCTTATATGCTTGATACAAATCATAGAAACCTCCTTCCGAATAAGGTAGATCCGCCCATTGCAAAGTAATACCCATGGATTGGATAGGCTTGATCGCTATCTCATAATTACCGAATGCGAACCATGAGCCTTTTTGAGCTTCTAACCCGAATAAAGGGAAATGTACGCTTGCGTCTACTTCTCCCAGAGGATTATAGATTTTCAAGGATGACATGCCGGATACATGTACCTTTATCTTTAAGCTAGTAATAAAAATACGGTGTACCCAAGAGTAGGGGAATAACCAAGCATCCGTGTTCATCAATATACGGAGCGCTGGGTTCCGTGTTTGGCAACCATGAGCTTCAGAGCAAGGTGTTGTAGGGTCGAATTTCTCATTAAGGACGAATTTCAGATAAAAGGAGTTTTCGTTGATGAATGTCAAGGTGTAGGCGTATATCGGGGCCCAACCTTTCTCTGTGCTTAACTCCAATAGGAAAGCGTCGTTTAATACACGCCCGGTTTCGTGGGAAGATTGTTCCGTGGTAGCGATTAATTCTTTGAAATATGATATGGAGTCTTCTTCTAATCCGAATGTGATATGTATATCCCGATGTCCTTCCCGAAGTAATAACATGGGAGATTCGATCATCAGTCCAGCTTGTATAGAGGATTGGTTCTCAAAGATTAGCTCTGAGTCCAGATTGGGCTTCTTAGAAGGAACGTTTCCGATCCTGTCATTCAACTGTTTTTGCCAGATGGACGTAACGAAGCCTAATCGGCTCGCTGGATATTTTTTCGGATCTTTTTCCAATAGTAACGAATGTATACTCGTTATTTTCATGTCATTGACCGAATAATCTTCGTCCGTACGATAACAAAATTGGATATCTTGCGCAGGAAATGGTACCTGTGTTATAATACCTGTACCTTTGGGTAACTGGGCTTGCTGTGCGGTATTATTCTTCACGGCGATAAACCAAGCGGAAGGAATAATCGCTTTTTGGGGAGATTCCTTCAATATTTGGTTGACATAAAATAACGGATAAGCTTCCCAGCGTTTATTGAACTGATCTACCAGATATTGATAGTTTTTCAAGAAAGCGATTAAAACAGCTAATGAGGGATCGGTCTCTCCGCTTTTAGCGATTTCTTGGATGTAAATCTCCCGTTTGTTTTGTAAATTACGGAGGATACGTAATAATAGGTAGAGACTTCTACGAACCGTTTTAGGATTGGATAGGGTTATTAGCTGAAGTCTCTGGTTATATTTCTCCATATCCAGAAATAAATCGGACATGGAATCTCTAAAGATCCGATGATTCAATCTTTGATACCAATCAGAGAACTTATGGTATAGAGAGTTTCTTAGATAGGTGATTTCTCTGTTACTTTCCGGTGAGTTCTCATTTTGCCACAAAATGAAACTCTGTTCGATCCCGATTGTGTCTGTTTGCTTGATCTCATTGAGTATGGCTAAGGATTGGTAATGATATAAAAAGGATGATTTCGAAAAGGCACGAGCCAATAAATTGGAGAGATTTTTCTCGAGTACTTGAAAAGGCTCATGTATCCGGAAATCATTCTCCAATTTTTTTCTTGTCAATCCATCTTTATTCCATTGTTTATTCATCGGTTAGAATCAAAATAGATAGGATAGGTCAATTCTTGTTGGACATTATTCATACGTATCGTATAATAAAGTTCGATAATCAGAATGCCATCTTGAATCGAAGCCTTATTAATTTCTATGCGATCAAGCGAGACTCTAGGCTCGTATAAGAGAACAGCTTTCTCAATAGCGCTTTTAATCATGGTCTCCATGGTAAGATCTAATTGTTCAAACTGATAACGATATAGTTCCGTACCGTAATCCGGACGATGTATTCGTTCCCCTGTGCGAGTGGAGAGAAGGATGATCAAGCTTTGCCGGATGTCTTCTTCATAATTAGACATGCGGGTGGGATTATCATTATGGCTGAATTCTGGGGGGAATGCCCATCCTTTACCTAAAAAACTATTTTTGTTCTGCATAAATCATTCGATTTAATTAATCATTACAACGCCTCCTTTTACAACGGTTTGGCCGGATGCGGATATTTCGGCGGTGGCAGACCCTTTTACTTTAACTCCCATTTGTGCGGAAACCTCGATATTCAAGCCATTTATCTTGGTATCTTGCTTAGACTTGGATTCGATACCCATTCCTTCTGTCTTGACATTCCCTCTTGCCTTAAATATGAGATCTTTGCCGGATTCTACCATAATTCCGTTTTTATCCATACAGACCTTGTTCTTATTAGCATCGGATAACAGAATTTGCTTTTTGTCATCATCCAATATGAGCGTGTTCTCTCCGGGAGTCCCTATTGTGATAATCTTTTTATCATCGTCCAAAGTAATTTTCAACTGGTTTTTTGTAACAATTGTCTTTAAATTATTTTTTGGATCTAAAGAAACCGGCGTTTTTCGTTTGCGACTGTACAAACTTCCGATAATCACAGGGTGGCAGGGGTCCTCATTGATGAATTGCAGGACTACCTCATCATCGACTTCCGGTAGAAATAACATGCCGACCCCATTGCTTGCGTACGGACTGACCGGCCGAGCCCATATCTCCGTCTTCTCACATTGTAACAAGGGTATATCGACTAATATGAAATTCTCGAAATCTTTATTATCTCCGATCTTTTTAACGATCCCTATTTGTAATCCTCGTATGCCGGGCAAAAAACCACTAGCTGCGGGAGCCACTACATCGGGCTCTTCGGTAATGACTACTGGACTGAAACCCATATAGACTTGTGTCTTCCATTCGCCTCCTTGTAGTGTATGTTCTACTGATTGAACAAATGCGTTTCCACTATAATGTTTGCTTAATCCTTCTAATTTGATAATACAGCCCGGAATAATAGACGCATTCCCGTAAATTGTGATGGAGCCTTGAAAACGTGCCAGACCGCTCCATAAAGCTTGCGCATCGGCCCAAGCATGTAAAGAAGCGTCGCCGATGGGAGCGTTGGTTTGATAAAGCATCACTTCATTTGCCAGACCGGATAGATCCTTTGCGGCGATATCGCCTTGGGCATTGAGAGAAGGTTTGCTGGCGGTGGCTTTGATAATTTGTTGACGGCTCACGTCCCAAGCGCAGGCTTTTGTATCTGTGTATTGCTCGGAAGCGGATATAGAACCATCGAAAGCGATTAAATTATCTCCATAGGTGATGGTTAAGACCGGGGAGGCAGATACATTCGGTTTACATACCTTGACTTGTTTACCGTCAGTGATAACGACTAATCCGTTATTTTGTGCTCGTGTGAGTACAAAATCCCAATCTGTACAATAATATTGTACCAGTTGTGGAATTTCTATACCGGTGCTATCTACTTTGGCAGAAAGCCCGTATTGTCCCAGAATCTTCTTGATAACGGCATCATCTTTACTATTTTCATATACATTATTTTTACGTCCAAAGGTTGCAGGATATGCGAACCCCCTACATTCTAAAACAAATAGAGTTTGTTGTTCGCTATTGATTTTTAACTGATGGGTTGTAACGCATCCCTCAAATAAGGTGCTGACCTTATCTGTTGGACCCGCTTGAAACTTAAGCTCCGTACCCGGATTGAATATTTTGTTGTCTGGTATTTCAAATTGGCTGTTGTCGATAATATCAGCGCTGATGGAGATCGTTGCTTTATCGATCTTATTACATGCTCTGTATATTTTTGCATTGATTACGGAGTATTGCTCCGTTACATCTTTACCATTTAGGAATAGTTTGATTATAAATGAATTATCCATATTCATTATATTTTAGGGAACCATAATTGAGTTCCGGGTTTTATATCTCTAAAGCTGATTAGGTTATTAATGGAGGCAATCATTGGAGCGTAACCAGAATTTTTATATTCTTTTGCGCATAACCCGATTAGACTGTCTCCTTGTTTAAAAGTAACGAATTTACCCTCAGCTTTTTGATTTTTCTTTTTTGCTTGTGTCTCTCTACTACTAATCGCCTCTGTTAGTGACAAGGAGCCTTTAGCTCGTAAAGGATTGCCATTGGGCGAGAATAAGGTGTAATCCCAATTTAGGCTGGTTAATCTCCCCTTGAAAATGAGACTCCCCCAAATTACTTTAAGGAAGCAAGGGCTGGGTGGATCGATCTCCGCGCTAGGTAGAAAAATGATATTCTCCAAATCCTTGATCCTTTCTGTCACGGTTTTTTTCCCCGTCGGGATAATACCGGTACCATCGAAGTGTATATCAAAAGAGAGAGTAGAGGGGTTGGTGTGTTTATACTCCGGTAGTTGCTTATCCTCTTTTATGCTTTTGTCTTTCTTATAGGAGGTAGATCTGCTTAACTTATAGCTATCCGGATTGATTTGGACGGTGATATTACCCAATTTCTCGCCACCTTTGTATTCAATTGATTTATATGCCTCGATGATCAACTTTTGGTTCATGTTTTACCGCTCCTTTCTACAAGAAAAAAGGTTAGACAAATCTTTCTTGGCCTCACGAATTACCTCCTCTTTGATTTGTTGTATCAAATCACGGGAGAGAGGGAGGTTGGGTTCCTTTTTCTGTTGTGTCACTTTTGCGGACACTTGGATTTCTTTTATAGTTATAGCCATTGCTTAAATTGTTCTTTTTTCGTATCTTCTGTATCTCTTATCGACATACGGATCAAATTAGTATAAGCCATCTCCAATGTTTCAATCACCAACTCATTCTTTTGGGAATTCAATGCGCTAATGTCCCATTTTACAGGGTAAGCATTGAGCACAGACCAATTATTTAGGGGAAAATGCCCGGCATCCAGCAATGATATAGTTAAATTGACGGGAACGATCTGGGCACTTCCATTATTTTCCAATACTTTAACCACATATGTCTCTAGCACATGAGGCAAAGGCATTAAAGAACGTTTCAACACAAGGTTACCGTGCTTTCGTCGGGTAGGCACCTGATAGCTGAAACTGTTTTCTCCCCCTTCTTTAATCGTTTCCGTCTCCATTTCAAGTTGTAGTCCCGAGACCTCTTGGAAAGAGGTCTCGATCAATCCTTCGAAAGTCACGTTGAAATAAAACGCTACCGGAGGAGGGACAATATGATCAAACCTTAGCATTAAGCGTTTTCTATGGTCAATCCTTCATGCGCTAAATCTAAGGTTTCGATGGCAGCCTCGTTTCCATCGGATTTTAAGCTGACACCGGTAACCTTAGTCGGCCATGCGTTCGATAATTTCCAAACCATCGTAGGGCTTCCTGCTTCATCCAGTAAGCTGATTGTTACATCTTCTCGCTGTATTGTGTTCATTTTTATCTTGTTAAACCAATCGAATAATTTGTTATCCGCTTTGAAAACCCCTTTCTTTAGACTGACATTGCTCGTCTTCTTCAGTCCCGGCATCTTGATATTTGAGAAAACCGGGCTATTACCATGTCGGTACTCAATTACTTGGGCTTCCATATCCAGACCAGATACCTCTTTAAAAGCGATTTCCCCGAGGCTACCTAATTCTACCTTAAAATAAAAGCTGGGTAACGGCCATACATTATCTTGTGCTTCTCCTGCCATATTCGTATTTTTTTAATAGGTTTTAATTCTTAAATTATCAGCTTTTTTGCATTTGTTGTTGGAATGTGATCTCGATAAATTCCGCAGGTCTGGTAATAGCCACGAATACAGATATCCTGAGGATACCTTCCAGAATATCCTCGGGAGTCATCGTGTCTCCCAATCCGATATGAATGCTATATGCGTCTTCGGGGGAAGTTCCTGCTAATCCACCTCGTTTCCATACGCCCCGTAAGAATCCGTCTATCATACTACGCATATTTACCCATGTATTTGCCACATTCGGTTCGAATACATAGGCACGGGCGGCGTTCTTGATTGATTCCTCAAGGAAGATCATCGTACGTCTTACGTTAATATAACGCCAGTCTAACGAGTTACCATCCATCGTGCGGGCACCCCAAACCTTGATTCCTTCACCGGGGAAGCTACGGATTGCGTTTACGGCTTTTCCGTTCATCGGTACGTTCAGATCTTCTTGCTCGGCATTTGTGATCGAGAGTGCGGGTGTGACTACGTTATTGATGGAAATATTCGCAGGGGCTTTCCATACTCCCCGGGTGTTATCTACCATAGTATAAAGACCGGCCATCGAAGCTGAAGGCGGAAGTAAATTGATCCTCAAGCGAATCTCTCTCAAAATGGAGCGGTATACGGAACTGACTTGGTATAATAAGGTATGGAAACGTTCCGCCTCGTCCTCTTTCATGGTAAGCAAAAGCTTGAACTTGTCCATAAGTTCATTGACAGCCTCATTCGTTACACCGGACTTCTTTGAGAATTCGTTCAAGATCAGTTCCTCCAATTTCTCTAAACTATCCTTTTCTATATTATAAAAAGTGATATCTTTCTCGGTGACGATAGATGTATTTATCCATGGATAATAGGAGGCACAGTACGCAAGGAAATTGCTACCTATATTTTCCCGGAAACTTTTGATAACCGCACCGTTTTCATCTTTGTATCCGTTGAAAACATCTAATATGGCAAAGCGATTTTTCATATCGTTACCACAGTGCATCAAAGCGGCAGTTTGAACTTTGTAACAATCGCCTTCCTCCATATATACGGCTTCCGGAACGACGACCAACGTGGGCTCCTGTTCTTTTTTTAAGGCTAAGAGCGCATTTGTAAAGTCTATGCTTTTAAAGTCATGCTCATAATCTCCTACGGAGACGATATAGCACGGTCCTCCACCGTTAGCGTAGAACAACAACATATTATAATATAAAGCATAGAACGTTTTTGGCAAAGTAAGCTGGCAACTTCCGTCGGGGAATAATACGTTTATGTCATTGGTGGTGTCCTCACTCTCGGAATCTTCCGGACGAATTCCGAATCGCAAGGTGGGAGCGAAACCGAAGAACGAATGGAACTCAGCCATAGAAGATATACGGAAAGGGATATCGGTCAAATCCTTGTTACCGTCCCGTGCGAATTGGGTATGCCCGATAAAGGCAGGGATGGCGGTAGCGACTTCTACGACTGAATTAGGAAAAGCGTTTTTCTCTATGATATAAACGCCAGGGGTTTTCATTTGTGCCATACGTTATTTTTTTAAGGATTTAGATATAAAGAATTTGTATAATAGAATTCTCGGTAGATTGTAATTCCTTTATAAGGAAACGTCCCAAAGAGGGAACAGGAACATGCCTTAATAGCATTCTTTTAGCATATTCTCTTTTCTCGTAAATCGTGATATCAGATCTTCTTTGGTAATAAGACTCTTCCTTAATCTTTATCGGATATTCTGTGCTGATACGAAAAATGTCCTTATTCATGAAACGGATTTGCTCGGGATTCTTGAAGCTAATATTTTCCGGTCCATTATCCTCCATAAAAATCTCAGTGGGTATATAATCAGGGTTACGGGGGATCAAAATAAAGTCCCAATAAGCTTCTTTTGTTTGATAATGTATGTTTTTCTCTATAGGACACCCCGCTTTGAATAATTCCTTGGTGACATGAATGATTACGCTCATCAGATTGAGCCGGTTATCAATAATTCTTATTTGTATATCCGGATCATTCTGTTCATCAGGCAAAAGGGATCGTGTATAATATAAGAAATTAGGATCAGCCAAATGTGCTCGAAACTCAAAATTAAGGCCTTCCGGAGTTGTTGATAGATGATCAAGAAGCTCTTCTTTATCTCCAACTATTGAGTATCGGTTTGCTTCTGTATGAATGAAGGGAAATAGAGACCCACCTAATACGGCCCTTGATTTTATTTTGGATTCTATGTTGAAAAGTCTTGAAGAATTGCTTTTGTCATTATATTCATGAGTAAATGCAACATTGATTAAAGGTTCTATTTTCATTATGGGTTCATTTTATAATTAATAATATTTTCAAAAGTAGACAAAAAATACACATCAAGCATTCATTGTCATATGTTTGATAACATTTTTCCTAATTTATTTCTTGACTCGATATTCTTTGTTTTATATCCTTTATTTCTTTTCCGTCGAATGAGATCATTCGTGCTTTACACAGTACTGAGGGATAATAGTGTCCACCTAAAATACTCCATATATTACTGAGTTCTTGTATACTGGTAGTAATAGGCTCAAGTGTTACTATGTCTTGCCCCGGTATATTTAGACTGGGGTTTTGCTGTAAAAATGAGATGGTGTCAGACAGTATTTGTATGGATTCCAGATATCTTTTGGGGGTGAAAATAGCGGCTACCATAATATATATATTCAAATGCCATGGTGGGGATGTGCGTTGGAATGTATTGCCTTGTGCCTTTCTGTAAGGACTAGAGATTCCCATGGCTGTTTCCCGCTCGATGTTTACGATAGAAAGTATGATTTTATCGGATTGATCTTCGGCAGGGGTTGCTTCAATGCTTCCTGCTTCTACTATAATTTCGGCTCGCTCATAATAGCTTGAAAGGAAATCATTCATTTTCTCGGCAAGTGTGTTTATTAATAAGTGTATCATGGTTTCTAATTTTGTTTCTGCTAAAGATATGGAATAAATTTATGTGTTCTATACTATTCTTGTTTTTTATTTCCAAAAGTTCCTTAGTACGTCCAAGAACTATGAGGAGTTGTATGCCGCAGGAGGGGAATCTATGATTGTGACTATCGTCGATTATATTAAGACCGGAATCGGCATCCAACATTTTAATTATTAATAAAGTCCATACTTATTGTATTTTTCTCTCTTAATACTTCCGTTTTTGATGCATTTGTCAAAAAACACGTACATGTTTTTCCAAATTCTCGTACGTGTTTCTGGTAAAAGACGTACATGTTTTTTTGAAAACACGTGCGTCTTTATAATTATGTGATATACAGTAAACTAAAAAGGGCGCATTTAATTTGTGGTTCTTGTAAAAAAATGTTTTTGAATTAGAAACTGTTTTGATTTAATTCTAATGTTTTTAGTTAGTAGTTTTTTATTTAATACCGTTTGCTACTTTAAATAGGAGGTAACATGAGTGGATTATGAAATAAGGGATACGATGTCTTGTGCCTTATTGCACGTACATTATATAACTTGTTAAGACATGAAAAAAATATCACAAAAAAGTTACGAAAAAGTTTGGAGGTTATGTTTTATAGCACTACTTTTGCACCCGCATTCGAGAGAGAACGCCGGTACAAAATGATGAAACAAACTTTTAGAAAAAAAAGTTCCGAAATAATTTGGAGGTTTAAAATAAAAGTCCTTATCTTTGCAGCCACGTTCGCAA